>DYFG01000012.1:9213-21851 GCA_020725315.1 Nitrosotalea sp.
AACCAAGAAGAGTATCACAAGATCGTGCACGATTTATTGACGGGAAAAATTGATAGACCTCCCGGAGCAAAAGACTATGAGCCACCAGAAAATGATGAACTTCTACCAAGACCTGCTCCTCCTATTGAACAGGACCGATTAATTATCGATCAAGATGAGAACCTCGTTTTACCCCTGAGTCCAGGTATAGCTGCTGGGTACCAGTGCTTTGGTGGCGGATGGCTTCAGCCGAAGTGTGGAAGAGTTGCCGCTACAACGAGCACAGTTCATTGATTTTAACTCCCTGGACCAGAATGAATATGTTGAGATAAAATTAAATGGGAGCACATGGGTGAAAGGCAATTTAATCAAACTTATTTCCGTAGAAGAAGAAAACGGGATAGTAAAAATCGAAGTCTACAATGAAACAATAGGAGAACCGAAGATTGTTCCCTTAAGCTTACACGATGATGTGGCTTTTAAATACAAGAATATTGCGATCTTTCTAAGTAAAATAGAAGACAATAGAGTTACTTTGTTAATTGGTGAAGTCGCATATTATGAGGAAGATATGCGAAGTCAGTGAGCGCCAAAGAGGCGCTTTCATAAGTATCCAAACGAAGAGAAGGTGATGTGGGGAGACGAGGAAAGGAATCATATTAGTTTGACTTTGTCAAATTATAACTCCCAGTTAAATTCCTCCACGAGTAGTACTATCCGCATAAAGGCATTTCGCCAGCACCTTAAAATCCTTAATCAATACTTCTTTCATTCCAGGATTGTAGGTAGCAACTGCGGGATGATACAATGGTATTATCTTTTTAATTTTAATACCCGCAATCGTGCTTACATTAAATACTTTACCATGTATCTTACTTATCTTTTCTGACTTCAACCCGAATTTATCAAAGATATAGGACAACGAGAAGTTGCCAAGGGTAGCAATAATCTCAGGTTGAATGATCTCCAGTTGTGCCTCTAAATGAGGAGTGCAGGCTTGTATCTCTTCTGTTGTGGGATTTCTATTCCCCGGCGGTCGGCATTTTAAAACATTGGCTATATACACCTCGTTCCTTTGTAACCCAACTGATTCCAACAGCTCATCGAGTACCTTTCCCGCTTTTCCCACAAATGGTCGACCCTTTACATCTTCATAATAACCGGGAGCTTCACCGACGAACAGTATCCATGCAGACAACGAGCCCTCACCAACAACAGGATTGGTCCTCGTTTTCCATAACTCGCACCGCTTACATGCCTGTATACTCTTCTCCAGGCGCTCCATTCCCGCTTCACGATCCATTGTGCTCGCTCAATCCTTTTTTATTTGCTGGTTCTTAAATTAGATGAGTGGATTTGAACCGGAAAGTGTGATGGCTAAAGCGTTGATTGCTGCAGATGCACTTTCGGGCTTGATTGTACCAACCGCTTTAATGATGCCCAGCCGAAAATTGGCGGAGGTGAATGTGAACTCGTTAACGAAGAAATTCAAAGACAAGTCCTTTGCACGAAACGTCAGCAGAGAGCATATCATGGTATGTGAAGACCTCGGGCTCGAGCGAAACGAATTTTTCAAACTCGCTCTGGACGCGCTTCAAAAGATAGGCGATGAGCTCGGGGTATAGTATTCATGCCCTGCTCTTTTCATGATATGTCATATCCATTATTGGATATGAATATAAAAGAACAGGTTTATATAGTCAAAGAAAAGAAGCCATAAGCAATGGAAGAATGGACACCGAAAACAATTGAGGAACTCTTTGTTAGGAGCGTTCATGAGCTCGGAGCGTTAGCAAATTGCATCAATCGAGAGAACGAGAATATCGTAACATTTGTGGTTAACCGGCATATAAACTACTCAAATATTTGCGTTTCTCGATGTCCGCTCTGCGCTTTCTACCGTGATGTCGGGGATACCGATGCCTATTTTATGAGCATTGAAGAGATGCTTCAAAAAGCTGATAATGCGGTAAAAATGGGTGCTACGGAGCTCCATATCGTCGGCTCACTCAATTTTGAAATGAACATGGAATACTTCGAGGAGTTGTTCAGCCAGATAAAAAGAAGATTTCCAACCGTGGTTATCAAAGCGTTGACTGCAGTTGAAATAAGCTTTCTTGCGCAAGTCGAGAAGATGAGTGTTGCTGAAGTGCTCTCAAGGCTGAAGGATGCCGGACTACAAGCAATGCCTGGAGGGGGAGCGGAGATTCTTGATGATGAGGTACGGGAGATTATCTGCCCGAAGAAGATAAAAGCGGAAGAATGGCTTCGGATAATGGAGATTGCCCATACTATTGGGATAAAAAGCAATGCAACAATGCTCTTCGGGCATATTGAAGAGCAAAAACAGAGGGCTACTCATCTCTATAAGCTCTGGAAGCTGCAGGAGAAAACAAATGGCTTTGTCTCCTTTATTCCGCTTCCTTTCCACCCTGAAAACACCGAACTGAATGCATTGGGGCTTGTTGAAGAAAAAACAAATGTTGTTGATGTCCTCAAGACGATAGCTATTTCAAGAATAGTTCTGCGGAACTTTCGCAGTATAAGGGCATACTGGGTCTCGCTGGGTGAGAAACTCGCTCAAGTGGCTTTGAATTATGGTGCGAACGATTTGGACGGAACGCTTATGGAGGAACGGATTACCCACGCGGCTGGTGCAAAAACACCGCTTATGCTTCCAATAAATAAGATTCTGGCTCTTGTGAAGGGTGCTAACAAAATACCCGCGGAGAGAGACACCTTTTACCATATTTTGAGGGTGTATTCATGAGCATGAAGATTAGAATTGGTAAATTCGGGCTCGCAAACAACTTCCTGCCCTATTATCAGCTTGAACAGAACGGGATTAAAGTAATTGAAGCCTCACCACGAGATCTTGCCACGATGTTTGAAAACGGGGAAATAGATTTCGCTCCTGTACCTTCATTCTATTTTCTTAAGAATAAAGCGAGGTTGAGAAGTTATGAATTCTGCGTCGCTTCAAAGAGCAGTGTTCTGAGTGTGGTTCTCGTTTCGAAGAGAAAAATGCTTGATGAAGGGTGTATTGCGGTAACCAATCAAACAAGTACCGCGATTAATCTACTTAAAATCCTTTTGTGGGAACGGGGACTGAAAAATGAGGTTCTATCCGTGAATGAAAGTAGAGCACGCGAGTTACTTAAGCACTGCCCGCATGCACTCGTTATAGGTGATGAAGCGCTCAAAGCACGGATGAAATACAACGTGGTTATGGACTTAGGAGCGGAATGGCGTGAATTGACGGGTTATCCAATGGTCTTCGGCATCTCAACCTCGTTAAAAGGGCGAGATATGAGCAACGTAAATAGAAGGATTTTGGAATCTATCAGGTGGGGCGAGGAGAACATTGATACGATTGCGAAGGAAGCCGCGAGTAAGTATGAACTACCAGAGGAATTTCTTAAGGACTATTTCAAAACACTCACCTACCGATTGGGAGTGGAAGAGAGGAAAGGGCTCGAACTCTTTGAGGAGAAATGTCATGAATACGGATTACTCTGAGTGCAAGGAATACATTGATAAGAATCTCGAAGGCGTGGATTTAAGTTTTGAAGAGGCACTGCATCTGTTTGACCTGCCTTTGCCCGTTATTGGCGGAGTTGCAGATGAGATACGGAAAAAGCGGTGTGGCGAGCTCGTGACATTTGTTATTGATCGGAATATAAGCTACACAAACCGGTGCGTGTCTCGCTGCAAATTCTGCGCCTTCTATGCGAAACGTGAAGAAGAAAGTTATGTTTTGAAAAAGGATGAGATACTGAGGAAGGTTGAAGAAACGGTTGCTGTTGGTGGAACACAAATCCTCATTCAAGGTGGACTCAATCCTGAACTGGGTATTGAATGGTTTGAAGATTTATTTTCGGCGATAAAACGTGCATATCCAGGTGTACAGCTTCACAGCTTGTCCCCCCCGGAGATCTATTTCATCGCAAGGAAGGAGCGGCTGAGCATAAAAGAGACGCTTGAGAGGTTGAGAGCAGCGGGGCTCGATTCTCTGCCGGGTGGGGGTGCCGAGATCCTCAGCGATAGCGTTCGACAGGTTATTAGCCCGGATAAGATCAGTGCAGATGGCTGGCTTGACGTTATGGAGACCGCACACCGCATGGGAATGAAGACCACGGCAACAATGATGTTCGGGCATATTGAACACGATGAGGATATCATCGAACATCTCTTCAAGATACGGGATTTACAGACCAGAACAAAAGGCTTCACTGCCTTTATCCCCTGGACTTTTCAGCCGAAGAACACAGAACTTCACGAGCGTATAAACGAGCCAGTATCGGTAACGAGATATTTACAGGTGGTAGCGATTTCTCGGGTTGTTTTACACCCCATAAAGAATATACAGGCTTCATGGCTCACGCAGGACTTTGAAGTGGACAAATTAGCGTTGTTCTTTGGCGCGAACGACTTTGGCGGCACGATCCTTGAGGAGAACGTGGTGACCGCGGCGGGGAAGGAGCATAAGCCGGCGAACGTGGAAGAGATCATCAAAGCAGTGGAATCGGTTGGCAGACCTGTAGCACAGAGAAATACGGCTTATGAGATTGTGTGATCGTGACAGGATAGGTTGGGAATTTCATAACGTTCCGGGCATATCTGAGGTTTCCCGAAGGGGAATTTGGGCAGAGTACCGAGGGCACCGTAGCCAGATACGTTCTGTTATCTGAAGTGCGTTTTCTCATTTTTTATTCACGCCATTTAGAAATTCCCATCTGATATTTGATTGTTGCTTTAGGCGAAACACCAAAAACACTCATAATCTGAGCACCTGTCAAGATAATTATTGTTGTAACCTTACACTCTGGGGGTGGAGCTAAGGCAATTAAATAGCGAAGTTGATTTATGCGCAATTGAATTCTCCGATTCCATATTTCGTCTATACTATCATCTGATCCGGGATGATACCGACCAAAGTCAACTGTTACGCTTTTACCAGTGTGATGCTTAATTTCCAACGCTTGATGGCGAATATCAGGGAATAACCCACAACCAGGTGGATAGTTATAACCAAGGCGTTTAGCTACTTCAAATTCAAACCAATGCCCTTTGGGGCGAATATCTAATATTCGACCATTTTCATCTCTTGGTGATTCAATACCCATTAAATCTTCAACCAATACTGCAATTTCTTCAAGCTAAAAATGAAGCTGATCTGCTAGCCTAGCCCGTACCTATCAGTAAATCGCTTTACCAGTTTAAGGCCTGATCTAGATCTGCTATAATGTCTTCTGAATCTTCTACGCCTACCGATAGCCGCACCATATCATCGGTTATCCCTATCTTCATCCTCACCTCTCTGGATATACTCGCATGGGTCATCGATGCGGGATGTTCGATTAAGGTATCAACAGAACCGAGGCTCACCGCAAGAGAACAGAGCTCAACGCGGTTCATGAGTTTGCATCCAGCTTCTAAGCTCCCTTTAATTCCAAACGAGATCATACCACTAAAACCGCTCATCTGCTTCTTTGCGATATCATGTTGCGGATGACTTGGCAATCCAGGATATCTGACCCACTCGATTTTCGGATGTGCCTCCAGGAACTGAGCAACCTCCATCGCATTGCGAGCGTGCTGTTCCATTCTGAGATGCAGTGTCTTCAAACCCCGGATACACAACCACGCTTCGAGTGGCCCTAATGTCGCTCCCATAGTATGGACAATAGACCTCATACTCCTCACAAATTCTCTTCGTCCGATAACAACGCCTCCTAAAAGATCAGCATGGCCGCCAATGTATTTTGTACCACTATGAAGAACGACGTCCGCACCGAAGGTTAACGGTCTCTGAAAGTAAGGTGTTGCAAAGGTGTTGTCGACAACGGAAAGAGCACCGATCTCCCTGGCCATTTTCGATATCTCCGCAATATCACAGATGGTCATGGTAGGGTTTGCGGGCGTCTCTAAGAAGACCATCTTCGTATTTCTCTTTACGTGCTGCTTCACCTCTTCAAGATCAGACGTATCGACGAAACTGACCTCTATGCCGAATTTGGTTAGAATTGAGGAGAACAAGCTATATGTGGAGCTGTAGACTACATCGTTCGATATGAGGTGATCCCCCTTTTCTAACTGAGAAAGAGCAACCGCGGCTATTGCAGCCATGCCAGAAGCGAAGGTTTGACCTGTCTCGCCCCCTTCAAGAGCAGCCATCTTCTGCACAAAAACGGCGTGCGTGGGCGTGTTTGGCGCTGCGCGGATGTACGTATATCCTCTCTCTTTACCACCAAACCGTGCTGCTGCCTGCTCAGCACTCTCAAATATGAAGGTCGATGTTTGATATATCGGCGTTGTATGCGCTCCGTACAGAGGATCTGGTGCTTCTCCCGCATGAACACACAGAGTACCAACTTTCATCTCCTTTTTCATCGCCTAAACCTCCAAGGGTAATTAGTTTTATGCTTTTGATTAGGATTTGGAATTTTTGAGGTTAAGACCAGAACTGAATTTTGTCCCGGGTTTTCACGGTTGAAACAATTGATGTTTATCGTCTCTCGATAGAGATGCGTATAATATAAGTCCTGTTGTGTAGTCCCTGAAGACATACAGGGTCTTGTCTTTGTAGGAATATGTTCCATCAACACTTAGCACATATTCCTTCAACGTATCTCTTATCTCATTCACACGTTCATCATTCATGCCAGCCTTTTATAAGGGATTCAAAGGTCTGGCAATAAAAAATATAGGTTTCTTTGTACCAGAGAAGATATGAATATATATTTTATAATATGAATCTGCGCTTTATTGGCGTCAGTGCATTCTCACAATCTGGAGTGATAAAATGGAAAGTCACGAGATAATTGAGATAAGCGAGTTTGCAAAACTCGACCTGCGGATTGGAAGGATAGTAAATGCGGAAAGCCGATCTTACCGCATCCGGATAAAGAAGTGCCCGCAGGCAGCAGGATCCACAGATTAAAAATGGATCGGGGACATCCGCTGGGGAGAGAGGAGCTTGAGGATATCTTGTATGGGCATCGAATGGCAGAGTGGCAGCACGTAAGGCCTTTAGCGCACGGGGTAGTCTATTATGACCCAATGACAAAAATAGCATACTCGCATACGGATTATCTCCCGGAAAGCGTCCGTGGAAGACTGCGACAAAAACAGGCTTTTGAATCTCACAGCCAACGAGCATACTTCATTATCGAAAACAACAAGCTCACTGAATACAAGGGTCTTACCTGGCCATACAGCGATGAGATAGTGCCTGCAAGTGGTCAACCTCGAGGTTTGCTGGTAAAGGAGCATGGCGAGCGAGAGGCACGAGCGTTGAACGATATTGCCAAAAGAGGAGGCAATGTCAAGGCTGAATATCACAATGCCGGGGTCGCGTTACTAAAGAGGGAAAGCCCGTCAAAGATAGAGGTGAAACCTCTGATTGCTGAAGAGGAGAAGCATGAAAAAGGTTCGGATGGTGAAATTATCCATTATGGTGTTCTCAAAAGATGGGGTGAAGATTATATCCCATTTATCAGGCTCGATCTCTTCAAAATAGTCCACCAGCTTGCCAGAATGGAGGGGATCGACTATATAAAGCTACTGTCTAACGCTCTGGAGAGATTGGGTAGGGTATTGAGAACAGCTCATGAGCTTGGAATTTACCACTGCTTTACTCATCCCGGAAATGTAGACGCTCATGGTAACCTGATAGACTATGAACATGCGATATACCGAGACGAGATCGCGGCGATAAAAGAGAAGATAAAAACGAAGTCAGAGGATGTAAAGCTATTGAGTGAAGAGTGCCTGCGATCCCGGGATATAGACCTCTTCTTTGGGGGCACGCGCGAGGTCCTGAGGAGATGCCAGGAACGCTTTAAACTCACTCGTGAGGATTTGATGCTGAAGATAAGGTTCTTGAGGGAGAATATCGAATTGTCGGTTGGGATTCCCGTTTTTGAGCTCCTGGCTCATTTGAACATCGGATTTTACGAAGATACGGTAAAGAAGCTTTATAGCAAAGACCAGGAGAGGATAATCGAAGCATTCATTGATACGTATTGTCCTATGGATAAAAGAGGCGTGATAAAGAATGAGGTCTTCTCTACACTTGCCCGAGAAGGGGAATGGACTGAAGAGGTCAGTGGATTCATTGCCAATCCTGAAAATCAAAAAGAGATACCTGCCAGACAGATACCCAGCGAGTTCATATTGGACTTATGGAATAACCCGCCACTCAAAGCCCGAGCTGAAAAAACTGAACGCTCTCAGAATGGAAAAATTTATCGGTGATAAATAGATACGAGCAATAAAAGTGGAGGGTACTCAGGGATCATGCCAAAGTGGGACGTTCATGATAAATGGGCAGAGAGGATGGGGTTATCAAAAGAAGTTGCGACTTTTGTCAACCATTTAAGTGACTTCCCGGATCAGAGTCAGGAGTTCCGGGATTTCTGCGAGCACGAGGGAGCAGATATAATTTCACAATTGGTAAGTACTCGCGATTTTAGCATGATAATGAAGATTCCTAAGTATCTGCAGTTAGTGTTTATGCGACAAAAGGGAAGTGAATATGTAACGGCGTGGTATCTGCATTATGTGCTGGATTATATACGAATGGCACCGGCACTTACCGCTGAGGAGATACTCAAAAGAACGGAAGACCGATTTGAGCCATGTCAAGAGTTAGAACTCGTAAAACAATTTGTAACAGAAAACGCAGCAGAGATAGTACACGATTGTAGGGAGTAAGCCTCATATACAATACAATCTTTATAATGCGAATAGGGAACGTACACTTGCCTTCAGGGATAATCGTTATACCCATCTTTTCCGCAGCGAGCGTCATCGTGTTCGCACCTACATTCATCCCGTAGGAGGCGCAAACCACCACACGGTCACCGAGTCCAAAGCCCTGTGACGTGAGTATCCGCGCGTATTTCTCAGCGTATCGCTGCCAGTCCTCCCAGGTGAGAAAGAAAGCTTTAGGGGTCCCACTTGTCCCGCTCGTCTCGTGGAGTGTAAAGACATCGTTCCAGTCAATGGTGTAGCATTTTATCTTTTGAACCCTACGTAACAACAAGTAAAAGTGATAGCGTTAAGCTTTGAAAAAGGCACACTCGTTGTGAAGAGCACTTTCAAACTGCCACATACCGTCTGGGATATGAGATCGGGCTGTTATCGATGCGTGCCGATGTTCTACATGGATTTAATAGAGTACCTCAAGCTTTCCGGGCTCGCGTACGAAGATACTGCTCTGGATCTTCTGCCCATGCCCAAGTTAACCTGCTCCGTAACCTTGCGCGATTATCAAAAAGATGCTTTACATATATGGCTCCAAACAAGGAACGGCGTTTTGGTCTTACCTACCGGTGCGGGCAAGACAGTGATAGGAATAAAAGCAATTTCAGCGCTGAATGTTCCCACCTTGGTTGTCGTGCCAACGCTTGAACTGGTCAAGCAGTGGAAACATGAACTCGAGGATAAATTTGGAATTGAAATTGGCACTTATAGTGGCGAAGCGCACATATTAAAACCGATAACCATAGCAACCTATGATACCGCATATCTGAGAGCGGAAGAGCTTGGGAATCGATTCCTTTTCTTACTCTTCGATGAGGTGCACCACCTGCCATCACCAGGCTATGCGAACATAGCGGAGATGTTTGTTGCGCCCTACCGGCTGGGATTAACCGCGACGTACGAACGAGAGGATGGGCGCCACAAAGAGCTCGAACGACTGGTTGGAGGGAAAGCTTATGAAATCGGCATAGATAAACTAAGAGGAACGCATTTAGCCGAATATACCACGAGGAAAATCGTTACTGATTTAACAGAGGATGAACGGCAGGAGTACGAGAAACAGAGCGCGACATATCGCGTTAAACTCGCAATCGAAGTTACAAGCCCTTTCTGGAATAGTGGAGAACCACTTGGGCGAACGAATGATTATATTTACCGAGCATAATTCGTTAGTCTACGCAATCTCCAGGGAGTTCCTCATACCGGCGATTACGCATACCACACCGAAAGAGGAGCGGGCGGAGATCTTAGATAACTTCCGAACGGGACGATATACGTGTATAGTGACATCTAAGGTCCTGGAAGAGGGCATTGACGTGCCAGAAGCATCGGTTGGTGTTATTTTAAGTGGAAGCGGGAGCAAACGGGAGTATAAGCAGCGATTAGGGCGGATATTGAGAAAAAAGGAAGGAAAGCTGGCAATTCTCTACGAACTTGTATCAAAAGGGACAACTGAGATCGGGATCGCACGGAGGAGAAAATATGCTCCCGAGTGAACTGCTCATTACACGGACGAAAAAGGACAGGATTTATCCTGATTTTGTACCGCTTGATGAGGAGCGTCTCGGATTGGCTGAGGAGCTTATAGATGTTTATCAGAATTTTATCGGTAAAAAGAAGAGCGAAATCGATGAACTCCTGGAGGAGCTTGAACCGGGCTTGAACTTCAAACGTGTAAGGGGTTTGAGAACGCTCTTAGAGCGGCGATGCACGTTCATCTCGAAGTATCTCATTGAACCAGTCCTGGCACGGAGAGCAGTTTTCGAGGCTGCAAGCGACCGAAGAATCACGAATATAAACGAACGAGCGGCGGTTATTGCAACGGTTGCTGATACGCTGAACATTTCGGTTGTAGATTTAGAGCAGTCATTATGGGCAGACCAGGAGTCTGAGGTGATATTAGAGGAATTTAAGCCGTTGAATCCTGAAGAACTGTTAAAGTGGTATAACCTCTCACTTGCGCAAACGCTGTTGTTTAAATCCACCGGTATGACCATCGCGGTTAAAGGCAATGAGCCAGCGATTTTCAGGGCGATAAAATATTTCGGCTTGATGTATCTTCAGGAGGAGGGAGATAAAATACGGATTGAAGGTGCATCGTCATTGCTGAAATTGAGTGAGAAGTATGGTACCTCGCTGGCGAAACTGCTACCGGTGATCGTTAAAAGCGATGCATGGGTGCTCGATGCAGAGATTGTTATCAGGCGAGAGACACCACGGATTTACCATTTTATCATGGACAGCCGAGAGAGGGATTTATTAGTACGTGAAGATCGTTTGAGCGAGGCGGTACCACCGACCTTTGACAGCGGTATTGAAGAGCGGTTTTATCATGAGTTTGTCGCATTGCCCGCAGCGAAGCATTGGGAAGTGATACGGGAGCCGGATGTAATCTTTACGAGCAAAGGCGTAGTCATCCCTGATTTTAAGTTCAGGCATAAAGAGCTTGATATAGAAACCTATTTCGAGATCGTTGGGTTCTGGACTGAGGATTACATCAATCGAAAATTAGCAAAACTCCGAGCTTTACCGATTACCGTGTTAGTGGCAATAGATAAGAATCTCGCGTGCTTTAATGCTGCACAGTTCGATTTAGGTCTCGATCAACCCATAATTCTGTACACGAAGAAGGTTCCGATTGGTGCGGTCGTCAGGTATTTAGCGGAGATTGAGCGAGCAGCGATAACAAAGCAGGTCGAACGGTTAAAGGAAACGCAGATAGAGCTTGAAGGGGATATCATTCCCATTAAGGACATTGCCAGGAGATATTCGATCAGTCAAGAAGCGGTAAGGACATGTTTGAAGCATCCGGACTATGTGGTGTTTAAAGGGCTCGTGGTGAACAAGGAGTTGTTACAAGAGGTGAAGGATAAACTGGTCTCCATAAAGTTGTATGTAGAGGCACGGAGAGTTATTGAAGATACAGGGTTGTCAAATCCTGATGAAGTGTTAGCACAGCTTGGGTTTACGGTACAGTGGAAAGGGTTGGATCCAAGTGCGGCAACCATTGCGCAGCGGTAGTTTTTTATAGGGTGGGGAAGAGCAAATAGATCAGGAGTTCATTTTTAAGATTTGATGATTACCTTAAATGTTTTTATGTGGAAAAGAAAAGGTTAACGCCTGAAGAATTGAAGCTTTATTACTTCAAGAGGGACAAGGAAGATCCTTGGACCGGAGTGCAGAAAATAAAAGTTTACGAAGATGGGAGCATCGAGGAACCACTTGAGGACTTTATGGAAGCCACATCTGTAGTGATGTTTTAAAAATGAATGTCAGTGTTATTATAGATACTTCTGCACTTATTCCAAGAGGTAAAAATGAAGAAGAGGCGGAAGCCATATCTGATAGAAGTAAAGAATTTATCCAAGCTTAGAGACGATTTCAACAGGAAATACAACCAGGGATGGGACGAAGAGGCCGAGAAGTTTTTAAAACTCTTCGTTAGCATCGCAAAAGAGAAGAAGGTATGCTTGGTTGTGGTACCTGGGGATTTACGTAGGATGACAGAGGAAGCAATAAAACGGTTCAAGCTAAAAGAAAATGCAATAATATATCCCCCTCCCTATTTTACACCACTATGATTCTGACAGGTTAAAGATATTGCACTATTGAGTTAGATTAGTTTTTCCTTTATAGGATTATGAAGAGAAGATGGATTGAGAGTTCATTTTTACAGTTATTTGAATGAAAAGCGAGCTTGCACTTAGCCTAACATTTTCAGCATATACGACGTTGCGACCGAAGTGAGCAATGTCCAGAATGGCAAGGGCGTAAGCCCGTAGCGTATATGCTGTATTATCAGAAGTCCCGAACAACCGCTTTTGGGAATAAAATTCCACATTGTGTAGTCTCATACTATCACAGCTCTTAATAATTCTATCGATTTATTT
>DYFG01000213.1 GCA_020725315.1 Nitrosotalea sp.
CCATGACCGGGGCCGGGGTACTGGCGAATACCATCATTGTAAACGAGCTTTATGCCCTGGCTACGGATGATGGATATACGAAGTTAACAGCAAGTGGGTTGCGTGTCTTTGATGAAAACTGGGCGGAAAGGGTTGTCGCTGGCTGGTGGATGGACGGGACAACAAAGCGGTTCGGATTAAATGTGAAGGCGCAAGACGGGGCGACTACGCTACTTGACGACAGGGGTATACTTCAAACCTGGCAGGAGGGTCGGGCGGGCAACGTGGATAGTGCTTCTCCATTGACATTAAATGTTTACCTACCGCCGGAAACGAGAAGTATAAGAAGGGCCTTGCTACGGTTTAGTCGGCAGGCTTTCAGGGCGTACAGCACGGGGGCGGCAAGCGGAGGAGGCGGTACACAAACAAGCACTGATGGCGGTGCGGTTGCTACATCTACACTTAGTGGAGGCGGGGCATATAGGACATCTGACGTTCAAATACTTGCTCCTGGTCAGTCTCAAGACATTACCGTGGGTGCTGGCAGCCATAGTCATGGCGGATCTACTGGTTCAGTAAGTGATCACAATCATGGAATTCCTGACGGGACATCATTGGCGTTAGCAGGTGGAGGCAGTGTTACCTTTAGAGCATCTAATGCTCACAGCCATTCGATTTCTTCAGTAGATAATCATGCACATGTGCTATACAATCACAAACATGAAACAGAAATACCTAGCCATACACATGATATTAGTATTCCTAATCATCGTCACGATGTTACCTTTCCAAGCCATACGCATGGAATAGTCTATGGTATTTTTACAGGCACATTACCAATTGATGTTACTGTAAGAATCAATGGTGTAGACAGGACAGCGGCACTAGGGGGGCCGTTTAACACAGATCAAGCTAGTCTAAACATTGCATCATATTTAACAATAGGGCAGTTTAATACTATTGAGCTTGGCAGTAGTCAGCTAGGGAGAATAGATGCTACCGTATTTATACAGACATTGATGGGGGTGTGATATTTTGATTATTGCAAGATTAAGTTTGCTGTAGTCGGGTCCCATGAATAACTTAAAAGATTATAGCTTGACAACGAATTAAGAGAATAAAGAGGCTTGCTGTTATAAACTATTTTTTCTATTCTGTAGGATTTGTTGTTTACCATTAAAATTCCTTCTGCAGAAAAGGAACTTTTGTTGTCATTAAACTTACTTGCAATAAATTCAAATATTTCTCTAAATGGAACATATAGATCATTATCTTTTTCTATCCACCAATCTATACCAGTATCAACACCATTAATTTTTAAAGTCATATTATTCATCCTCTCTGTTTGGTTTTTTTGTATTATATCATATTTACTGGAGCTTGTAATGATAACGGCATTGCCAATTGCATCCCACTCCACCTTCGCTCCCAGGGGCTCCGCTACAAACCGAGCGGGGACCATGGTGCGGCCATTAATAACTTGGGGTGGTACGTCGCACTGGATTTCTTTGCCGTTGACGATGAGCTTAATGGGATTGTCGGCCGCTAGGGATGTGGTGGCAAGCAGGAAACCAAGAAGCAAGCCGGTAACAAGGCCAATGATATACTTCTTCATGGCAATCGCCTCCTTTTGGGATAGTTTACCACGAGGGGGGAGGTTAGGGCAAGGTATAACGGGGCTGTCCAAAAGGGCGGCTCCGGTATTTCGGGAGAAGGAGATGATGGGGTTGGGGCGAGGACCGTAGGCATCCATTTCATTGCCGATTTGAGCAAGTGCCAGCGGAATCTCCTTGAGGCGGAGCCAGCGAAAGAGCTGGCTCTTTCTGTTGTTGCTGAAGCAGGGATGACGCCAATCGGCGAAGTCGCTGTGACGGTTACTAACGGTATTGACTCAGGAGCAACGGTTGTTATCGTGGTCGTTCCGTTAAAGGAATCGCATCTTTCCCTCCACTCCTGGAGCGAGCTTGATTATGTAGCCATAG
>DYFG01000013.1 GCA_020725315.1 Nitrosotalea sp.
GAATGGTCAGCGCGTCATTGAGGCACTGAGACTGGCACTGAGCGGGACACCTTATCTTCCTCCTAGCCTTTGTGTGCAACCTGCGTTAGCAGGCTGAGTAGTCACAATTTTTTTTAAATCCCAATTCGAGTAAAAGGGAAAAATAAAAGAGATTGTAAGGCATGAATTTATCAGTTCTTCTTTGTCTTCTTGTTCCGGCAGGAATCTCACTAAAGAGATGTCGAAACCTAAAAGCGAAAGCATTGAGATCAGGCCCATAGCAGCGATAATCGCAGATGCGAGACCTACGCCGGCAGTGGAGTAAAACCTTGCGGCGATAAGCCAGAAGAAGCAGCAGGAGCCGGCGGATGTTGTGGAGGAGAGTATTAAAAAGTAGGCATTCTTGAAAAGAGGGTCGTTCAGGTGCTGTTTCAGTTCTTTCCGATTTTTTGGTATCCAGAGGGTCATGTATCATTCCTTTTTTAAACCACGGATTAACACAGATTCTACTGATTTATTTCTTTTCTATCACAAAAGCTTTTGTTAAGGGTAAACCAACGTAGTAGGGATGATGCAAAGGTTTTCATAGGTATATTCTTCCTTTTTCTTTAATTTAAAATACATGAAGTTATGAGTTTTCTATTACGAATTCGAAATCTGACCTGATCTCTTGTATTACCGCGAAATGATTGTCAGTAGTTACAAGCTTCATATTTCTGTTCAACGCTACCGCCGCTATTATTATATCAATTGCAGGTATTGGTTTTCCAATTTTCATATAATCCCACCGCTTGTTCAAAGCTTATTTCCGGCAATTCCTTCTCAAATTCACTTCCAAGCTCTTCAAGTAATTCCTCAGTTGTTACTTCAAGCTTACCCTCCTCTAAACGATAAACGTAATCCATAATAGCCTTCTTCACTACTTCGGTCCATCTGATTCCCTTATGCTCTTTCATCTTTTTATATACCTCTTCCGGTATCGAAAGTGTTATATCTGGCATAATAAAATATAGGCAGATCGGTATTTAAATTATTACTCTAATCAAAATATCATTGATAATCTCTCTTTTTACTGCTGGAATCAACTTATAAGGAAAAGTGTCTTCTGATGAATATCTTCCTGCTGATGAAAAGATAGTAGATTTAATTTCTAAAAGAGAAAAGGCCGATTTATTAAATAAAGGAGTATCTCTAGAATTGAAAATCCTTTCCTCCCTCTCTGAAACACCAATGAGGGAGGCAGAACTTGCAGAAAAAATTGGAATTTCTACTATGGCTCTAAGAAATCGAATATCCCCTCTCATTAAAAAAGGTATGGTATATATTAAAGAGGATAATAAAGAAAAAATATACGAATTTTTACCAGTAGATAAAAGAAAGGTATTTTTGGAGGATAGTGATGAAAAAGATTGGAAGGGATACCACGATTAGTCTTGCACTTCAAGGAAGTGCATTAAGAAAGAATTTTCAAAGCGCATGTGATATTCTTAATCAGGTAACTGATTGGTTTGTAATTGATAATGTCCATTCCATAATTTTGGATGTAAAAAATAACGAGGGAAGGATGTTGTTTAACGAAGAGGAAATAAAAAAGATCCATAAAAAGGGGATCATTAAACGTTTAAAAGATAACAATGTAGAGATTATCGCGGGTATGAGAGTGCATGATTGCCTCGACGAAAGAGCATCTGGAAGGAGATCTGTATCCTTTGATGGAGTAGTACTCCATGATAGAGTTTGCCCAATTAGCCATGAGAATATGGATTATTTAATTAAGGTAGCGAAGCGTGCTAACGAAGATTTTGGGAGTGAACACTTTCATCTAAATTAAGTTGGGAACATAAACGCGAAATTTTTAAGGAACCAGAATTATTTGCTGACTGGATCTTATGGGGAGCGGCTCAGCTCATAAATTTTGCTGCTCAGTTTAAGAGAAAAATCATGAAATCGATACCGAAGGCAGCGATATCTATAGAAACAGATTTAAATCCTCTAAAGAATTATCACTTGGGAACCCTAATTGAAGAGGGGCATCGATTAAGTAATTTTATAAAAGCATTTGATAAAGTATATCATCATATAGAACCACTCCAAATATTTTTTGATAAATCATCTGAAAGTCAAAAAATTTATTCTGATGAATTAAAAATATTGAAATATGTGATTGGTAAGATGAGATCCAGTGGATTGGATGATGGTTATACGTTTTGGGAGTTAAACTCTCGCTCAAATTTAGATAAAGCCATCGATTTAGCTAATTCCTTAGATGTAAAGGATATTGTATTCTACACAGGAGGGCAAAGGAGCATACTTGAGATGTTAAAGGTTTAATCTCTTGCCCCCATTATTCTTTGAGCTAAGTTTATGTAAATATTTGATATTTTTTTAATCTCCTCATTGGAAAGAGGTGGTATTTCGGGCTCCGGATAGCCTTTTTCCCGAGCTCGATAAAGAGAGTCTTTATATCCATTCCGTCTATATATTTGCCTTACAAATTCCTTTGATAATTCTATACATTCTCCTTCTTCATATTTTTCCATGTCCCAAAACCTATCTTCATCGGCTGTTCCAAATACATCCACCAACATTAGATTTCTATCACTATCAAATGCAAACTCTTTTTTCCCGTCCACGTGTATTAAATCCCCTCTTTCAACTCTTTTCTCTATCTCTTTGTCAAGTCTGAGTATACATTCAAATACCTCTTCGAGTTGATTTTTATCTAAACTTGAAATAGAAAGCGCTTCCTTCTCAGAGATAAGCCTATCAAACTTTTCTACCTTCGTAGATAAATCAAAAAAGGGCTCATGTAATTTTTCGCCATATTTGGGCATGGACTTAAACCCAAGCTTTTTATAGTCTATTTTTTCCTCTTTAATTCTATCATAAAGTGATCCTGCTATATAATGACGACAAATAAACTCTATAGGGATAAGATAATTTTTTGCGTCTTTATTTATCTTATCATAGTCTTTGATAACATTCACTCTTTTGATCCTTATTCTAACATCACTGACCTGTTTAATGAAATGAGTATAAATATCCATTTCCTCTGCTTTTTTTAGCCAAAAAGTTGCCGTTCTGCATATTGATTCACCTTTTTTAGGGATTAGATTAGGAATGGGTTTGTCAAAAACAGATATCCTATCTGTAAATTCAAACTCTACTTCGTCAATCCTTTCTGTGCCATAAATATCTTTCACGGATCCTTTGTTAATAAGTGTCATATTCCCTCTTCCTTAGTACTATTCTTGAAGTATATAAAATTTTGGTGGTGTTTCATCATCAGCTAAAATTCACCTCCAGCAGATATAACTTCTACCTCACCCTTTATAAATCTTAAGTTATCTCTTATCATCATTCTTCCCTTTCTCCTAGTTTTACGATTTCTCCAGCTCGATCTCCAAGATACCGTTCTTATATCTCGATTTTAGCTCGCCTTTCACTGCTGCCGGAAGCTCTATATCCTTCTCATACTTCCTATCCCCTCTCTCTGCTCTGATCTTCAGGATATTCCCCTCTAACTCAGTTTTTATATCCTCTTCCTCCACCCCCGGCAGTTCCGCTATCACGCGCACCATATCCTTTTCATCAAAGACATCCACCAGTGGCTCCCGAACATCTGTCTCCGGCACCGTTCCGAATTTCTCCACTATCGGTACCCCCGCTCCACCTATTCGTACTGATATGCCGTACATCCCCTTCAACTTCTTCGCTTTATCAAATGAGATCTCGCCCACCTTCTCAAATTCACTCTTCCCTTCCTCTCTCATCTTTGCTACAGTGTCCATGAAATCGCCAAGCCCTTTCAGCAATCCACCAAAACCCAAGCCGAAATCTACAGTCGGCTCCTCCTCTTTTTCCTTCCTCTTCTTCTTTTCCATATAATTAATATCACACCTCCATCCCCTTCAATGCCTTATTTATTTAAAAACTTATATGCTCTTCCTTTGATTTAGCTCTTTATCGGCTTCCATTTTGTATGATTAAGCTCCTATTTCCTGCCCTCCTCTATCGCTCGCTTGAAATGTTCATCACGTATCTCAAATGAGAAAAGATCGTTATTCTTTTCGTCAAACTCCCTTATCGCAAGCATTGCTGCCCTATTGCAAACCGCTTTTATATCCGCGCCGGTAAATCCTTCTGTCATCTTCGCCAGCTCCTCTAAGCGTATATCCTTCGAAATCGGCTTCTTCTTCGTATGAACCGTGAATATCTCGCGTCTCGCTCGCTCATCAGGTACTGGCAACTCAATGAGAATGTCAAATCTTCCGGGGCGGAGCAGTGCGGGGTCAACGATGTCGATGCGGTTCGTTGCTGCAAGCACAACAACACCCTTTAACTCTTCTAAGCCGTCCATCTCGGTCAGCATCTGTGATATCACCCGCTCAGTCACGCCTGAATCACCTCCATGCCCCCTTATCGGTGCGATCGAATCAATCTCATCGAAGAATAAAATGCACGGAGTCGCCGCTCTCGCCTTCCTGAATATCTCTCTTACACCCCTTTCCGACTCACCCACGTATTTTGATATCAGTTGCGGACCTTTAACCGAGATGAAATTTGATTGTGTCTCATTCGCAACCGCCTTCGCAATGAGCGTCTTTCCCGTGCCCGGAGCGCCGTGTAACAATATACCCTTCGGTGGCTTCATATCTGCATACTTGAAGATTTCCGGACGGCTCAACGGAAGCTCAACTGCTTCTATTATCGCTTGCTTCACATCCTCTAAACCGCCCACATCTTCCCATCTCACATCGGGTACCTCCACAAAAACTTCTCTCAATGCTGATGGTTCTATCTCCATAAAAGCCTTCGTAAAATCTTCTCTTTCCACCCTTAGCCCCGAAAGTACCTCATAAGGTATGTAATCTTTGCTGAAGTCTATATGTGGAAGAACTTTCCGCAACGCATGCATTGCCGCCTCTCTACATAGTGCTGCAAGGTCTGCACCGACGTAACCATGCGTAATATTTGCAATCTCACCCAGGTTAACATTCTCGGTTAAAGGCATCCCTCTCATATGTATCTCGAGTATTTCTTTTCTACCATCTCTGTCCGGAATGGGGATCTCTATCTCCCGGTCAAACCTTCCAGGTCTTCTTAACGCCGGATCCAGTAAGTTTGGCATGTTCGTTGCGGCAATCACAATGACCTGTCCTCTCTGCTTGAGCCCGTCCATCAAGGATAAGAGCTGCGCAACTATTCGTCGCTCTACCTGCTTCTCTCCGCCCATCTCCTCTCTCCTCGGCGCAATAGCATCTATCTCATCTAAAAATATGATTGAGGGTGCATTCCTCTCTGCATCCGCAAATATCTCTCGAAGCCGTGCTTCTGATTCACCGTAAAACTTACCCACTATCTCAGGACCGGTGACGAAGGTGAAATGGGCATCGGTTTCGTTTGCTACCGCCTTTGCAATCAGTGTCTTTCCCGTTCCCGGCGGACCATATAGGAGGACACCCTTCGGCGGGTCAATCCCAACACGCTCAAATAATTCAGGGTACTTCAATGGAAGTTCAATCATCTCCCGTATCTTCTGCACCTGATTCCTGAGCCCGCCAACATCTTCATACGATACAAAGCCTCGTTTTCCTTCCTTATCCTTTATCCCCTTCCCCTGTATCTTTATTATCGTCTTTCTCGTGATTAGTCCCACCTCTGGATTGACATCTATGACGATGAAGTCGAAACGACCTCCAAAGATGTTCAGTCTTATCCTATCATCCTTACATACTGGCAGTCCCTCAAGCAATCGAGCATCTATCTCGCGCTGGATAAATTGCTCGAGTGGCTGCAGGACGACCATATTAGCACCCCCTATATCCGCTCTTTTGACTTCTACTTCTTCTTTTAGTCCTATTGATGTATTGTTCCTGATGATTCCATCTATCTGTATGGTTCCTTTACCTCTATCCTCAGGGAAAGAAGGCATCACCTTTGCATATGTCCTTCTACCCCCTACTATCTCAACGATGTCGCCAACGGTTACAGTCAATTTCTCCATGTAATCAGGGTCAATCCGTGCGATTCCCCGTCCAACATCCCTAGTCTTTCCTTCTGATACACGGAGTTTCATCTCTCAAACCCCAGGATATGCGAATATGAGAAATCAAATAAGAATCGTAATGCAATGTATTTATCAGAAGTCTCTAATAGAGAGCAAGAGTCCTCAATAAATTCACGCAATCTCGTTTCCGCAGCATTAATACCGTCCACCGTTCCCGGCATAGCAATATCCATCAGGATTAAATCGGGGCGGAGGAGTCTTGCTTTCTCCACATCCATTCCACAATATCCCTTTCCACATAATTATATATAAACACATCTATTTCTGATGATACATAAGGCGAGATAGTATGTGTCGCACCTATGAAGAGGATGCCGAGCATTCCTTCTCCCAAAGTCTCTTCTATCCTGCCTGCTATGTATCTGTCCCTCTCCTCCGTCACTTCATATAATCGCTTTTTATGTTTCTCCGCAAGCGTTTCCCTTTCATTAGCTGTCTTTGCACTGACGATATCCTTTAAAATCTCGTATTCCTCTTTAAGCAACTGAGCGTCTTCTGTCTTCTCCAATGTGGCACCGTTTCTAATCAAAGAGGAGACGATCTGGAAATTTTGGCTCCCCTTTTTTGCACATTCTTCCACGAGTTTAACCCCGAGTTCTCCCCCTATCGGGATACCATCTTGATAAATCTTCACCTTTTCCATATCAACATCCTTTAGGATCCGCTCCAAGAGCTCGTTTAATCTCTTCCAGAATATATATACTTCCTTTCTGTGCCTCTCCCTCCTCTCTCTGCCCATTGCTTCTTCTATTATCCGGGATATATCATTTCTTAACGAGCCCATCTCAGCTTCGCTGTGTGCAACAGGGATAATTAGCAGTTTCTTTTTCATTGTATTTCAATTATCCACAGAACTTAAAAATCCGTCATAATGCGGAACTGATCCACCTCTTCCACACCCATCTTCTGAAGGAACGCCCGTGCCGCGCCATTCACATCCTTCGCAACGGTAATCGCCCGACCAACCACGAGAATATCAGCCCCCGCATTCAGCGCTTTTTCTACCTTGTCCACCCGTATCCCGCCCGCCACAGCAACGAGAATCGTGTTATCGCACATCTGCTTTATCTCCTTAATATTTCCCCATTCACTCTCTTGCTCTCCATGAGTCTGGACCTGTTCCACATCTATCGCTCTGTGCAACTCTACGATGTCGGGCTTCACGGTCAGCTTCGTAAGCACTTCCCGAGGTTCTTGCACATTCAGCGTGTCCATCAGCGAGAGCGCTCCAACCTTCTTGCACTCCTCGATGAACTTCTCCATCGTCTTTAACGGCGCCAACCCTGAAAAGCCCACAACATCCGCAGTCGCATCGCCAGCCATCCTCGCCTCTAAGTTGCCCGTATCCAACGTCTTGAGGTCGGCAACGACAACCGTCTCGGGCCTCAGTTGGTGTATCTTCTGCACCACTTCTACGCCATACCGCTTGATGAGCGGCGTGCCAGCCTCTATTATGATTGCGTCAGTTCGTGGTAAGGCTCTGACAATACCCTCTACCCTTCTCCAGTCAGGAATATCCAATGCAACCTCCAAATATGGTGGTTTCTTTAGATTATTCATCCTGAATCCTATCATAGCATGTATAGATTTATCTTTCTCCTCTAAAATTTTATCGATGCCGGGGAACTTTTGCATTGCTCGGGTAAGTGCGAGCTTTGTCGCCGCATAGTTGTATCGGTAGATCCTCTGATAATCTTTGCCTCTCGGGTGGATGAAGACCGAAACGATAATGACGAGTTCTTCTGCTTGAGCTTTCGGTATGATGCCCTCCTCTACCGCATCAGCAACTGCCTTCGCAACTGCACCCTGCGCTGGTCCGAAGATCTTTTCTGCATCTTCAAGGTTTCTTATGCTCACCTTAGGCACGAGCAGCGTGGACGGCTTAGCGGGAAGATTAGGCCTAATAACCGCAAGAATGGGCGTGTGCCCCTGTCTCGGCTGTGCAAACGAAGTAGCAAAGGCGATCCCTGCGGCATCTTTCTTATTGCCTATGATAAGGTCAATATGCGCTATTTCTGGCTCCTCTCCCACCAGAGCCTCGCCCACTAAGAATCCACCGTTAATCATACATATCTACTTTATACTCGTAATCCTTTTTCTTTGCGAAATTGACAAGCTCGCTGTTCTCGTGCCATATCCTTATATGGATAGACCCTCGCCTCTCATCCAGGCCCATAATCTCTCTTACAAAAGTAGGGAAATCCGGAGGAATGGTTTTATTATCCCGTATAAGATAATCCAGATAATCCTCAAGAAAAAGTATCCTGCCCTCTTTACCCTTCTCCTTCAACTTGATCTTCAGTTTTTTATGAAATACACTCTCCTCCTCGTTAACTTCCTCTTCATCCATGTGCCACCTCTACACTTTTTCCTTCTCCCGTTCTATTTTGTTCAATGCTTCCCTTACCTTTGGTAGTAACATATGTTCAAGTTCTAACTGGTGAAACCCAGGTCTGGGTCCTCCTCTCCTCGTTGCTCTACATATTCGTGAGTCACCGATTGGAAACCCTCGCAGTTTTGAAAAAATGCCATTCTTATCCATCTTCCTAACCTCCTCTAGTATCTCTCTCATTTTCTTCTCCTCCCCCTCTAACAACACACCAAAACACGTCTCTTTTACCCTGATGCCTGCCATGCTTGCATCTTCACTGATCATAGACAAAATCTTACTCTTCACCTGCCCCGGCATTATCTTAGAATCCGGTGAGATTAAAATTACCCGCGTCTCGATACCCATCTCCCCTCTCATTCTTTTTACTTTTTATATCTTCTTTTGGTAAAGCTTTTCTTTTCTGCGAAGCATTTTGGTCAAACTTTTTCTAAACCGCGAAGCATTTTTGGTCAAGCTTTTTTTAAAAAATAACGGGGCTCCGCCCCGTTGACCCCGCAAGCCCTGTAAGGGCTTATTGTTGATGGGCCCGCGGAGATTTGAACTCCGGACCTCTCGGTTATCAGCCGAGCGCTCCAACCATGCTAAGCTACGAGCCCTTTTCCTTTCGCCCGGTTCTCTCAAATGCTATACCAACTTGGACATTATTAACTTTTAATCTAAAAGTAATCTTATCTATTGTGGGCGAGCAAAAAAAGATATATATAAAGGAATATAACTACGGTTCTGGTTTGCTGGTAGCCGTGTGCGACCAGGAGTTGGTAGGGAAAAGGTTTGAGGAAGGGGGACTTATTCTTAAAATTACGGAACGATTTTATAAAGGTGAAGAGGCAACCGAAAGAGAAGTGGTACGTTCTCTGAAACGTGCGACCATAGCGAATTTAGTAGGTAAACGGGCAATAAAATGCGCTTTAGACAACCATTTTATCGAAGAAGTAAATGTAATTTTCGTGGATGGTATACCCCATGCGCAGATGGTGAAAATCTAAAAAATGCAAATTGCAAAAGGCAAAAGGCAAAATAACAAAAAATATCTTTGATAAGACTTTTTCTAAAAAGTCTTCTGCGTAAGCATTTTTAGTAAAGGTTTTTGCAAAGCAAAAAAGTTTTTATTCGCTTTTTTCTTCTTGTAAAACCGCCAGGAATCGTCTTGATACCGCATCATCTACGAGTTGCATAATCGCATCTTTATCCTTGAGCCCACTGAAGATACCAAGTGGTATCTGTGCTGCCGCCATCGTAGCGTGTCCACCTGCGGAGCCTATCCCTCCAAATGCTCTGGCGAACGCATCTCCTATATTCACCCGGATATCCTTACTCCTCCCTGAAACGATTATCCTATCCTCGTAGAGACCTATCACCACAACCGTTGAGATCCCTTCCAGATTGAGCAAATAATCCGCAGCTTGTGGTATCGCATCTCGATTCGCCACAACTCCTACATTGGTGATTAAATAGCTTCCTTTTATCCGTTTGTGCGATATCGCTTCACCTACTACGTTCAGCATCTCGGTTGACATGGGTGGGGTCTCGATTTGCTCTAAAAGATCTTTATCCGCCTTTAAATGGAGAAAAGCAGCGGCGAAAAAATCTGATGGATGTGTCTCACGCTTAAAGCTACCTGTATCCGTTCTTATTCCATGCAAAAGAGCGGTTGCCAACTCCTTATCCACCGGTATATCCAAATCACGCAGATATCCCGTCATCGTCGTTGAAGTTGCACCATCATCTGTTCGGGCATCAAAGAAATCAGCATCTACTTTTTTCTTGTTATTCGCGAGATGATGGTCTATGACGATGTTCACCTTACTTTCGGGAGGCAACGGATTGTTTGCACCTGGAACGGTCGCATCTATAAGTGCCAACTTATCATATTCCTTTAAATCATCCACGTGCTCTATTCTTCTCATCTCTATTCCTAAGATGTTGACGAAAGCGCGATTCGCCTGATGCCCTATATCTCCTCGATAGAGGATATCCGCGGGAACATCTACGTGGCTTGCTATCTGTTTGAGCGCAAGAGCAGAGGCTATTGCATCTGAATCCGGGCTGTCATGAATCACGATACCTAACTTCCCCTTCTCCCTCTCCTTTATTTCCTCGATAATCGAGGTCAATTTTTTCGCTTTTCTCAGCGACTTCACCCTCTCCAGATGCCCTATCACCGTTCTCGCGGTCATGTCAGGGATGGACAGAACTATGTCAACGTTTAACCCCTTCAGATACTCTTTATCTGTGGGATCGGTCGCGCGCACGACGAGATGAGCATGTGGCAAGATCTCTCTTACGTTCTTCACCACGTGCGTGTTCACTTCACTATCGTTGCTCAGGATAAAGACCGTCTCTGGCTCGCCTTCGCTTAATATCTTACTGATTACTCCGGGGTCGGTGATGTCACCGATGAAAGCAATGAAGTCCTCCTCTCTGAGCAACTCCACCTTCTTCTCATCGATATCCACGATGAGGACTTCCAACTCTTGCCCTTTCAACTCCTTTGCTACTGCGTAGCCCGTTCTCCCGCAACCCAGGATTACTTGTAGCGCTTTTCCTTCCGGCTTTCGCCCGGGGTTACTTACTTCAGTGCTCATCTATCTTATTTTTCTTCTGCGTATCAATATCTTTATGGTGTTATAAATCAGGGAAAGAAAAACTTTTTGGTTTATTACCCTTTCTCTTTAAAAAGAACGTTTGCTATGAGGTATAACGATTGGGAGCCGATATACGAGGAAATAGTGAAAGATTTTGGGTTTAATAGAAGAAGAGACGATGAAGCTGCGAGAGTGGCTTCTGAGCTCATCGCGTATAAAAAAAGAAAGGGGGGAAAAACCGTTAAAGAGGAAGTAGAGGAGTTAATAAAGGGTAAAAGGGTACTGATTTGTGGCAATGCGCCCTGTTTGGGACGCGATATAAGCGAGAAGGAGAAGGAGTTTGATCTTTTTCCCTTTTCGCATAACTATGTCGTGATCGCCGCGGATGGTGCCACCTCGGTTCTTCTCCGCAATGCCATAATACCTGAGATCGTGTGTACCGACCTCGACGGAACTATTGCTGATATAATTACTGCAAACCGGCTTGGATCAATAATTGTGGTGCATGCGCACGGTGACAATATCGAGATGCTGAGGAAGGTAATGCCCGCATTAACTGAAAATGTGCTCTGCACAACGCAGAGCGAGCCGCTCCATAACGAGCATAATTTTGGTGGGTTCACCGATGGCGACCGGTGTGTATTCTTGGCGAAGGAATTTGGTGCGCTGAGCATAGAACTCCTTGGGTTTGATTTCGAGGATGAGCAGGTAAGTGAGCGAAAGAGGAAGAAGTTGAAGTGGGCGAAGCGATTGATTGAAGATATACTTTAATTTCCGTATTTGTATAGCTCTTTGGAAATACTAAATCCTAATTACAAAAAATAAAAGGGCTGACTAATATACTGGTGCGATGCCCGGCGCATCGTTACACTTATCAGTTGGCCTGCGTACTCAAAGCTTTGTTCTCGCATCCTCAGCAGCTTCTGCGATATGATAGAAGACAGGCGGTGCAGTCAATAATGGGTGTGTGCCGATTTGAGCAGTTGCAACATCATCAACCTTCATCCTATTCTGGATCATTATTGCTAAGATATTAGCGATCTCACCTACGACATAACTACCAGCTAACTGCCCACCGATTATCTCCTGCGTTGCTGCGTTGAACAAGAGTTTTGCCTTTATCCTTCTCATCCCTGGCATAGAAGGTGGATGCTTATCCGGTATTTCAGCGGCGCCCGCCACGTATTTTATGCCTTCCTCCTTCGCAGTTCTCTCGCAAAGTCCAGACATTGCGAGAGCTAAATCACCTACGCCGGTAGAAAAAGTCCCTATGACGCCTTCGTTCTTCCTCCTTTGCTCAAATAGATTGGCGCCTGCTATCCTTCCTTCGTAAGCGCTAATAGAAGCGAGCATCAGCATTGATGGCTTCTTTGTGGAGAACGAGTACTTAAAAGTGCAGTCACCAACGGCAAAGATGTCAGCATCACTCGTTCGTTGATACTCATCCACTTTCACACCCATGCGGTCGTCGACATCAAGTCCTGCTTCCTTTGCGAGCTTTGTTTCCTTCGCTACACCCACGGCAATCACCACAACGTCCGCCTCTAATCCCTCGCCAGTGTCGAGCTCTACACCCCTCACTTCACCACCTTCACCCACGATTCTCGCCACTTTTCTCCCTGTGAATAGCTTGATATCACTTTCTCTGAGTTTCTGCTCTGCAAGTTCAGCGAAATCCTCGTCGAAGACTAACTGGAGACAGTGGGGCAATAATTCAACGATTGAAACCTCCATCCCTCGCTTGCAAAATTCATCTGCCAGTTCAACGCCGATGAACCCCCCACCGATGATCACAACTTTCTTCTTACCTTCCACTGCCTTCAAGAACCCACTTAAATAGTCGTAGTCCTTCCTCACAAAGAATACATTCTTGAGGTCTGAACCCTCAATTGGGATTTTAGCTGGGAAAGAGCCCGTTGCAAGTATAAGCTTATCATACCCAAGTTCTTTTCCATTTGCAAACACGACTCTCTTCTTTGCTCTATTAATCGCTGTAACTTCGCCCACCACAACTTGTATGCCCATCTCATCGTACCGAGGCATGAATAGGTTTTTATTCAAATCCCCGATGGTTTTGAATACGTAAGGGATACTACAAGGCACAACGGTCTTCTCTTCCCGCTTCACGAGCGTAACGTTTGCGTCTTTGTAGTGTTTCCTCGCTGTCATTGCAGCTACGGAACCCCCGGGTCCATTTCCTATAGCCACTACGTCCCTCATAATGCAAACCTCCCGTGCTTTTATATAATGCCCCTCGTTATATTTACTTTTTCTCTCTTAACTTAGAGGCTTATATTCAAAAGTGCGAGTGCTCTTGTTGGGTTCAATTCCTCTCCTCGCTGTATTACTAATAAATAATATACCATGGTATTAATAATCGTGAGCGGGATACCTATCTTTGCAAAATCTACAAAGGTCAATGTTTCTCCCTTCTTCTCCGCATTTTGAATGATGAGGGCATTCGATGCGGCTCCTAAGATGAGCATCTTCCCTGCGATTGTGCTGCCCGCGACCAGAGCCATCATCTCTGTGGTCGACGCGCCTGCATGGAGTAAGAGGGGAAGATAGAGGGCAACCAGTGGCACATTGGTGATGAGCTGAGAGAGGAGCACACTTATCGCGAGGATTACGGGAATTGAGGTGATATTGAGATTGAGATCCATCATGATGGATTGAAAAAATCCGCTGTTCCAAACACTTTGCATTAAGACAAACAGTGCGGCAAAGAAGATAAGCGTGCGCCACTCGATGGTGCGAATTATTCTCGCCCGTTTTCCGCTCACGAGCACTGGTAATGCTCCAATCAACGCTATATAGGTCAACCAAAGGATCATTATCGTGATTAAAAGTTCTCTACCAATCAGCCATTCGAGTTCCATCTTCTTCACCTCTTATCCATCACAGGAGTATTTGTTTAGCTAACCACACGATTACACATAAGCCCTTTCAGGGCTTGCGGGGACATGGGGCAGAGCCCCATAATTTTCACGAGAGAATAATAACAATAACCACGCTTCAGTACTTTATTGGCTACTTTATCTCCTGTTAATTCTAATTCTTTGTGCCAATCTTCTGAAATCTCGTGGTTTTTTACACCAGCTATACAAACACAATTAATTAATTTCTGATTCCTTCTTTAAGATTAGATAGAGATTGCCTGACTCGCTAACAGAGTCGAGCGGGATGAGTTCAAAGTTCTGATTATAGATCGCCTTAAGCACAAATCCACCCTCTCTACTCAATCGTTTAAATTCTTCAAAGAACCAGAGCCTCATGATATGTGGTTCTATAAACATAAACCTCGTGCTCGTTTTTTCATCTTCTATCCTCATCGAGATAGCCAATTGTATTTAGGAGATTTATTGCGATATCGAACGAATCTTTGAATCTCGCTCTCCTCATATCTCCGAGAACCACTTCAGCGCTCTGTGATAAACCTACCCGTTCTATCTTATCCCTCGTGTAAGCAACCATCTCCTCACTTATATCGTAGCCAAGAACGTAATAGCCACACCGCGCCAATGGTATTAAGAGTCATCCACAGCCACAAGCAGGCTCTAAAATTCTTCTCACTTCAAAATCAGCGTATGTATTGAACCATCTGGTAAAAAATTGTATCTCCCCGGAGAGATCGTAAGAGAACACGATATCATAATAGCCGGGGAGATGATATAACTTCTTCTTCATATAAATCCCCGGGATTCATTTAAGTATGTAGTATCTCGCGGTTTTTTCTCCCGCTTTCCTTCTTCACCAGTTTCTTCTTTACCAACTCGTTTATGCTGTTCGCTACCGCACCCTTCTGAATCTTTGCTCCCCGTACGATATCTTCCATATTCTTCGCCTTCTCCTCGCCTCGTGCACCTATCGCAACCATCGCATCATACACCTTTTTGGTGTTACCTGTTATCTCCTCCGCCACCCCTCCCACCTCCTAAATTTGATTCTTCAATACTCTATCTCCCTATTTAAATAATCCCGGCATTCAAGCCGATCAAAGAGTTTCAAACACCATTCCACGATGTCCCTCTCCAGTTCTTCGGGGAGTTTCGCCCGAAGAGAGCGGATATTCCAATAGGGTGAATCCGGGAGCCACTTCGCTTCGTAGCCACATATCCTCGGCAATCCTTCGGGCAGCGATGAATAATCCTCCTCAATAAGAAGCGATGAACGCAGAAAAAGGCACGGAGATGCCAGAGATAAAGAAGAGGGAATAGGCAAGCACCCAGCCGGTAATTACCAGATAATAGCTCAGTATCATACCCATGCCAAGGACGATGAAGAAGCCTGCCATTCTGAATCTCTTCCCTATTGTACTGAACGTCGGCACCACAGAGGTCTGAAAATGCCTTCCCAGGGCGAACTCAAGCATCATCAGGGGCATGCCGAAGAGGAAAACCGCTATGAGGTAGGGAATCAGGAATGCGCCGCCTCCATTTTCGCCTACTATATACGGGAAACGCCAGATATTACCGATACCAACTGCGGAGCCTATGCTCGCAAGGATAAAACCGGTGCTTGATGACCATTTCTCCCTCATATCATCTACGCGTTCAGAACGTTAACCTTGACGGCAAATGCGATCATCGGCTCGATACAGGAGGGACGAGCCGAGCGGGCAATCTCCTCGCTCAAAAAACTTACATCCCCGGTGGTGAAAGTAAAGAGAAAGGGGATAATAGAAGAGATACCTTCACGAGAAGTTGTCCCTGGCGATGTGATTATCTTCGAGACGGGCGATAAGATACCGGCGGATGCACGCGTGATTGAGCGGGGCAATCTGAAACTGGACGAAGCAGTGCTCACTGGCGAGTCGGTTGCTTCTGAGAAATATGTTACGCCGATAAAGCCGGAAGCAAAGGTAACTGAGCAGAAGAACATGGTTTTTTCCGGAACGCAGGTGGTGGCAGGTCATGGAGAGGCGGTGGTCGTTGCTACTGGCGTGCATACCCAGATGGGTGAGATTGCCAGAACGGTTCAGGAGGCAGAGGAAGATATCCCGATCATGCGCAGAATGGCTCATTTCAGCCGCTGGATAATCAAAGCCGTGGTGTTTGTGATGGTTTTTACGCTCGTAGTGGGGCTACTCCGTGCGTATGATCTGTACGATATGTTTTTAGTGGTGCTCAGCCAACTGGTCTCTGCGATACCCGAAGGTCTGCCGGTCGCCTTAACCGTTGCTCTTTCGATAGGCATGTACCGGATGGCGAAAAGGAACGTGCTTATAAGACGGCTTGCAGCTATAGAGACGCTGGGGTCAGTAACTGCGATATGTACCGATAAGACCGGTACCCTCACCCGAAACGAGATGACCGCTACTAGCGCTTTCATCGGCTTTAACGACTATGAAATTACCTGCGTTGGGTTCGTCCCCGAGGGCACATTCATAAAAGAAGGGAGGGGGATAGATCCGGCTGATGATGATCCGTTTATTCAGGCTGTTAAAATCGGTGGACTCTGCAATAACGCAAAGCTCTATAAAGAAAAAGAGACATGGCGGCTCTTTGGAGACCCTACTGAAGGAGCGCTCGTGGTACTGGCATACAAGGCAGGTATTGATCTGGATTTACTCAATAACACCGTGCCGGGAGTCTTTGAGATTCCTTTCGATTCAGCCTCAAAGCTCATGGTCACCCTCCACCGCGCCGGGGATAAGAACGTTGTAATGGTATAAAAGGGACTGATGCTGCAAAGGACGTCTCTCATCTGGTACTGGCGGACGACAATTTCGCAAGTATCGTTGCAGGAGTGGAAGAAGGAAGGGGGATCAAGGACAATATCAAGAAAGCCATCTATTTTCTGCTCTCAACGAATTTTGGTGAGATAGCAACCCTTATCCTTGCATTACTAATCGGGCTGCCGCTGCCGCTTGTAGCAGCCCAGATCCTCTGGATTAATATGGTCACAGACGGTGTGATTGTCATGCCGCTCGTCACAGAGCCAAAAGAGAAGGGCATAATGAAGCGACGACCTTCACCATATGATGAGCCGTTTATAACAAAATGGATGGTACCGAGAATGGTGTTAGCATCCCTTGTGATGGGTGTAGGGTCAATATCCATATTTTATTATTATTGGGCTACAAGCACTCTTGAGCTTGCCAGAGCCGTGGTATTCACAACCCTTGTGGTATTCCAGTGGTTCAATGCCCTGAATGCAAGGTCGTTCACCGTATCGCTCTTTGGCATGAATCCGCTATCGAACAGGAATCTACTTCTACTATATTTATTTATAAGTTATGGTATGCATTCTTCCATTACTCTCTTCTTATCGCCTCCAAAGGGCGTTCGAAAAAGGTGAGATCGTTAAGGGATCAAATAAAAAGATGGAATCGTTGAGAATAGGGATGTTTTCATGGGAAAGTCTCTACTCGGTAAAAGTAGGAGGAATATCTCCCCACGTCTCTGAGCTTGCGGAGATATTGGCAGCCAAAGGGCACGAAGTGCATATCTTCACACGAATTGGAGATAAAAGCGAGTATGACGAGATCAACGGCGTGCATTACCAGCGATGCCGGCATGATCAGTCTGGTGGAGTAGTGATGCAGATGGACCGTATGTGTGCTGCAATGGTGGACCGATTTGATGCCGTGCAGAAATTGTTCGGACGATTTGATGCGATACAGGGGCATGATTGGCATCCGGTAGTCGCTTTGAATACCATCACGAAATACTCTGGCGTGCCTTACGTACTCACCTATCACAGCACTGAATGGGGACGGAATGGTAATAAGTTGGGAGACTGGTGGGAATTTCATGAGATCTCGCATAGAGAATGGCTTGGGGGCTATGAATCGGCAGCGGTAATCGTCACCTCAGTAAGCTTAAAGGACGAGCTGCAGTTTCTCTATAACATTCCCGATTATAAATTGAATTTAATTCCCAATGGAATCAAGGCAGGTAGGATAAAGCGAGAGGTTGATCCGGGTAAACTAAAGATGCAGTATGGCATCCATCCGTTAGCGCCAGTAGTACTGTTTATTGGGCGTATGACTCATCAAAAAGGGCCGGATTTATTGGTTGAGGCGATACCACAAGTATTAACGAATAGATGGGATGTCAAGTTTGTCTTCATTGGAGAGAAAGAGATGCGACCTTTTTGCGAGCACCGAACCGCCCAATTAGGGGTGCGTGATGCGTGCCGGTTTCTCGGTTATGCACCGGATGACGTAGCATCAGAGTGGATGAATGCCTGCGATGTGGTTTGTGTGCCAAGCCGTAACGAACCATTTTGTATCGTTGTTCTCGAAGCGTGGGATGCGTGTAAACCGGTCGTCGGCACCGATGCGGTTCATCTCATCTCCAATTTCTCTACCGGCATAAAAGCGTATATATCACCGGATTCTATCGCGTGGTGCATCAATTATGCGCTCGCGAATCCAGAGCAATCAAAGAAGATGGGTGAAAACGGCAATAACCTCATTAAGGAGCTTTATAACTGGAATATCGTTGCAGATGAGGTATTGAAGGTGTATAAAGGAGTAAGGATGTGAGTGGTTGTGAACATTTTTATTCGATTCGTGATGCCTTCAATATGTTAATCATCGTCGTATGTTGATCAGAGAGTTTCTTTAAAATCTCCTGTGTCCTCTTTGTCTCTTCTTTAATCAAATCCCCGATATATTTCCTAGTAGCCCTTCCATTATAGACAGAGAACAGACCAAAGATTGTAGCTCCTCCAATAACATATTGCCACATTTATTTATAATCTCTCCACCTACGCTCATATTTACGTGGTGGGATGCGGGAAAGCGGCTGCTTCAATGAGTTATGCCCTGGAAGATATATTGCAAAACCGAATAGAGGGTGGGATTATCAACGTGAAGTATGGGCATACAAAGGAGTTAAAATACTCGAGAGATACCACTTGAAACTTCCCGAATCGGTTATGAATCTGCTTAAAAGAGGTCTGAAGGGAGAGCTCGAAGAAACCCCAAAAGGTGGAGACCCGATTTTTGATAAGACCTTTCCCCTCATCATTGGCAGCAACATAATTGCACTGAAAGCTGCGGAGCAAAAGGCAAAAGCGCTTGGCTATACTACGTTCGGCATCGCAGGAATGGACGGCACGGTAATACTCAGTTGCGGAACTGACGGCACGGATGGTCCGACCGATGCAACAGGTGCTCTTGCTGATGGATTCACCATACAACGTGCAGAGAGGCTGGGCATGCATCCGCAGGACTATCTGCGGAATAACGACTCGTATCACTTCTTTGAGAAGCTGGATGACCTTATCAAGACAGGACCGACGAATACCAACGTGATGGATGTCAGTTACAAAATATTTCTACAGAATCCCAACTAACCATTTGAAGTTTGAATCCAGTTTCTTATTTGTCTCATCTATCCGCATGTTTGTCTCATCAATACGTTTATCAATCCAGGCAAATCCATTCGTAATCATATGGTTAATATCATCAACCCTTTTTGACAGCTCTTCAAGGCGACTTTCAACTTTCTCCAACCTATTTTCAATTTCGTTAGACATTTTATAATTCGAAACCATCCCTTATCAAGGCACTAATTAAATCCCTGGCTTTCAAAGAGCGGAGCCGACTGTAATCAATCGTGCTCACTCATACCGTCACAGATACCTTGAGCTCCGGTGACACCGTTACCAGGTCGGTAGCTATATCTTCGCTTGGTAGTGGCTCATGATGTTCGATCATGCTTTCTACTACCATCTGAATTACTTCTTTAATCTTCTCAAAGGCTTCTTCTTTGGTATAGCCCCATGTAGCAGCGCCTTTTAAAGCCGGAGCGTATGCATGATAGGCTTCTCTACCATCCTCGAAGAAGTCTTCTTCTATAATTACTTTGAAGATATATGTTTTCATTCTCACCCCTTCACTTCCTTCTAATAAAATATAAAAAGAGGGATAAAAAACATCTCCCCCTAAAACTTTTCACTTTGCAGTTTGCTCCTTGCTCTGTCTTACTTCTTCCTTTTACTTTCTCTGCTTCTTCGTCCATTTTCTATTCCTTTAAAACCGATACAGCCTTTCTTAGCTCTTCTTCACTATGCCTCGTTATTAAATGTATTTTCATCATCTCCGCTGTCTCAAATTCCGCCCCCACAGATTGCACATACCAGAGGTTCAATAAGTCTGAATTTCATTTTCTTCTCTCTTTTACCTCCCGTTCTCTTCACAAAGTTCAATAAGAACATCGAGGTTAAACTTGCATTTTGGCATTCTCTTCCTCCTCTTTAAACCGGTTAAGAGCATACAGGGATGCAACAATAGCAATGTTCGCTGTATTCATCTCAGCTTTGCTGGCAACTTCTCCTAATCTGTCCATCCCCACTTTATCGAGCATTAGTGGAACTACGTCCTCTATGCAGCCTTTTTTTGCTATTTTTCTGAATTTCTTGTTTCTCACTATCTCCTGGATTTTGATTTTTAGGTCTTCTGGAAGTATCTCCTCACCCTTTGAGGTGAGCATGTAAGGGCTTGCCATTCTAACAATACCTGTTATACAGCCTATTAAAGCTACAATTTCTGTTTGCTCTATCATTTTTTTCTTCCACCCTTTTTCTCAGATCTCTCTCTTTCAATAATAGTCTTGTAATGGTTTGGTGCTTTTCTTCACAGAATTAGCATCATTATAATTGTCAGCAGAATAGATATAGAACCGACGATTATCGCGATATAAATAGCCCTTTCCTTCCAGAATCTACTGGTTAGTCTTTCTCTCTCATCGGTTTTTACTCTCAGTTCCTTTAGTTTATTCTCTATCTCTTCAATCTTCCTTATCAACTCTTTATATTCCTCTCCTTCTGGCATTACTACTCCTCACCCAACTTAATAAATCCTCCTTTACGTTATCAATATTATTGTTAACAATATGGAAATTGAACCGATGATGATACTGATATAGACCGCTCTTTCTCTCCAGAATCTACCGATTAATTTTTCTTTTTCTTCGTATTTCGCTTCTCTCTCCTCGCTTCTTGCTCTTAGCTCTTTCAACCTATTCTCTATCTCTTTCATTTCACTTTCTAACTTCTCTTGTCTCGTTCTCAGTTCCTTATACTCATATTCGTCTGGCATCTCCGGTATCACTTCCCTATATAATCGCTTTAGAGATAAGATATGCAATCATAGGAATTAAAATACATAGAATTATGTTTGTTCTTTCTTTTATTGCAGCAATATCCTTTTGAAGTCCAATAATGCAGTAATAAAAATCTTCCCACGTGACGTATTCAGGATTTTTTTCTTCATACTTCTTTCTCAGCTCTTCCAGCCTCTTCTCCGATTCCAGCTCACCTCTGAATATCCTTTTTATTTTCTTTCCGATTCTCTCAATTAAACTCTCTTTATCCGACATCTTCACAGAATTAGCATCATTATAATCGTCAGCAGAATAGATATAGAACCCACGATTATCGCGATATAAACCGCTCTTTCCTTCCAGAATCTACCGATTAACTTTTCTTTCTCTT
>DYFG01000214.1 GCA_020725315.1 Nitrosotalea sp.
AAAGAACCTGCTGGATCGTCTGAAGGCGCACAAACGGGAGGTGCTAACGTTTATGCTGGCCTTTGTGTGCAACCTGCGTTAGCAGGCTGAGTAGTTACTTCTAAATTATCGTAGAGAAAGAAAAACTCTATAGATATCACCCGCTTTTGCCGTATCTAAGAGAGATAATCCAATAATTTCCTGAATGCTCTGCTTCTATGCGATACGCTATTTTTTTCCTCAGTGCTCATTTCCGCAAACGTCTTGCCCTCGAATTCAAATATAGGGTCGTAGCCAAAGCCACCACTCCCGCATATCTCCTCCGCTATTTTCCCTTGGGCGGTACCGACAAAAAGAACTGGCTCTTTATTTTGCGATTCGCAGAATGCAACAGCAGTCTTAAAGGTAGCTTTTCTTTCTTCACCCTTTTTATCAGCCATCAATTTCAGGATCCCTTCATTCCCTATCTTTTTGAAGACAAACGCGGAGAAAGTACCGGGAAAACCATATAACGCGTGAATAAACAAGCCGGAGTCTTCTATGAAGAATGGATTTTTAATTGCCATCTTCTTCCTTATATAATTCGCACTTGCTTTCACGACCTCTTCTATCCCTTCGAGCTGCAATTCGGGATACTCGTAGTTTCTATGCACGATTGTTATATTCCTCGATTCAGAGTCAGCCAAAGCTTTTATCTCCTTCACTTTGTGCGAATTTGTAGTGATGAATACGATTTCTCTTTTTGAACCCATCGTGCATTACACTTCTTAATACTCCTCAAAATAATAAGGTATATCAATAAAGTAAGGTGCAGGGGTTTTCGTGAATGGTTATGAAAGGTAGTATAAAACTGGAGCACGGTGCAGGGGGTGAAGGGATGCACGAGTTGCTCAAACTCGTGCTCAGCTACTTCAATTTCAATAATGTGAGAGGTAACGATAGGATAGAGAGAGAGGTAGAGGTGCCTTTGAACGCGTTGGATGATTCAGCAGTCGTTGACAGCATTGTCTTCACTACCGATTCACATACCGTGAAGCCGTTATTTTTCCCGGGTAGTGATATCGGGAGTCTGGCAATCGCAGGTACCGTTAATGATATTGCGGTTATGGGTGCAGAGCCTCTCTGCTTATCTGCGGCATTTGTGATAGAAGAAGGGTTCCCGTTCAGTGATTTTGAGCGGATTTTGGCGAGCATGAAGAAGACGTGTGAAGAGGCGGAGGTCTCTATAGTCACGGGTGATACGAAAGTTGTTGAAAAGGGTGCGGTGGAGAAGATCGTGGTGAATACCTCGGCGATCGGAAGACGAACCGAGGCCTTGGAGAGGAATATGAAGGAAGTGAGAAAGTACCGGGAATTACATAGTAACTGGTTGGTAGACTCTAATCTCAGAGACGGCGATAAGATAATCGTTTCCGGTTACCTCGGCGATCATGGTGTTGCATTGCTTTCCTTCCGGGAAGGATTCGAGTTTGATACCGAGTTAAAATCGGATATAACGCCGTTAAACAAGCTTATTTATGGGATATTGGAGGTTGGCGGTGTGGTTGCAATGAAAGATCCTACGAGGGGTGGACTGGCTAATTTACTCAACGAATTCAGCGAGAAATCGAACGTAGGCATCCTGATAGAGGAGGATAAAATACCGATAAGAGAATCGGTTCGAAGTGCGTGTGAGATGTTAGGGATCGACCCTCTGGAGATCGGTAACGAAGGCAAGGTGGTCATGGGCGTGGTAAAAGAGAAGGCGAATGAGGTGCTTGATGCGCTGCGGAGAACCGAGAAGGGAAGAGATGCCGCGATTATTGGTTCAGCAACGAACGAGCTCAAGGGTGTGGTGATGAAGACACGGGTTGGTGGCATGAGAATTGTGGAGACACCGATTGGTGATCCAGTGCCGAGGATATGTTGATATTCACTCTTTTCACCCAAATTTTGATGTAATATTACGGATGCGTAAACAGTAG
>DYFG01000014.1:0-3564 GCA_020725315.1 Nitrosotalea sp.
AAACTAATCATCACTTTTATCTCTTTCATATCATATTAAATAATTGAAAAATGGGAAAAGTATATCTTGTGGGTTCCGGACCCGGAGATCCCGAACTGGTAAGTTTAAAGGCTTACAGACTCATAAAAGAAGCTGATGTCATCTTAGTGGATCGTCTCGCGTTAGGCGTGAAGGATCTGATACCCAAGGGCAAACAAGTTATTGATATTGGTAAAACATCGAGTGAACACAAATTCTCGCAGGATGCGATAAACGCGCTCCTGGTGGGCCTCTCGGAGAAGTACAAGAAGGTTGTGCGATTGAAGGGAGGGGACCCGTATATCTTCGGTAGAGGGGGAGAAGAAGCTTCGTTTCTCAGGGAGAGGGGTATTGAGTTTGAAGTGGTGCCAGGAATAACATCCGCAAGTGCAGTTCCTGCATTATTCTCCATTCCGCTTACTTACCGCGGTGTATCTTCTTCTGTAACAATAATCACGGGGCATGAGAAGGAAGAGAAGGAAGAGGAGCTTGATTGGAGCGCGATAGCAAAGTTAAGGGGGACTCTTGTTATATTGATGGGGGTAGGAAATCTCGATAAGAATGTTGAGAAACTATTGAAGAACGGAATGCCCGCAGAGATACCAGTAGCTATTATTGAGAAGGGATTCACAGAAGATGCGAGGATTGTTTGTGGAACGCTCGGGAACATCGTGGAAGTGGCCACGAAAGAAGCGGTTAATCCGCCTGCTGTAATTGTGATTGGCGATGTGGTTCGTTTAAGAGAGAAGTTCTTTCTACACCCTGAGAAGTAAAAAACCACTGAAGTTTTACTATGGCGAGGTTTTGAAGCAGAAGTTTGTCTATGAGATAAAGAGACCGAAGAAGGGTAAGAAGCTTCCTGTTGTTTTGAGTCAAAGATTTGAGTACATCTGGAAAAAGAAATTGGGAGTAGGTATAGGCATCGTTATAGTAGCGATTGTAGGAGTAGCGATTTTTTCAAATAGATATTGATATTTGGATACGTAACACTTATAATTTGCCTGTAGACTGGATAGAAGTGGACGTTGAATTTTTAAACGAGTGGAATCAAACATATGTTGAAAACGATCTTTGGAATCATTTTATCAGACCTGATGAGATAGCCAAGACTTACATTCACACAGGTGGAGAATACGTTCCTCAGATAAAAGAAATTCATGTCTGGGGACACGAACATCATCCGATGGGGGATTGAAATGGCAGAAGAAACAAAAGGAAATTCCCCTGCTACAGGAGGGCTTGATCGCTGTTGCAGGGTGATGAAAGAAAATGATGAATTTTTACGTAAGAATGCCGGAGAAACTTATGAGGAAGTTATGCTTTTGATAACTGATGCTTTTGAATTTGGATCTACTGCTGGGAGAGATAAAAGTTCGATGGTTTTCTTCATATTTAATATTCTTATACCCTCAAGTTCTGCGAGATTTGAAGAAGAACAGGATAACAATATCCGAACTGATGAGAGAATTAGGGAATAAGTTAAGATTAAAAGACGACTTCTTCGCTTTATGGAGTGACCTTTCTAAAGATTGGATCCATACGAGAGGAGTCGTAGGTAGGATTGTAAACCAAATCAGTGAAAAGTCCAGGGTGCCCTCTTGGGCTCTGTTAATACCTATGAATTACGCAGAGGATGATTTGGATACAATTAAGGAATTAGGTAAGCGTGTATTTCAGTTCAGGAGAACAAGATTTTAACATATAACATACTATAATTTTTAAAAGAGGTATCAAAAGTGAGAATAAAGATAGCGGCTTTTCGACCTGAAAATTTACTCTCACATGCGAGAGAACTCGCGGAGCACCATGGATTTGATCTCTTCGGCTTTCCTGTTTTTGAACTTGTGGAGAGAGAAGAGGCCTTAAACGAGATAGAGGCCGCTTTTAAAGAGGGCATTGACATACTCGTTTTCACCAGTGTAAACGGCATTAAAAAATCGTTTGAGTTATGCAAAGGTAAAATTGACTTGAAAAAGAGATTGTTGGAAGCTGATGCGGAACTCTGTGCTATCGGCCCTGTGACGCGAAAAGAGCTCGAGAAAAGGGGGTTACGTGTGAATTTAATGCCTTCCGCGTTTAGCACCAAAGGTCTAAAAGAGCTCTTTAACGCAATCAGGGTAAAAGATAGGAGGATTGTATTTCTTCGGAGTTCCGAGGGGAATAAAGAGATTATAGCATTTTTAGAGCGGAAAGGAGCTGTTGTTACGGATATCGTGGTATATGAACTGAAGAAGAAGGAGTTGACTGAATTTAAGAAACTCCTTGTGGATTTAGTAAAGTTTAAGCCCGATTATGTCATATTCACGAGTTCTTTGACTTTTGAAATCTTTTTTGAACTTTCTAAAGAGTTAAATATAGAGAAGGAAATCTTTAGAGCCACAAAAATTGCGGCTATAGGGGATTTAACCGCCGAAACGATAACCGGAAAAGGAATAAGAGTAGATTTGGTTGCTGAGAAAAGCACGTTTGAGGATATTTTGGATGCGATAGAGGAACATGCTCAATAAGAACTGGAAAATCCTAAATCCTAATATCTAAACTCTAAAGAATACCAAAATCCAAAATCGCAATATCAAAACTTATTTTTTACTTTAAAAACTGTGCAATATCTTTCGCAAAATAGGTGATAATCAAATCCGCACCCGCTCTTTTTATCGCGGTTAATCCTTCCATAATCACTTCTTCTCGATTCAAGTATCCCTTTTCAGAAGCCGCAGTTATCATTGAATACTCGCCACTGACGTTATAAGCGGCAATTGGAATATCAAATCTCGCACGGACCTTGGAGATGATGTCGAGATAAAAGATGGCAGGTTTCACCATCACGATGTCCGCACCTTCTCGTACGTCAAGTTCTATTTCCCCCAGAGCTTCCCTTGCATTAGAAAAGTTCATCTGATAGCCACTTCGGTCACCGAATTTGAAGTCAGAATCCGCAGCCTCTCTAAAAGGACCATATAACGCGGAATTGTATTTTGCCGCATATGACATGATAGCGGTATCCACGAAGCCTTGTTCGTCGAGTTTTTCTCTTATCGTTTTTACCATCCCATCCATCATCCCCGAAGGTGCAACCATCTCCGCCCCGGCTTCCGCTTGACTCACTGCTATCTTTCCTAAAATAGCCAAGGTGGGGTCATTGACCACTTTATCATTCTCTACAACCCCGCAATGCCCGTGACTTGTATACTCGCAAAGACACAGATCGGTAATAACAATGACATCATCCACCTCCTCTTTTATCCTCCTCACCGCTCGTTGTATTACCCCCTGTTTGTTGAAGGCTTCACTTCCTATCAAATCTTTCCGCGCTGGAATCCCGAACAAAAGCACTGATTTTATACCCATCGAGCGAGCATCTAAAACCTCTTTTACCACTCCTTCTATCGAGAATCTATACTGTCCCGGCATGGAATCAATCGGGTTTTTATCTCTTCCTTCCAGGGTCTCGTCAATGAACAACGGGAGGATTAGGTCATCTCTAGAAATTCTGGTTTCTTTTATCAGTTTCAAGCCTCTTAAACGTCTCATTCTAACATTTGGAAA
>DYFG01000014.1:3664-8384 GCA_020725315.1 Nitrosotalea sp.
TCCTCTCTTTGTGAACCCTTGTTTCTCAATGCATCAGACGCATCAAACTCTTTCTCAAGTTGCAATATAAGAGAATCTAAAAGATGAACATCGGTATTCCTGAGTATTTTTGTTAGCGGATGACAGGTTTTAGCTAAAACCGCACGCGAGAAATCTTCCAATACCTCTTCTGGGGCTCTCCCTTTTTCTATATGGCGGAGTGCTCTCTTTATCTCCTCCTCCCTTATTCGGGAGCCGTGTTGGTAAATCATTCCGACAAGCCTTTCGACCCTTTGCCGATTCAAAATCTTTTTAAAGAGTTCAATCTCTTTCTCTATCATCTTTTCAACTTTACTTACCTCAGAAAGCCTCTTTTTCAGGTTCTTCTCACTTATTTCGCATAAACTGTCCAGGTCATATAGTTCGACCCCCTCTATCTCGCCAACCCTCTCCTCAACATCCTTCGGATTCGCTATGTCTATAATGAGAAGGCGGTTATCATCCCCGCGATGATCCATTACCCTTAGCATCAACTCGTAATCCAGAATATAATGAGGCGCTGAGGTAGTGCTTATCGCGACATCACAAACCGTAAGCCATTTCTCCTTCTCATCCAGTCTAGCCGCCTTACCGCCTACCCCTTCTGCAAGCCTCTTCGCTTTTTCGTACGTCCGATTGGCAATGAACATGGCTTTCAAGGCTTTTTCTGCAATAGCTCGTGCTACCAGCGTTCCCATTTCTCCTGCACCAATCACAAGAATGCTTTTACCTTCTAATCCTCCAGTTATCTCCTCTGCAAGTTCAACCGCCGCAGACCCGATAGAAACCGACCCTTCGTTTATTTTTGTTTCACTTCTCGCCTTCTTCGCTACTTTTATCGCTCTTTCGAACGCCATGTCCAGAAGACCGTTTATCGTCCCTTCTTTCTTGCTATCCAGATGACACTTCCTTATCTGCCCCAGAATCTGGTCTTCTCCTACTATCATCGCTTCAAGCCCACAAGCGACTCGCATAAGATGCTCTACCGCAGCTCTGCCAACGGAAATCACGCTTTGTTCCAACTTTAGTCTATTGACCAGATCATTTAAGACCTCTCTTGGATTTTCCGCGGTGATATACGCCTCCACACGATTACACGTGTTTAAAACTACATACCCATCCACGCGCTGGTCTTCTGCGAATATCTCTGGAGTCAATCGACTAGCTACCTCTTCAAGTTCCAGGACATTACACATTTTATGCGAAAGCCAGAGAGAGCCGATTTTATACATATTTATCCTCTACAATTCGAAAAATACGTTCTTTAGCAACCTCAAGGGGATCATCAAGAACGCCCCAGCAGTCAGAATCGCTCAAAACACAGGTTAAAATCTCTTTCCTTCTCCTCTCATCTTTAATCTTCTCTTTTAAATCTTCTCTAAGCTGTTTCTGGATATACAGCATCTTCTCCTCTTTATCTCCTATAAGTGACGCAATCTTTTCCTTCAGGTATCGTGCCAGTGCGGGTCCCTTACCTCCTGTAGAGATAGAAATAAGAATTCCGCCTTTGTTTAGAACTGAAGACATAAATGCATTTCCCTTATCGCTGTAATTGATGAGCACCTCAAATTTTGCCGCCTCGTTAAAAATGCAATCATTTAGAGCGTCGTCATTGGTGCAAATGATGATTAAAAAAGCTCCTTTTATACGCTCTTCCACGTTCTGATCCCACAAATTACATCTAAAACATTGAATGGTTCCCTTTTCGCACAGCTCTTCTATGCGCGAAGTAAAATCGAGACTGTAAACTTCCACCTTCACCCTCCCCCCCTTTACATCTTCACCCGTCTCCAAAATCTGAGATATTTTCCTCTCGGCAACACTACCCCCGCCAAATACGATTATTCTTTTACCCGAAAGGTCGATGCACAGGGGAAGCATGGTATTCTCATAATTTGTCAATCTTCTTTTTAAATTTTTTCCTTTTGTGTGCCTCACACTTCATCCGCTCTGTAATTGATTCAGGGTGCAAGTCTATGTTTATGGCGTCCTTAGCTGAGAGACCCAGTCCGAGGGAGTGTGCGCGACCTTTGTTCTCTTGCACTTGCGACAAAATTTTTAGCAAACCCGGTGTAAGAAGCTGCATGAAGATGAACAAAAGAAGCGAGGCAGTTCTTTGTTATAATACCATCCATACCATCCTTTATACCCACGCCTCTCTGTATTTTATAAGCAAAATCGACGTTTGCCATACCTTCAAGCAGTATATCAGAATGATGGAATTCATGCCCCTTAAATCTTCTGCCTTTTTTCCCTAAGATACAATCCTTCCGAAATTCTCCCTCTACATAGTTTATGATTCTCCGTTCTCCAAATCTCACTGATCCTTTTAGCACACCACACATCTTAAAACAATCACCCTTGTGGGGCTCTGCCCCATCACGGGCTCCGCCCGTGCTCCCGCATCGTGGGCTCCGCCCACGTCCCCGAAAAACCTGTAAGGGTTTACCGGAGGGGCTTACCCGCAAGCCCTGTAAGGGCTTATATTCGAGTTGTTCCATCAAATACATCAAACCTCCGCACTCCGCATAGATAACCCCAAAGCCATCGTAAAAGTCTTTTACGGCTTTGAGCATGGACGCATTCGAGGATAGCTCCTCTGCATACAACTCGGGGAAGCCACCACCAATATAGAGGGCATCCACTCCTTCTGGAAGCCTTTTATCCCTTATCGGGCTGAAATATAAAAGCTCCGCACCTTCCAGCGCAAGTAAATCCAACGTGTCCTGATAATAAAAATTAAACGCCTCGTCAAATGCCACCGCAATTCTTACTTTTGCCTCTTCTCTTCTACTCGAGCGAAAGATCCTTGACTCCGGCACCCTTAGAGCAGGTGCTGATTTGGCAATATCAAAAAGCGCTTTTATATCTACATTCTCCTCTACCGCTGTTTTTATCTTCTCCAAAACGCTGTTAAAATCATTCCATCCGGTTTTACATTCCGTAGCGGTAACCAAACCAAGATGCCGCATTGAGATTTTCAGCTCGTTCTTACGAGGAATCTTACCAATAACTTTTATAGCACAGTACTTCTCTACCGCTTTCTGCGCCTTCTCGCCATGTCTTTCGCTTCCAATATTGTTTAAAATAATTCCTGATATCTGCACTTCAGGGTCAAAGCTTTTATAACCGTTAACCACCGCTGCAACACTCCGTGTGATACTACTCGCATCAATCACGAGTATAACGGGGCACTCTAAAATCTTTGCTAGCTGAGCAGTGCTTCCTACATCATCAGAATAATTTAACCCTTCGTAGAGTCCACGCACACCTTCTATTACTGCGATATCCGCACCCCTACAGTTTCTTATAAATATCTCCCTCAATGTAGCTGGTGGCATCAAGAAACCGTCCAGATTTCTTGCTGGTCTTCCAGAAACTAAGGTATGAAAGCCAGGATCTATATAGTCAAGTCCTGCCTTGAATCCCTGAACCTCAAGCCCTCTCGCTCTCAAAGCGCTCAACAGTCCAATACATATGGTCGTCTTACCTGCAGAGCTTCTGTCCCCCGCAATTACCACCCTTGGGATGTTCATTTTCCTTCCAGTCGATTCAAATACTTTTTCCCCCTCACGTGCCTCTTTTTCGTAGAGGACATTCTTCCTCTTTATTTATCTTTTTATTTTATTGTGAGAATTTAAGAGGTGAATACTATGCAATAGAGATGGGACTGCAGAAAAGATTTATTCCGTGATGCTAATGAAGTAAAGAGTATGACGATCTGAATATGATCGAGGAGAAAAAATTTTATGATTGCTCTTAAAATGAGGCAAATAGCATTTTATGGTAAAGGAGGCGTTGGAAAATCCACAGTAAGCTCGAACATCGCGGCTGCGCTGGTCGAGCATGGTCTTACCGTGATGATGATCGGCTGTGATCCAAAGCACGACTGCACGAGAAACTTGCGGGGAGAGGTTGAAATACCAACCATTCTCGAGACATCAAGAGATAAAGGTATAGAGCAGTTGGGTCTTGAAGGGCTGGTGGAAGGAAATAAAATCAGACTCGATGAGATCGTTTACGAAGGTTATGGAGGTGTTTATTGCGCCGAATGTGGGGGTCCGAGACCGGGTGTTGGATGCGCTGGTAGAGGAGTGATCGTTGCAATCGACTTGCTTAAGAGGCTGAATGCCTTTGAAACACTTAAGCCGGACGTGGTGATATACGACGTACCCGGAGATGTGGTATGTGGTGGATTTGCAATGCCACTGAGGAAGGGCTTGGCTGACGAGGTTTATATCATAACATCCGCGGATTATCTTGCTTTGTACGCCGCAAACAATATTTGCAAAGGTATTAGTGAGTTCGCTACGAAAGGAGGGGCTCCTTTAGGTGGTATCGTTTATAACGTGAGAGGTATCCTTGACGACGATAATATCGTTCACGATTTTGCTGAAGAGGTTGGTTCACACGTTATTGGGCATATCCCGAACGCGCCTCAGATTGCAGAAGCCGAGATTAAGGGTAATACCCTCATTGAATACGACCCTACGGGTGCTATTGCCGATTTGTTCCGGGGGCTGGCTCTGAGAATTTACACGAACACGCAGATCTCAGTTCCTGAGCCATTAGCACCCAAAAAGATGCTTGGAATAGGTCAAGAAATCAGAAGGCGAATACAAAAATCGAAAATTATTTAAACTGGTTTAATTTTAGGGAGTTAGGATCGTTTCATAACACATATCAGAAAGAAGGTGATGAA
>DYFG01000014.1:8484-21151 GCA_020725315.1 Nitrosotalea sp.
ATGTTAAGCTTACTTACGCAAAGCCTATAGGAGCGGATGAGCGGCTGGTGGATATATTACTGGATCGAGTAATAGAAGCTACAAAAGGGTAGATTGTTTGAATAACAGGCAACGTAAATTTCACGTACGGTGAAGTATTTCGCTATTTTCTTATCACTTAGTTATCTTAAGTAAGAAAAAATAGAAAAACTTATATACTTCCTCGACATTTTAAAAATAATATGACACTTTAGTCATAAAGTAAAAAAAATTGTATAAAGGAGGTAAGCGATAGATGCATATACCTGACGGATTTTTGGATCTTTGGATATGCGCTGTGATGTATCTCATCTCAGCAATGGTGATTGGATATTCAGCCAAGAAACTGAAAGATAAGTTGGATGCTCCACAAGTCTCGTTGATCGGTATCGTAGGGGCGGGGATTTTCGCTGCACAGATGCTCAATTGGCCAATTCCTGGAGGGACAAGTGCGCATTTCGTTGGAGGAGCGATTGCGGGGATACTCCTTGGACCCTATGCGGGGTGCTTATCAATGGTTTCGGTCCTGACGATTCAGTGCCTGGTGTTTGGAGATGGTGGGATTACTGCACTCGGAGCGAACATCTTCAACATGGCGATAGTGGATGTATTCGTCGGCTACGGGATATTCAAAGCGCTACGGCGATACAACCAGGATGTATCACTATTTTTGGCTGGTTGGATCGGGATTTGGCTTGGTGCACTTGCTGCGGGAGTTGAGATAGGAGTTTCTTCGATCTTCGCATACGGACTAATGACCACTGTATTAGTGATGGGCATCTGGCATGGCGCCCTGGGATTCATCGAAGGAATCATCACCATGCTCGCGGTCAGATATGTCCTCATTAAACAACCAGACTTTGTCCCCTTACCAAAGGAGGTGAGGGGATAGATGGGCATGGAAGTAAAAGAAGGGCTGCGCAAATGGAGGAAGGTGCTCATTGTGATCTCAGTGATGATATTGGTATCTCCCTTTTTTGCGTGGGCAGCGGAGGTTGTAGGATACGCAGAACCGCTGGAAAATGTTGCAGAACACTTGGGGGCGATGGAACACGAATACGCAATAATATCGGGGCTAATCCCGGATTACACAATCCCGGGGGCTAACCCTTATGCCTCAGCGATAGTAGCGGGCATAGTGGGTTGTCTCATTGTTCTGGGTCTGGGTTTAATAATGGGTAAGGTGCTCCAAAGGAAGTAAAAAATGGTTGAACTCGCTGGCACGATTAAAGTAATCTCGAAATTGCTCAGGGATTTCCTGGTTGCGGAGGAATATGCATACCGAGAGGGATTCCTCCAGGGTGTGGATCAAAAAGTGAAATTAATGGCGATACTTCTCCTGATCGTGCTGGCAGTTTCGACACAAAACATCTTTTTCCTCCTTCTTCTTTTTTTATTCTCGCTTACAATGGTTCTCCTCTCAAAAGTATCGCTGAGAATGTATCTCCCGAGGTTTGGGTTCATCCCAATATTCGCGCTCATCATCGTTCTCCCATGGATTTTTTTGATGCCCGGTCAGCCAGCTCTTACATTCATCGGACTTAACGTCACAAAGCCGGGCATCATGTATGTGATAACCTTCACGCTCCGGGTGACGGCATGTGTATCCTGTGTATCTCTTCTATTATTCACCACGAGGGTATCGGATTTGCTCCATACATTAAAATCGCTGAAAATCCCCAGTCCGCTGGTGGATATGTTTGGACTGGTATATCGCTATCTCTTCACTTTTCTATCTGAATTGGAGAGAATGCTTCTGGGAAGGGAATGTAGGGTAGTTTCTGATCAAGGGCTGCTCAAGAATTGGAGGGACGGTGGTAACGTGGTTGGCAACTTCTTATCCCGGACGTTTTATCGTAGCGAGAACGTTTATAAGGCGATGAGGGCGAGGGGATATGATGGGAGTTTCAAAACATATCCGCGAAATGATAAAATCGGAAAAAAAAGTATAGTTTTTATGGCTTTGGTGGGGATAATGGTGGGAATATGGCTCGTGACAAGGTTATAGAAGCAAAGAACCTGAAGTATCGGTACCCGGATGGGACTGTGGGTATCGAGAAAGTGGATTTTGAGTTGTGGAGTGGCGAGAAAGTAGCGATTATCGGCCCGAATGGCTCGGGGAAGAGCACCCTCTTGGAGATCCTCGGTGGTTTGATAGAGCCCACCGAAGGATATGTGAAGTTCTTTGGGAAGGAATCAATAGACAAGTACGAATTGAGGAGGCGTGTGGGTATCATGCTCCAAAACCCTGACGACGTTTTATTCAATCCCACGGTGCGCGAAGACCTGGAGTTTGGACCGGCACAACTCCAAATGGAGAAAGAAGAGTTTAATAAGATACTCGAGGGAATCTCGCAGCTCTTAGACCTGAAGCTGTATCTGAATAAGCCGCCATTCAGGCTGAGCAAGGGTGAGAAACAGAAGGCTGCACTCGGAAGCGTTTTAGCACTAAAGCCTGAGGTTCTTCTCCTGGACGAGCCGTTCTCCGCGGTGGACATAGGAGCCAAGCAGTCCATGATAAAATATCTAAACAGACTGAATGAGGACGGGGTTACAATCGTCGTGACCGCACATGATCTTACTACGGTTCCATTATTAGCAGACCGAGTTTATCTTCTCAACAAGCGCCTCATAGCGGAAGGTTCTACCAGAGACACCTTGACCAATGCTGAATTGCTCAAAAATAATGGTCTTGAGGTCCCCCCGCTTGTGGAACTCGGATTAAGACTTGGAATAAATTTGGTGCCCTTAACCGTTGACGAAGCGGTGAGAAGATTGCGAGAGAGGTTTTGCCTCTGACCACAGATCTTCAAATTTCTCTCTTAGCTCTTTTGCTAATTTCACATCCCGTATCTTCGCCATCGCAAGTATTTGAGCGAAGCTAACGATGGAAATTAACAATTCTGTTTTCGTTTATCAAAAGCAAAATGGTGGAGAAGGAGGGATCAAGTATTATAAAAATTGCTTTATAAACGAAAAGTCATTAAAGGGAAACATCAAATGAACATAAAAGAAGCATCCCGAATACTAGTTCTGGACCCTATTCATGGAGGCAATGTTATTGCAGAAGAGCTAAAAGAACTGGGAAAAGAAGTCGAGATATTTAACCCCTATCAAACACACTTTCTTTCTAAAGAAAGTAAGCCCTTACAGGGCTTGCGGGGTCGTGGGGCAGAGCCCCACAGTGCTAAGAAAGAAGAAGTAGTTTCTTTGGTAAAGCTTTCTTTTCCAAAGAAAGGTTTAGATCTGGTTATTGCACCAGTTCACTTAAGTCCGAACTTTGAAGTTGTCAAGAACACGTTAGCGAAGAACATACCTTTTATGACCCATCACGAAGCGGTAAAAGAGATTGCTACTATAAAAAACCTCTTCGCTGGTATACACGTAATAGAAGTAACAGGGACGATTGGGAAAACCTCGACCTGTGAGCTGATAAACCAGTTAGTGGAGGGCAAAAGTATTCTTTTGCATACCAGTTCTTCTACAAGATTCAAATCAGCCGCGGGAGAAGAAATACGATTTCCCAGGCTAAGCGGCACGCCTGCGAGTGTGCTGAAAGTGATGAGCATCGCGAAGGAAAAGATTTTGAAGCCTGATATAGCGGTCTTTGAGGTCTCGCTCGGTTTAACCGGAGTAGGCGATGTGGGTGTAATAACGAGCATAAAGGAGGATTATCGAATTGCAGGCGGCACAAAGGATGCATCCGCAGTGAAAAAGGCGTCAACCACGTACTCTGGCGGAAGGAGTATTATAGTTCACCCCGGGTTATCACTTCCCCTGTCAAACGGTAGAGAGAACATCTTTGGTGATAGGGATAAGAACCTGTGGATAGAAGGAAAGGAAAACATAAGCCCTTACAGGGCTTGCGGGGTCGTGGGGCAGAGCCCCACAGTCATTTATAACCGGTTGAGAACCATTACCAACAATATTATTAATGGCGAGCTAGCCTTCAAACCCCATGATTCCTATATGAGCACAGAATTTTACCGGGATCCTTTGGAAGCCGCTTTTTGTGCCGTTTTGAGCCTTGGGATCGCACCTGAGGAGATTAACACTGATGTTTCGCCTGTCGTGGGCAGGATGAAACTGGAGAAGCTTAAAGGGCGGTTTTTAATCGACAATTCAAATTCAGGCACGAAGTTGAAGTTCCTCGGTGAGATAACGGAGATGGCACGGAGAATATCAGAATCAGGAAAAATGATCTTGATTATTGGAGCTGAGTCAGAATATGTGTGTGAGGGTGTGGACCTGGAGGAGCTGAAAAAAGTGGTTGAGGAGAGAGCATCTGATTTCCGTGAGATAATAATTGTGGGTGAGGAATTCAAGCAAAAGATCGGGGGAAGGAACGTGCTCTTTGCTACCGATTTAGATTCGGCTCTGGAAAAGGCCATCGGCGATTCAGAAGAAGGTTTTGCGATCATATCCAATGTGAAGACGTGGAGGTGAAGTGTCCTCAAAAATCACAAGCGATAATGGCAGAAGAAAAAAACGGCTGCGTCGATAATTTTTTACTCCCTCACACGCTCCTTTGCAACCAGTATTATCTTTACTATATCATTCTCACTCCATCGTGAGGAATCTATTATGAGGTCGTAAACGGACAGGTCGTCCAGATGTATCCCGTAATATTTCTCATAGCGCGTATATTCTGACTGCTCTCTGCTCTTCATTGCAGAAAGCGCTTCTTCGTAGGCGATATTCTCCCGACCTGCAACCCTTCCCGCTCTTACTTCTACCGGCGCCTTCAGCCATATCCTTAAATCAGCATGAGGAACGAAGAATCCAGACAGCCTGCCTTCCACAATAACATTCTCCCGTTTCATCGCCTCTTCTCCTTGCTTCTCGTCTATCCATCTATCAAAATCATCATTGTCCTCTGCTAATTTACTGAATTGCTCTAACGGCAAACTCTTTTCCTCCGCTATCTCTCGAAACAGCTCGCCAGCAGAAATGAGATCCAGAGCTAACTCTTTTGCGAGCAACTTTGCAACCCTTGTTGTTCCACTACCTGGAAGACCACTTATCGTTATTCGCATTACCCTTTTATAACCGCTATAGGTCTGAAAGCCGCTACTTTTTTCGCGATCCCTGCTACCTCGCAGCTCCGAAGTACCACCTCAGGGTCTTTATAAGCAGCTGATATCTCCTCTGCCAGTTCACCATATCGATCAAAGGGAATTCCTCGCTTCCTCCTCACATCTCCTTTGCTTCGTTCACGAGCTTTTACTACAATATTCCTTCTCTCCAACGCTTCTTTCACTTCGCTCCCTTTATATTTCCTCATCGCCGTGGTCCTGCTCATCTCTCTTCCGGACCCATGTGCGCAGCTTCCAAATGTTTCGTCCTTCGCTCGCTCGGTACCCACAGCTAAAAAACTGCGTGTACCCATCGAACCGGGAATCAATACGGGCTGACCTATACTTCTGTAAACATGCGGTAATCGTTCGTCGCCTGCTGGGAACGCCCTCGTAGCTCCTTTCCGGTGCACACAGAGCTTCCTCCGCGTGCCCTCTACCACGTGCTCTTCCTCTTTCGCGATGTTATGTGCAATGTCATATACGAGCTGTATTTCCATCTCCTCCGCTTTTCTCCTCAGCAGGTCTTCAAAGACTTTTCTTACCCAATGTGTTGCGAGTTGTCTGTTTGCAAACGCGTAATTCGCGCATGCAGACATCGCTTCGAAATAATCCATGCCTGTCTCGCTCCGTAGATAAGCGCACGCCAATTCACGTTCTAAACTGAGTATGTTTGATAATACCGGATCTTTGCTCATCTCACGTTCAAATCTTCTCAAATAGTATGAGCAAACGCCGTGTGAGAACCCTCTACCACCCGTATGTATTAAAACGGTCACCTGCCCTTTCTCTTCAATGCCAAATGCCTTTGCGAGCCGTTCGTCAAAAAGCTCATCCACGACCTGTACTTCTAAAAAATGGTTTCCCGAGCCGAGCGTGCCGAGCTGGGGTGCACCTCGCTGCCTTGACTTCTCATCGATCTTATTTGGATTTGCCGCTTTTAATCTCCCACCATCCTCTGTCCTCTCCACATCTTCCTCCCAGCCGTAGCCATTCTCAACGCACCACTCCGAACCCTCCCTCAGCACCTCATCTAACTGGCTAAATGACAGCCTCAATTTTCCTGATAATCCAAGCCCTGATGGAATATAGTCAAACAGGCCATCAACTATCCCAGACAGCCGAGGTCTGATATCTTTCTCTCTCAGATTGGTTCGAACAAGTCGTACACCACAATTTATGTCGTAACCGACACCACCCGGTGAAATAACACCTTCCTCGAAATCGGTAGCCGCAACGCCGCCTATCGGAAAGCCATATCCCTGGTGCCCATCCGGCATAACCATCGAGTATTTCTCGATACCGGGAAGCGACGCGACATTGATCGTTTGTTGCAGTGTCAGGTCGCGTTTCATCTTATCTAACAGTTCTTCAGCAGCGTATATCCTCGCCGGGGTCCTCATATAGCTTTTATACGACTGTGGTACTTCCCATACATCTTCCCGTATTCTTTTAAGCGGGATGTCCATCTTTTTAAACGCCTCTTTTGCCTTTATGATTGCACGCGTTACCAAAATTGGAACTAAGATAGGAGAGGAATAACACGTTAGGCCCGGATGCTGACCAACTTATGCGCTGCTCGTCGGCTGCGTGACTGCACTTAACGCCTCTCGCAACTGTTCTTGTAACTGCTGATATCGCTTCTGGACTCTTTCCTCCTGTCTTTCCAGGGTCTTCAATCTCAAGTCGTAGGTCTCCTTCTTCTCTGCCAGATCCTCATTTACCGTTTCTTTGCTTGCTTTTATCAGTAACTCGCCCACATTTTTGTAGATCAACGAGTTCTCATCAACTTTTTCCAATTCCTCTAATGCATTTTCAGTATCTCGTAACAGAGCTTCTACCTGCATTTTTTGCCTTCCCAAAGCTTCTATTTGAGCTTTAAGCTGCTGGAGCTGAGCAAACAGATTTTGCACCTGGGGGGGTATTTCTCCACTTCCACTCATCTTATCATCCTCTTTATCTTTACTATATTCGTGCTTTGCCTAAGTTATTCTTTGACTCTTTTACATATAAAACATCATGAGCGAAGAGGGAGAGAAAGTAGGGATAGTGGTTATTTCTTATGGGTCGAGGGCGGCTGCGGTGATCGATGCGCTGAGCAGAAGCGAGAATTATGAGGTGCGTTTATATGTTGCTGATAAGCAGAGGAATCCGTATAACGTGGAGCATGCAGAGAAGCACGTGGTCATTCCGGATCTCGATGTAGAAAAGATATGCGACTTCATTGAAGCGAATAAAAACGCTATTGATTTTGGTATCTGCTGCCCTGAGAAGCCGATAATAGCGGGTGTTAGGGACGTCGTTGAGCGTAAGACTGGAGTAGCCATGATATGTCCCACGAAACGATATGCGATCGAGGCGAGTAAAGCATCGCAACGGTATCTGATTGAGGAATGCTGTGCTGAGGCAAATCCAAGATTTAAAGTGTTTCATCGTACGGAGTATAAGCGTGTAGGTGAAGCGAGGGACGCTGTCTGGGGCTTTTTAGGTGAGATCGGTAATGAAGTTGCGGTCAAGCCGGATAAACCCGCAGCGGGCAAGGGCGTGGGTGTGTGGGGTGACCACTTTAGAAGTAGAGAGCAGCTTTTTGATCATTTCCGGTCCATCTTTGAGAGTGGCAGTGATGTGCTCATAGAGGAGAAACTTGAGGGTGAAGAATCGAGTTTTCAAGCGTTCTGTGACGGTAAAAGGGTCGTCGCTCTTCCCGACACGAGAGATTATAAACGAGCGTTTGATTCAGATATGGGTCCTAATACCGGCGGGATGGGCTCTTATAAAGCTCAAGAAGATTGGCTGCCTTTTCTGAACAAGCATGACAGAGAAGAGGAGGAGAAGCTGGTTCAGAGAATATTCAATGACCTGAGAGGGGGTGGTGAAAATGATGGACTGAGAGGTATCCCTTTTTATGTCGCTTTCATGCATACGGGTGAAGGCGCAAAGATACTGGAGATAAACAGCCGGCCTGGTGACCCTGAGATACAGAACGTACTACCCGTGATAAAGAACGATCTTGTGGATGTATGCTTTCGCATGATCGAAGGTACTCTTGAGGGGATAGAATGTGTGAAGAAAGCAACGGTGGTGACGTATGCAGTGCCTATGGACTACGGGGATTACCGGATAACCTATAGCGGAGATAGGAGAGTGGATTTGAGTGGTGCGTATGCGTTGAAGGAGAACTACGGCGATAATCTTCGGATATATCCGGGTTCTATGGAGTTACGGGAAGATGGCGATACCTATGCGCTCGGTTCACGAGCGGTTTGCACCGTCGGTATCGGTGAGACCATAGAAGAGGCAAGAGAAATATCACTGGATGGCATCAGGCATATAAACGGTGCATTGTGGAACCGCTGGGATATAGGAGCACGGCATTATATAGAGCGGAGCATACGGAAGATGAAGGAGTTGAGGGGGTAAGCGCCAGATAAAATCTTCTCAAAGCCAGTATCCCCAAAAAAGTTCACATAATACCTCCTATCTCTTTCTCAAGCTTCTTTGCAAATTCTGTATCGGTAAATGCCTTTAATCGTTTGATTGTGGTATCGTACGCGTCAACGCGCTCCTCTTCAAGTGTTGTTGAATACCGTGCAGAAGGGTCAATCTCACATAACCTCTCTATCAACATTCTTCTCTCGACCGCTGGCATAACCTTTGGATCGGTCATAGCAGCAGCTCTCGCATATATCCCTTCATCCAGCAGATCTTTTAGTGCTTTGAATGGGAGTTCATAATAGCTTCCAATAGCTCCCGTTCGCTGCGTAAATCCTTCAGGCGTGGCTGCTTTAAACGAAACCCTGACATAAAGTTTCTCTTTAAACTCAACGAGCTGCTTTACATACGCTCCATCTGCCCCTAAAAGTATGCCATTTGTCTCGAGGATAAAAAGAGGATAGTTTGAGTCTTTCACATATCCCAGAACTGATACTAAATGCTCTTTTCCGAGCGTGGGCTCGCATCCGGATAAACGGAGCTTGTTAACTTTGAGAACTCGGTAGCGTTTCCAACCCGGAACGGTTATACCCTCTTCAGCCGCTTTGAATAACCTCTGAGCAACCTCTTTGGGAGCATAAAATGTGCCAAACCGCTCAGGAAAATCCCTCGACCAGTTGGACCAGCAATAGATACAGCGCAAACAACAGCCGACCGCATAGCCCGTGGCAATACCTCGATACACCGGGACCGAATAGATGCCTGCATACTTCCTTTCCAGCCCTTCTTTTCCTTCCCTCGTTACAATCTTCTCCGTCTCCCGTGCGAGTTCTAAGGGATCAAAGGGTTCAAACCCGGGCGTTAAATACCGTTGATACGTTTCCATTCACTTCACTTCTTTAAAAATTCCCTGACCAATTTGATCGCGCACAAATCACCACAGATCGAACAGGCATCGCTCTCCGAAGGTCTGCTGTTTTTTATTCGCTGAGCTCCCTCGGGGTTTATCGCAAGTTCAAATTGCCGGTTCCAATCGAGGTTCTTTCGTGCGTATGCCATTTCGTCGTCTAATCGTCGTGCCCTCTCCCGTTGCCCCTCTCTTACAAGGTCTGCGGCATGTGCTGCTATTTTCGTGATGATCGTCCCTTCCTTTATATCGTTCACGGAGGGTAACGCTAAATGCTCTGAAGGTGATACCATGCAGAGGAAATCCGCACCGTACATTCCCGCAACCGCTCCTCCTATCGCACTCACCAAATGGTCATATCCCGGTGCGATGTCAGTAACAAGTGGTCCTAAGAGATAGAGTGGTGCGAACTCAGTTACATGTTTCATCACCTTTACCGATGCTTCTATCTCGTCCAGAGGTACATGCCCCGGTCCTTCAACGAGTGCCTGGACGCCTTCTTCCCGAGCACGCTTCACCAGTTCACCAAGCGTAATGGCTTCCATGAATTTCGCACGGTCTGAAGCATCGGCAATACAACCAGGACGCATACCATCACCTAAACTGAACGTTAACTCATACTCTTTTGCTATCTCCAGAAGATACTCATATTCCACGTAAAGCGGATTCTCACGCTCGTTATGAATCATCCAGGCAATGAGGAACGCGCCACCCCGGCTCACCGCATCTAAGATGCGGCCGCTCCTCCGCAACCTCTCCAAAGAATTGAGATTCACGCCTGCATGGATCGTAACAAAGTCTATACCGTCTTTTGCATGCTTCCTGACGGCATTGAATATATCGTCTGAGCTCATCTCCACTACTGCTCGTACGCCCGCCTTTTCCAGAGCCGCCTGGTATATTGGTACCGTCCCCATGGGCACATCTACTTCTTTCAGAATGGTTCTTCGAATTTCATCGAGGTCTCCACCAGTAGAGAGATCCATTACTGTATCAGCACCGTATTGTACCGCAATCCTTGCCTTCTCAACCTCTTCATCACGGTTAACATAATCTTTTGACGTTCCTACATTCACGTTTACCTTCGTGCTCATCCCCTCACCAATTGCTTTGAGCACTATCTTGCGGTTCCCTGCTTTCTCTGCCCTCTTTGCATTCCTTGGGATGACCACTCTTCCAGCGTCGAGCAGTCGCTGCAATTTCTCCACGCTCACCCCTTCTACTACGGAAACTTTCTCTAATTCTTGCTCTTCCCACGTAGCGGCAAAAGACTTGGTGCTCATTTTTGAACGTGCTTCTTTCTTTCTTTCCTTCCTCTACTTAATTAATTCGAGGCAGTTTGTATAAACTTTTTTGTCCTGACGATTTCCGGAATTTTTCCCCACGTTGCAAGCATCTCCTTGTAGATAACCAGCGCACCTTCAATGCCTTCCACATGGCTGATCAAGCGGAACGCGTTTTGGATAGAATGAGCATCAGTTACCGCATTACCGAGCGTGGTAGCTGCGGCGTCTGACAGAGATGCACTCTTGCTTATCACCGTTGCGGCATCCGCAATTCCAAAGCTTATAGAATGCCCGACCGTTCCAGAGGAGGTGCATATACCTATTAAGGAGGGAGACGGTTTTATCCGAAGCGCAACTTTGTTCGAGAAGCTACTTTCTCCTGCATATATGCCTGCAAGCACCTCTCTATCGGTGAGCAAAGCAATGTCACCACCGTTATCCACCATTGCGTAGGTCGCCCCGGCATTTCGCATCGCCTCCACGGCGAACTCAGCTAAAGTGCCCGCAACTGCTGACATCGGTCCTATGCCGAATTTGTCTGAGGATTCTATCATTCTTCTCACTATCTCCGGAGTCCCTTCCTTTTTTCTATCATTACCGACTTCCGTTTCATCTATCCGGTAACTTTCGAGCGTTACAAGAAAATACGGATGCCATCGGACGAACTTTTCCAATTCTCTTCTTCGCTGCATTATCTCCTCTTTTGCAATCTCTATATACCTCTTTTCATCTGCGGTAATCCATACGAAAGTCTCTTTTATCCTGAAACTCTCTTTCATCTCCTCTCAGGGCTCGCTCTATTTTAATCACTCCACTTTACTTTAAATGAGCAGCACGGGCATATTTGTATTGGAGTCCAGCAAGTAAGAAGGTTAGCTCTAGAATCTCTCACTTTCGAATGGTGCCCCTTTAACGTGATAAAGATGAAAAAGGATGAGAAAGAAGCAGGCATTTTGTTAAGAGAAGTATTGAGAGCTGCCGCGAAAAGGAACAATACGGAGGCATTGCTGCTTTCCGGCGGGCTAGACACGAGCATTTTAGCTGTTCTTTCTAACGATGAAAATAAAAGCAAGAAGGCGCTTACTGTAGTTCTGGATGGTACTCATGCTCCTGATCTCGACTATGCAAAAAAGGTAGCTCAGAAGTTTCATTATGAGCACCATCTGATTCGCATAACAGAAAGCGAAGCATTAGGAGAAATACCGATGGTGATTCGAGCGGTGAGAAGTTTTGATCCCGCCCTTCCTAATGATCTGGTCATCTACGCTGCGTTAAAAGAAGCAAAGAAGCTCGGTATAAAGAGCGTAATGACCGGAGACGGTGCTGATGAGCTCTTTGCAGGTTATTCGTACATGCACGAGCTCTCGCACGAGGAGTTGAAGACGTACATAACCGCTCTTTCAAAAACGATGTGGTTCTCCTCTAACAAGCTCGGAGCGTTTCTCGGTGTGGAGATAAAACAGCCATATTGTGATAGAGCAATTGTTGACTTCGCCCTCGAGATGGACCCGGGCTTAAAAATAAAAGAGAAAAATAGAAGAAGATATGGGAAGTTGCTCTTAAGAAAGGCGTTTGAAGCAGAATTAGGTGAGGTAGCATGGCGAGAGAAAGACCCGATAGAGTTCGGTTCGGGAACAACAAAGCTCAGAGATGTTATCAGGAGAGACATTTCAGATACCGAGTTCGAGAGAAAAAAAAGAGAATATGGGATGGAATTCATGAATAAAGAGCATCTCTTCTTCTATGAGATCTACAAAACGGTTGTGGGTGAAATTCCACGGCCAGAAGGGAAAGAGAAAAATATATGCCCACTCTGCAAAGCAGAACTGCCAGAAGATAGGTTCCACTGCGGTATCTGCGGCTTTTCCTATCCTCTTGGTAGATGGAGAAAAGGATTTTATCAACAGAGAAAAACTTTAAAACCCTGAATAGATACTATTAAACTAATT
>DYFG01000215.1 GCA_020725315.1 Nitrosotalea sp.
AAGGCTCTTTCCACATCGGCTAGATCCCGGTAGGCTTGGATGACCTCCTGAGCCTCTAGCTCGGGCTCCCGGGTGCGAAGGATATATAGTCCATCCAGCTCCTTCTCTAGAGCCAGAGCTTCTTCTTTCCTAAAGTAGGTGAGTCCTCTTCCTTCTTCTAGCCTATAGTTAAAGAAACGGTGACCATGGCGGTGAGACAGGATCTCCTCGGCCTGGCGGAGGATCCTTTTTAGGGCTGGCCTCTTTTGGGAGGCTATCTTTTTCTTTAGTTGTTCCAACTGGGCCTCCAGGTAGGCCAGATCTTCCTGCCGCTCCCGGTGCTGGGAGATGGCCACCTCTGGATTACGACAGATGATGTAGCGCAGTCCATCTTCTTTTTTTACCTCCCGGTACTCCAGTTGCTCATTCAGGCGACAGTAGATGGGAGCACCTTCCTTAAGTACCTTTTTCACCTCCCGGTTGCGCCTTTTGCGCAGGGCTAAAATGGACTCAAACTCCTGTTTTTCTAGCTCTTCTAAATTTTCCTTGCTGATCAGTCCTCGGTCTCCCACAAAAATGCACCGATCTATTTCAAACTCCTCTTTTAGCTTAGCTAAGATCTCCTTGACCGTTTTCTTGTCCACCCGGTTGCCTTCAAAGACTTCATGGCCGATGGGCAGAGAGTTGCACAGGATAAGACCAATCAGCACCTGGTTCTTGCCTGGTTCATGGTCTCGAGACAATCCCTTCTTAGCCAAAGCCGAAGGCCCTTGTCCTTCAAAGTAGCTGGAGGTAACATCGTAAAAGACCAGATCCACCTTCAAGCTAAAAAGGTCTCGCAGCTCCAAATAGAGGTGCTTCTCCAGGGGCTTCTTCATCTTAAGGAGCTGGTCCAGGGCTCTGGTAAACTTCATCACCTCTTTCTTTAAGAGCTTCTCTTGCTCCTCTGGGGCTAAGGATTCATTAAATACTTGGGGGTCAAACCCATGATCGGGCCACCACACCCCTTTCAACCACTCCAAGATGCCCAGCTTAGAGGTGGGGTCGGAAAGTTTGTTTGTCACCATCATCTTTATCCACCTCTCATAGTCAAGTTGGACCTTTTGGGCCCTTAGGGATTTGCTAATGGCCTCCCCCAGTTCCAGATAAGCCCATAGTTTTTGAACCACACAGGCCAGGCCGTACTCTTGGACCCTCTCATTTTGGAGATCCTCTTTAAAGAGCAGCGGCCTCTCTCCTGTTACCCGCAAGAGCCCCTTTACGATCTGCTTGATGTCCTTGCGCAAGGAGGCCAAATTGCCCAGGTTAGCCAGCACCCGCTGTTTACGTTGGCCCGCCTCGAAGTAGGCCTCCACGATGCGCACATATTCATGAACCTGCCCCGTGGAGGATCTGGTCTTAACTGTCCTTACAAAGGCCATTGTCACTTACTCCCTAATCTCTAAGCTTAGTAAAATTATGGCTATTTTAAGGACAATTGTCAATAGAAAAAGGCCCTATTTCATAAATTTGTTGTCACTACCCTTTTTCTTTTTATGCCTCCTTTCTGGACAAAAGACCTGGTAAACCGTATTATTGTATTTCACAAGATGCCATTTTCTGTTGAACCTGGGTTACTAGACAATCTGTTAGTCAGGAGCGAAAACAAGGAATAAAAATGCCTAAATTGCCTTTGGAGATGGTGATGAGAGAGAAAGAATAAGACAAGGAGGGGGTATGACACGGGTAGAAATTCTGGAAGAACTCAAGAAGCTTACGATCCCAGAGCGCCTAACAGTTGTCGAAGTCGTCCTGCGTCTGATTCGGGAAGACCTGGGGCAGGGGCAGGCGCTGAGCGGGACAGGGAGGAAACGTCAA
>DYFG01000216.1 GCA_020725315.1 Nitrosotalea sp.
AATATCGCCCAGATGGAAGCAACAGATACGAGAGTGATCAGGGTGGTGAAGAAGGCCTGTGATGGGCCGCCGTGTGAAGGGCCTGCTATTCCTCCGGTACCGAGCTTTACAGTAGTATCGCGACCAAACGGTTACAAGGGGAATTACCTTGATGTGTGCTCAAAGAAGAAGGATGTATTAGGATCATTTCAACCTCTACAACAGGGTAATTCACTTTCCACAGAGCCGTTTGATATAAGTACTTGCCTTGACAGGGGAAGCGGCCGGTGGAGATTTCGCGTTCCGAACGCGATTCAAGTCAATGCCCTGTTGGATATATGCGAGAATAATATTCCTTTCGGGATAAGACGGGTGTTTGAATTGAGTGACCTGGATGCATTCGATAAATGTACCACTGGTAAGAGCGACTTGAATGGACACTTCTTCTATCCTGTAAAGTACTCGAAATACTTGTTTATCCAAGTGCTCCTCATGCACGAACAGATGCATCAATTCAATTTCGAGGAAAAACTGAGAGCTGTTCTGCAGGCGAATATCCCAAGCTGGGGAGTATTGCAAACATACACCTGTGAGAGGGTCAGTGATTTTGAAACAGCGAAGGCAACAGCAAAACAGCGAATCAAAGATTTTGTAAATGCAGTGTTGAGAGGTGCAAACAACCACTGGTATGCAAACCTGAAATCTGAGCAAGCCATACACAACTTACCAACAGTTCAGCTTTTGATCAAAGACCTTCTTGCTCGGCTTAATTGCCCATAAAACTTAGGAGTGAACAAATAATGAAGAGCCGCGCTCTGTTCCTTTTGATGTTCTTGATTGTTCCACCGCCAAAGATCATCTCTCAGAATATTTCGGAAGAGGAGAAACAGCGACTTATTGCCCAGCTCGATAGCATCAAAAGTTCAGAAGACTTAACCGCACTCGGCAAGATTGTTGAGAACAACATAGGGGAAGCAATTCCCGTTATCGAGGACAGAATATTCAAGCGATGGAACGGCAACTGGGATGTTTATCTGGATGCGCTGTTGCATTTAAAGTCCCCGAATTTGAGAATGATACTCTATACAATGATCGATTCGTCAGAGGTTTTTGGCACAAGACCATTTGTTTACCCGGATGGTTTTTCAATGCCGCCTATGTGGTCACCTGTTGTCCTCAGAGTGAGAGCCACTCAATACCTGTTCAAACTCGGTGATTATACCCGAGCAAAATATATCCTAGAAGGAATTCGACAACCAGAAGGTTCATCTGAAGCATACCTTTGGGCGCTCGTGCTTTTGAAGGACGTGGCGAAAAACGTTCCAGAATATGCTGACAGCGTCCGAACCATCTTAGTGCAGATAGCTCGACAAGCAGCTTCCTCCTCAAATAGGTACCGAGCTCAACAGGATCTTGTTGAAGTATTCGGGCTGCAAGTTGCTTCTGAAATCGTTTATTGGGCAACACATGAATCTGACAGGGGCAATCGGATTACAGCATTACTGAGTTTAGTTGATCTAGGTTATCCAGACGCTAGATCGTTCTTGATTCGACGCCTTTCGGAAGAGGAGTTCGAATTGTATAGAAGAACGGTTGCTGAGTTATTGTTAACTCGATTTGGTTCTCCACAAGATTACCAAATTGTGAAAGAATACGCAGCTACAGAGTCTGACCCAACAGTTAAGTCCCTCATAAATACTGTGATTTTACCTGAGTTCCACCCCCCCATTCCCCCAGCCACCACACCAGTTTCCGTCCTGCTCGACACTCTCATCAGCTACAAACACCAAGTCTTCGTGCTTGGCTGGCTTGGCGACAAGAACTTCGTGAACGAACTGGATAACCATTTGGAGAATG
>DYFG01000217.1 GCA_020725315.1 Nitrosotalea sp.
GTTGTTTTAGACAAGTATGGACATTCAGTCTGCGATGCCGGTATTTCCATGACGGTTACCAATCCCGATAATGAGAAAACAGTTTATCGCACGGGCGATGGCACAATTTTACGAGGTGAAGAATGCGGGCTTTACAAAGCTGAGTACTTAACGGGAGTGGAGGGAAATCATACCGTAGCCGTTAATGCTTTGATCGACGATGTTGAGGTCTCTTTCGATACTTATTTTTTAGTTAAGCAGGATTACGCGTTTGACATCGTAAGAACAGCCCAGAGCAAGATTGACCCCACACGACAGGACTGGTTTGAGGTTACGATTGATATAGAAAGTTTCACTGATGCTGATTCTGTAATAGTAAAAGAATTTGTGCCTGCTGAGTTTGATATTTCAACAGATACCGCCACGGTTCTACTGGAAGATGATACAAAAACAATAACCTGGAATAAATATTTGATAGACGGAAAAACTTCGGTCAGTTACTCTTATTCAGTGCCTCATATCTGGCCTTATCTGTACGCGTTGGGTCCGGCTGAAATTGAGTATGATTCAAAGAGTTTCAGTGAGGCAAGAGCTTGGTATATTGCGGTTGACCCTCCTGATACACTCATTTTAAGACCAAATGGACCAGGAAGTTATACAGAATGGTCTATAGGAGGAACATCCCCTGCACCAACTAATTGGCAATCGGTTAATGAAACTACTCCAGACGATGATGTTACCTATGTAATGAGTTACACCGCTGGTCATAAGGATTTATATAATTTAACCGATAGCGGACTTGCTGGAGGTACTATTAATAGTGTAACAGTTTGGATACGATTGAAGAAAATTAAAGCTTCACCTGATGCTGCAACTTTAATTCGTACTCATGGTACAGATTATGAAGGCAAGTCTATCTCAGCACCTTCGTCTTGGAAAAATTACTCTACTACATATACGACCAATCCTAATACAAGTGCTAATTGGACCATAGCTGAGGTTGATGCTCTTGAGGCTGGTGTCGTACAAACAGTTGGAACTAAGGAAGGACAGGAGGCGGCAGTAACCCAGGTTTGGGTAGTTGTTGATTATACACCTGACACAACACCACCATCATGGTACGACCAGAACCAAAATATATCGAAATTGCACAAAGGCGAATCCGTAAACCTCTCTACGAGGTGGACCGATAACGTGGGACTGAAAAACGCAACCTTAGCACATAACGGAACTGGAGCATGGCAGAACGTCTCGACCATTGCATTGAGTGGAACAGAAGCTTGGTCTAATTTCACGCTTACCACAGGGTTGGACTGGACACCGGGGATTAAAGGCTGGAGGATATATGCAAATGATACCTCTGATAACGAAAACGTTACCGATGTGATGACCTTCGAGCTCTGGGGCTATTCAAACGTAACGTGGATTTTGCCTCCTGACGGAAGTAGTTATACCGCAGGGGAGACGATAACGCTCACATGCCTCGTCAGAGACGCCACTAATGGTTCAGGCATACAAAATTATCCCGTTCATTTCTATAACAGAACTGATTCAACCGTAACCTACGATTTCGGTCTGAATTATACGAACAGCAGCGGCTATGCAGTCATGAATTGGGCTACAACAGGAGTGGCACCCGGATGGTACTATCCAAAAGGTAATATCACTGATAATGCCACGCTCTTCTACAACATCTCAGCACCTTATGAAGCTAATACATCAATAGAATTATCATACGTAACGACACTTGAAATAAGAAATCAAACTAACGTCACCGCTATCAGTTCCATTAACCTTTCAGGTACAAGTGGTGATACGGTCACGAATCCATACAATGATGTAGATGGCAGTAGCA
>DYFG01000015.1:0-12083 GCA_020725315.1 Nitrosotalea sp.
TGGGAAGCGAAATCCTTGATTCTACGAAGAACACCACGGAGGCTGAATTTCAACAAATACAATTGCCAATATCTTCAATCTTCTCATTATTACTTCACCTCCTTCAATTTAGCAATCAACTTCTCAATATTCTTAGCTGTGATTTCTATTGCTCTTTTCGTCATTTCATTCTCATAGAAGTTTCTATGCAGAGCGTTTGCACCACTAAAAAATGTAACAACATCTTCATCGCCACTCTCCTCAGAGAGTCTATCTATGAATTCCCACAGACTTCCGTGCTTCTCCAGCTTTAATCCCCTATTCGCTGCCACCGATTTAACCGCTAATGCAACAGCGCCCCATAACTTCTCAGATGCTTGAACAAGGTCTCCTTTGCTCAAAAATTCCTTCGCATCCTCAAGGTATTTATCACTCAAAGCTTGATAATGCTCTACAAGTCTCTTGGGGTCTAATTCCTCACCTAAGCCTTTAAACATCGCCTCAATTACTAACTCCTCGGGAAGCAAATCAGTTTCCTCTGCCTTTTCCCTTAATTTCTCACTAAGCTTTTGATTAAAACCCATTTCACTCCCTCCTCACAAGCCTTAATATCTGCATCGAGCATTCCTTAACACATAAGCCACAACCGGTGCACTTCTCAGCATCTATCTCCATCTTGACTATCAACTTCTCCTCATCTTTTACCGAAGAAACCGCTCCACTCTCGCAGACCTTCGTGCAAACCTTGCATGCTATACAGCTCTCCCGATCGATACACTGGCTCACCATCGGAACCCCTTCTGATGGTGCAATCTCAACAATAAGTTCGTCTTTGCCTTTTGTCCGTTTCAACGAGAGATCCTCTCTGTCTATTACATAGTCTACATATACCACATCCTCACGAATTATCTCCGGTGGCTCAACCATATCCTCGGTCATTACAACCATCTCGTCCATCGTCCTGAACGCAATGTCATGAATCTTCGTTGTCTTTAACGCACCACCGAGGCAGGTATCAACACAGAAATGACAGTAAATGCACTTACCGTGATCCACGGTGGGGTAGTACCTGCCACTCGGAGCTTCCTTCATCCAGACCGCATTCGCCGGACAGACAAACGAGCATTGGAAACAACTGATGCACCGTTCTGGGTCAAAGAGCATAAAGCCACGGAAACACTCGGGCTGGCGCTTACGCTCCCGTGGGTAATGTGTCGTTATGTTCAATGGCAATACGACTTCCTTCGCTGCTGTTGACAGCGCTGCTACGTGCGTTTTTAGCTTGTCTGCTACCGTATAGTCCGGTGTTGCTACTTTCTTCATAGTACCACTCCTAACACAACTGACCACAAGAGTGCGACAATCGCAAAGATAAGGATTGCGCCCCAACCAACATTCAAAGCTTGATCAAGCCGATACCGTGGATACACGCCACGAAGGTTCACCATGACCAGCAGGATTATGAGGGTTTTTATCACGAACCAGATACCGTAGGATAAGTCGCCCAAATAGGGAATAACAGGACCACTCCCACCTCCGAGGAACAGCATCGTCATGATCGCACTGAGCACGTACATCTTCTCATACGCCATCACGTACGCGAGTCCGAACGCAATACCTGAATACTCGATAAACGGCCCGAAGGATAACTCCTGATCTGCCTCTGGGATCTCGAACGGCAGCCGCGCGGTAGCCATCACCGCAGCAATGAAGAAGACGAGCGCAGCAAGTGGGTTGAGAACGATTCCCCAATAGGTGCCTTGTGCGTTAACCACTCCCACGGTGTTTGAGGTCTTAAACAAGACGATCATAGCGAGAATAACAATAATAAACGGAATCTCATAGGCGAAATACATGAACGCCTCTCGTACTGTACCAATGAACGCGAATCGGTTGTTCGAAGACCAGCCAACACCCATGATGAAGACCGGCATCAAGCTGATCAATCCCACCATTATTTGCAGCGCGTACGGTGTTTCAATGGGTACAAGAGGACGACCGACCGCTCCTGCATTAATAAACAGGAGCGGAAGGAGCACGGGCAAGAAATAAAGGAACGGGAACTGTAAGAAATAGAGTCGATGCGCATCCTTATGGATGATCACTTCCTGGCAGAGGAATCGGAGCGAATCTGCGAGCAACTGGATGCTTCCTCTTGTGCGTGGCGCTATTTCACGTGGTCCTACTCGCCACTGCATCCGCCCGACTAATTTCCGTTCCAACCAGGGTAAAATGAGCAACATAGTGCCCAGCGTCGCGAACCCGGGAATGATCAATAACACCCACATTGGCTTCCACAGGAGAAATCCAATGAGCAGCCGAATGATCGGCACATCGAATAGGGGAATGATACTCAGCAAGAACGTAACGATACTCCCGATCACCGGTATCTTGAGCAAGAATTCGTAGATGACGTAGAGTAAAGGTATGTTCACCTGGTTGTTCAGTATTGTGCTTACAAGACCACTTACATCAATCATTTCTCCTCACCTCACCTCACCTACCTATCAGCCTCCGGTGGGAAGTACCCAAAGCTTCCATAGACCGCCCAGAAGTCCGCATAGCGTTCACCTTTGACCGCTTCCATAAAGCCTCGTAAGTTCATCCAGCAGGGGCTTATTACCCGCACACGATACGGAACATTCGATTCACCATCGCTGATAAGGGTAAAGAGCGTGGTACCACGCGCCGCCTCGGTAATCGTCGTCCATTCACCTTTCGGCAGTACGAGGTTTCCGTACACTCTAAAGAAATTGCCCTTGATATCGCTCGCCGCCTCTTTGTATTCGCCGAGGATATCGTCACTCAAAATCTGACCTTGTATCCCTTTTACGGCATCCACCGCCTGCTTCACGATCTTTACGCTCTCCTTTATCTCCGCCAACCTGCCGAGGAACCGTCCCAGGCAATCGCCATCATCGCCCGTCGTTACTTCAAAGTCAACCTTATCATACGCATCGTATGGTGCTATCTTCCGGACATCGTAATTCACCCCGGATGCTCGCAGGAATGGCCCTACCATGCCACAGCGGATCGCGTCCTCCTTCGTCAGCACCCCTACCCCTTTTGCTCGGGCGACCGTCACCGGATTGTACACAAAGATACTCTCAAACTTCTTCATCCGTCTGTTCAGCGCAAAGGTCATGTTATCGATCAATTCGAGCACAGTATCCGGAATGTCGCGCCGTAACCCACCGGGAACGATGAACGAAGGCCCGCTTCGTGATCCTGAAATTTGCATCAGAGCCTCAATGATCATCTCCCTGATTGCCATACAGTACATGAATCCGGTGGTATGTCCGAAGAAGAGCGAGAAAATCCCCGAGTCGTAGTAGAACGCCTCTATCCGTGAGAGTTCAGCCATGGTCGTTCGTAAATATTGCGCTCGTTCGGGAACTCCAATGCCCAGTGCGTTCTCTACCGCTCGAACATATGCTAAGTTCATGTTCACCGGATCATTGATTGCCAGCCGCTCAAAGAGCGGAATATTCTGGATGTACAGCTTATTCTCCGCAAGCTTCTCCATTGACCGGTGGACGAATCCCGGCTCAGGAATGGCATCCACGATCCGGTCACCCTTCACTCTGAACGTCACCCGGAGATGCCCACTTCCCGCATGGTGCGGACCGATGGGAACGATAATCTCGTCACTATCATACGCTTTCTCAATGAATTCTTCCCAGATCGGGACAGATAGATCCTTTGGCGGCTCGATGGGGACCATAAACTCAGGCTCTACACCCTCTTCAAAGGCATATCGCTCCTCAGGAATCTTGAATTCTTTCCGCAATGGGAGATCAGGCGTGTCGGGGGCAAGGAGGAACTTCCTCCCCATCCAATCGTTGCCGTCAAACAACACCCCAAAGAACTCATGCAATTCTCGCTCAGAATAATTCGCACTCTCCCATACCGAGGTAAGGCTTGGTATTTTCGGGTCCTTTATCCCGATCTCCGTGAAAATGGTTACAAGAACCGGCATTAACTCCTCAACGCTGTAACTCGCCGCCATATACTCCACGATGAACTTCCGTTCATGGGGTACCTGGATCACGTTCACGCTCTTCACATGGTCAAACTGCATCTCTTTGAGCTTTTGTGCTACAACCATCAAGTTTCCAGGCGTTGTTTTAATCGCAATTCGATTCACACCGGTAATCGTCATGGATTCATAAAGATCGATAAGTTCTTTCTTGAGCTTATCCTCCAACTCCTTCCCGAAATCCCAATCCACCTCTCGTTTAATATCCACTTTAATTGCAGGCGTAGGTGCGTAGAGCTTTGGCGAAGTGGGTACCAGTCTTTCTTCCAACTGCTCTTCGAACGGCAACTCCACCTCCTTAAAGTCGATCGTGGTCTTGTCCACGCCCATTATCTTAGCTTGAAGTGCTCTCACACCCCGTAAAAGACCTTCAGGGGTTATCGGACAGCCCGGAATAAAGAAGTCGACCGGAACGATATCAGAGGGATGCGTTATGTTATAACTGTTCCAGAATATCCCGCCTCGTTCTCCACATGCGCCTATCACGTTCACGAACTTCGGGTCCGGCATCTGGCCGTAGACGAATTGTAACGCCCGCGCCATCTTCCTTGTTATCGTCCCCTCAATAATGATAAAGTTCGACTGCCGTGCAATGCCAAGGTTCAAAGTGCCCAATCTCTCACCATCATAGCCACAAGCAAACGCATGAGCCAGCTCAACGCCACAGCACGAGGTAATGAAATGGCAAGGCCACAAACTCCACTTCGCCGACCACTTCTTGAATGGTGCCAGAGGTCCCGACTCGAGGAAGTCTATATGCGCATTTGGGTTTTCCATTTTTTTTTCACTTCACCTCTCTCTATATATTTGCAGTTATTATTTTTCTCCTAGCTTCTCGCCTCCGCCATTTCAAGCGTTATCTTATAGCCCACGTAAACCGCGGGCAGCAGGAGTAAGAGCGAAAGCAGCAAGAGTATCGTAAAGCTTCCGTTCGGATATGCTGAGAACAGAAGTAGTATGACAATGATAGGCTCAGCCGCCATGAACAGGAACATATATCCGAAATACTGCATAGGTAGCGTGTATTTCGGGAATTTCATCGGCGGATTTCCCGCTTCCCACCGCATCGTTTTTATCTCGGTTAGGTTGTACCTCGGCAATATTTTGACGAGCAATAGTAAAGCTCCATCTACCAGCACGCAGATAAGTATCAAGACTGCGATTATCAAAACTGCTTCTATCATTTTTTTCTCCTCTTATACTATCTCCTATACTATGGCTCCTATCGTTTGAGCAATGGACTTCATACCTGTGAGGAACCATTCTACTGGTAAAAATGCAACCGTAACCAAGATTATTACTGCTACGGCAACGCAGATGAAGTTAGTGAGATTTGCCTTCCAGCCCATGCCGAGTTCACTCGCAAGCTTGATGTAATAAGGAATAGAAATAGCGGAATTTATAACCAGGAGTGCAACCAGCCAGATATAACCCATTTCGAGCAGTGGCAGGAGGATGAAGAGCTTGCCCCAGAATCCCATTAGCGGCGGCACGCCGATGAAAGAGAAAGCAAGCATATACATCAAAGGAGAATAAGCTCCTTCACCCTTTATCGCATTGAAGAACCCTATCTTACCGGCAGCATTCGCAAACAATAGCAGTAATCCCCCTGCCAACGCAAAATAGACGAGTTCTGGTTTGATATATACAGTTCCACCTTCTATAACGAGAACAAGAGGAACGGCGACGAGGCATGCTAAAACATAACCCATATTAGCAACCGTTGAGTAACCGAGGACCCTTGCATGCTCTCTCGATGTCAAAGCCCCTATATTACCGGTAAACATGGATATAGCCGCGAGCACGGCGGTAAAGATTGTTATTGATGCTGTTAGAGTGCCTGCTGTGTAGATTAGTATCCATAAAGCGACGATAAAAGGCACTATCTTCGCGAGCGAGGCGATGATGGACATCGGGATAGGATCTGCACTGGTGAAAACATCCGGAACCCATTCGTGCAACGGTGCTACGCCTACTTCGATGCTTAACCCCACGACGAGCATCACATACCCGATTATGTATAGAAGACCTGCATCCGGTAAGTTTTTACTGTATGCCAAAATGATTGCACCGATTAAAAAGAGAACGGTAGCGAGAACCATGAAGGTAATATATTTGATACCAACCTCCACGTTCGCTCCCCCCTCCCTCACCATAACCAGGATATACGTTGGCACGGAGACGAGGACAAACGCTGCCAGAATCATCGCGAGGTTCTGTGTAGTAAAGATGTACAGGGTTACCAGAACCATCAACCCCACCAATCCGTAGTCCACACCTTGAATCACGCTCTTTATCACTTTAAGCGATGCAATGTTGATGATACCGATTGCAAAGACAAATGCGGTATAGTAGATGAGATAAGGGGCTGAAAGTGTAATAGCAGAGGATGCAAGGATAATCGCAACGATCGCCCCATAGAATCCAAGGTCGCGGTATTTGAAGGAGAAAATGGAGCAGAGCGTCAAAATTACTAAAGCCCCAACCATAATCAGCATTGGCAATTCCATCATAGCCCCCACGCTCCTACCACAGCTATTATAAGAATAAACATGACAAGACCGAGAACGATGTTGATATACCTGCTAAGGTATCCTGTCTGAATACTTCTGATCCCTCTTGAAATCCCGCCAAATAAACCAGGTACCACCTTTGTATTGAAGAATCCATCAATCCCCCGGTTTCCATACTCATGAACAACGTGAGAGAGAGAAAAGCCTACTTTTGGCATAATATAATCATTAACAAAGGGAAGATACATCCGGTCGCTGAAGAACGTGCCGAGCTTGGTAAGGGCGCTTATCTGTGGTTTGTAGAGCGCAAAGATAAAAGCAAGGAAGACCAAGATACCAACGGTAAAAGAAAGGGTGATCGTGCCGTACTTTACAACTGCTCCCGCAGCTACAAATTCATGGGTCTCTTTACTGGTGAAGATGAGATAGAGCAAGAGAAAGAGCATTGAGACCATCAATCCATAACCCAATTTCATTAAGCCACCACCTTCTATCTGCTCATGGTGCGGTCTCTCTCCTTTTATAAAGTTCAATGCGAGGAACTTCGCCATAAGCCCTGAATAGACCACAGATGTAAGGACGAGGAGAATAAAGGGTAAAAAGCCGAGATCATGGAATAAATGCTCCATGACTTCGTCCATTGCTGATTTTACCCAATAAGCGGTAAGAGGAGGTATTCCTACAAGGAAGGTAGTAGCGATGATGGTAACGATAAAGGCGGGTATCATCTTCTTCCCGAACTCGAGAGCGCCGCATGAAAATCTGCTATGTGTGGCATGGATCAAGTGACCACTAACGAGGAATAAACTCGCTTTTGCAAATGCATGTACCGCCATATACCAGAACGCAACAAGAACAGCTAAATTCATACCTCCTATATCCACATCAACCCAGAAAGATGCAGCAGCAGCGGCGAACATCAACCCGATACTGGACATCGTGGATGCTGCAAGCAGAACCTTCCTTTCAAGCATCCCCGATCCCGCGAGCGCGCCATATAATCCTGATAAGAGTCCGACGAAGAGAACGAGCAAATAAACATACTCGAGCCCAGGCACTTCATGCAACGTCCAGGGCTCAATGTACCACGTGAGTTTAATAAACACAAAGGCTCCCGCAGCTACCATGGTCGCACTGTGTAAGAGCGCACTCACGGTTGTGGGACCGGTCATCGCAGTCATCAGCCACTCGCTGAAGGGAACCTGAGCGGACTTTGTGAAGAGCCCCATGAGTAAACAGAGGAACAGAATTATCGTTCCCACAGCGCCAATCGTTTCAAAGAGCGAGCCCCACTCAATCTCCGATATATTGAGAGTGCCTGCAAATACCCATATTGCAGCGATTGCTAAAAACATAGGGACATCGCCAAATCGTATGGTTGAGATCGCACGCCATCCACCAAAGCTCGGCGGCCAATGAAGCAACAGTGGACCAGCTTTCCTTCCTTCTCGACCTACATAGGTAATATCATCATCGTCCCGGAACCACTGTCCGATTAACCCCCAAGAAGCTGCGCCCAGTCCCTCCCAGCCGAGAAAGAGCAGGAATAAGTTATCGCTATACACGACGAGGAGCATGGATGCGGTGAAGAGGTTGAAGAAGAACCAATACCAGCTCGGTCTGTAATCCCCCTTCATGTAATCCAAGCCGTAAACAGCGATGAAGAACGCTATAACTGCGGTTATAACGCCCATGTACCTGCTCAAATAGTCACACATAAAAACGAAGTTTATCCCAAGATCAGGGACCCACACCCACTCGTTGGGAGAGGCTGGAACTCTACCCTCTATATTAAAGAATATATAAAGGCTCATCACGACCGAAACGAAGATACCGAAGACAGAGAGCGGGGGTAGCTTCGCTGTCCACTTCTCACTCTTGTATGCTAAGACAATGGGAACACTGCTAATTACAGGCGCCAGGAACAGTAACAGAAAAACAAGCCACTCGTTCATGGCACAACACCTCCCATACCCAGTAGCCAAATGACTGATTTAAGCCCGGGAATCAACGCTGTTGAGAGCGGCGGTAAGAGCAGTAACACGGAGATAATACCGATAATAAAGAGCGGAACATAAAGATATCCACTTATCTCCTTCCTTTCTCTGTCTTTAGGCTTACCATAGAATACCTTCCGTATCGTATAGAACCCATACCAAACCGAGAGAATGAACATTAATATCACCGCTAAGAGAATTGGTAAACTTCCGGTAGAGACGCCGAACGTTTCTACAACACCTCTCAATATGAAAAATTCACCTAACATGCCAACCGTCAAAATTCCGCCGAGATTCAGAAATCCGACCACCGCAGCATTTGAAATCCCCGGTATGGAATCGTGCAATCCGCCCATCTGCCGAAGATCGCGCAGACCATGGTGAACTGCGATAATCCCTCCCGCACTCGAGAACAAGATTGACTTACCAAAAGCGTGGGACATGTACTGGATAACCAGGCCGATAAGCCCAAAAGGACCAAGACAGAGTGCTACCAGCATATATCCCATCTGCGATACCGTAGAATACGCTAACAGCCGTTTGAAATCAGTTTGCTTGAAGACCGAAAAACCGGCATAAATGCTTGAGAAGAGCGCATACGCAAGTATATAGTTTCGATAAGACAGAATAAAGGAATAATCTATCAGTGCAATCCTCAGCAGAACATATCCCGCCAGACCCACAGTTAACGGGCTCAGCAATGCACTCACGGGTGTAGGAGCTTCTGCATGCGCCCACGGAAGCCATACGTGAGGTCCTAAGACGGGAAGTTCTATCAACATACCCACGAAGATAAAGAGCCATGCATACCTCCCAACTGTAGCTATATAGTTGAGGGCAAGCGTGTCATTATTAATACCAATGATGAGGAAGCCTGCCAGCGTGAGAACACCTGCTATTAAACTCCATATCAGGTATAATTGACCCACCCACCTCCTGTTACCATATCCATAGAAGTAGATGAGGAGGAACGCAGTTATCAGCGCAATCTCGAGGAAGATATAAAGGAGGATGAGATTGCCACTGTAAACGAGCCACAACATCGAAGCAGCATAGAGATCGTACAAGAAGATGTATCTCCTGAACTCGCCTTCAACACTGAGCTCCATCTCCTCAAATCGGTGCTCCATGTAAGGTAGAGCGAAAAGTGCGACCATCGCGGAGACAATGCAGATAGTGAGTCCAAACGCGTGGGATATAAAGTCCGCAGTGAGATAAATCTCGCCTATTGGTGGAGAAAAAGTCGTTAGGGGGATTTCAGCGTAGCGATGAGAGAAGATACAGTAGAGTATGGCAAAGAAGGGAAGCATGAAGAACAACGTAGTGAGGTAAGTTGCCGCCTTTGGCTTCAAAAGCGGTGCTAAACATGCTGCAAGTAGAGGCAAAATCAAGAAGTAGAGCAATATCATACTCTATCACCTCCTATGGTTATAGCACTCGTGTAAATACTCTTCTTCTGTCGGTCAAGTATGACAATCGCTGAGATCAAGATTAAAAGTTCACCACTGCTTGCGAAGATCGTGATGATCGCGATACCAAATGCGGCATTCGCAAGATGCGCAATAGAGAAGAGTGGAATCAAAGCCATAAACACCGCACCAAACATCATCTCAAGCGCTATAAGAAGCCTGATCACATCTTTACTCGAGAGCGCTGTGAGGTATCCAACGAGTAAGATCGCAAAAGACGCCGCATAGATCACCGATACACTCAGTATATCAATTGTTGCCATTCAACTTCTCCCTCCTATCACTATCTTTAAAACGGATAACAGGAGAAGTACAACGAGCGATATGAGGAATAAAACGATTAAGAGGTATTCGGTAATGGATAGAAAATTCACCAGTTCAAATTCAATCTCGCTGGGAGACACCGGTTGAGGAATGAAGAGCGCGTAACTGTAAATGGAGAAGCCGATGATAAAAGCGGTTATAACTACCGGCGCTATCCAAAACCGAGAAACTTGCCTTTCGGGCTCAGATCTATACGTTGCCGCAAGTGCCACGGTTACGACACCAATCGCACCGACAAAGATAAACACGATCAAGACGAAGACAGGCTGGAGATTAAAAAGAGCGTAAACGGCTGCAACAAAGATCAAGGTCACCGACATGAAGAGCGAGGAGTAAAAATTATCTTTGCTCACCAGGACGCCTAAGGAGAATAATATGGCGACACCTGCGAGAGCTGATAACAATAGAACATCCCCACTCATGGAATGAGAATTTCGACTCCTCATTTAAAAAACTTTCGTTTTTTTTCGATTTAGCGATAATAAAAGTTCAAAATACTACCGCAAAAAATACTAATGTTTTATATACTATGACGGATTGAGATGTAATAATGAGAACACACATCATCGTCATGGATTGCGCAGACGACACGGAGAAGAAGCGGGTGCGGTATGTTATAGACAAATGGGAAGCTGAGAGAAAAGGGAAGGTATCGGAGGTGAAAGCGATAGTCGTGAAGGCTGATTTGGATGAAGGTGAAGTAAGCGATTTTCTTGATGAATTGTATTCCAAGATAAGTGCGGGAAGAGTAGAGAGATACAAAGCGGAGATAGAAAAGGTAGAACCAGAAAAGAGCATTGAAATTTTAAAAGTAGCATTTAAGGATGATATAAAGTCTGTTGAGAAGCTTATAAGTTTCATTTTCAGCAAGAAGAACACCATTCTCCGCGAGCACAGGTATCTCAGTGAGACTTTTTCTGAGATGGAATACGGGGTGTACTCGAGGAAAGGAAAAGGAGGGGTTAGTGTAAAGGTCGTTTTAAGAGAAGGAAGAGAGAGAGGAGAAACAACGGCTGATATTCAGTTAGAAGGTATAGAAGATGCGTCGAAATCGTTGAAAGAGGAATTAATTGGGGATTTTTCTTACTTCGATGTGAGATTGGAGAGCGGAAGAACTAAAGGAGAGCAAAGAGGTATTTGTGATAAAAGGTAAGGGCTACCTTAAGATAGTGCCGAAGAAGAAGGTGGATTTGACTAAATTCTTTGATAGTGCCGACTTGGGGATGAACATAGAGGACTGGGGAGAGTTCGAGAAGAGATTTACACCTTTGATAAGAAGTTTAATGATGTTAAAGGGATAAAAAGTGTTGCATAACTAAGATAAGAGAGGTGAGAAGATGGGGTTGTTTGGAAAGAAAAGGATAGAAGGAAGAACTGCCGAGGAATGGTTTGAGTTGGGATATAAAGCAAAAGACCTGGAGAAGGAGGTGGAGTATTACACAAAAGGCTTGGAATTAGATCCAGATAATGCTGTTGCATGGTATGCCAAAGGAATTGCCCTTGATGAGTTAGAAAGATACGAGGAAGCGATAAGGTGTTATGATAAGGTACTGGAAATAAATCCGAAGTATGAAAAAGCGAAAGAAGCGAAGAGAATAGCAGAGGAGAAATTGAGGGAAGAGCAAGTTAGAAGAGTTCCAATAATACCTCCTGAAACAGTCACACCTAAACCAATACCAACTCCTATGCCTGTTTCTCATTTATCAATCGAAAGAAGAATATACGACCCGACAAAGGGGTTCATCACGTCAAAAAGAGGTAT
>DYFG01000015.1:12183-20414 GCA_020725315.1 Nitrosotalea sp.
ATATGGGAAAAGAAGAATTCTATGAAGGTAAAAATGAGATTAACGAGATGTGGAGAAGGGTTGAGCAAGAAACAATGGACTATGTGCCGGAAGAATATCTTAAGAAGATGGGGGTGGAGCTGGATGAGGTGCTGGGAGTGTGGTGTGCGAAAGAGCACTAAGGCGAAGAAGGTAGCAATGCCAATCGCCAGAATGACAAAAGTAAAAAAATCGAAAGTTTTAAATACTGTGAGATATAATACAATAGTATGTATGGTGTGGTGAGGGTATGAAGATGGGGCTGGGAATTGAGGATTTGGAGCAGTTAAAAAGGCTACCGGAATACAGACGGAGGCAGTGGTGGGATGAGATTTTGAGGATAGAAGAGGAATATTACGGTAGATATTACCGTGAGGGTGAGAGAAACGAGTATTTAGAGGCGAACATCTCACTGGCAAAATTGAAGCTGGTCGTGAGCTTCCTGGATAATGGAGAACGCTGCCCGGAGCATAAATTCAAGGAGTATGAGATGGAATTTTTGCGTGGTTTTGAGGAGCTTGTAGTAATAGGGCGGCTCTCTGTTGATGAGCTTGTGGACTACTTCAAAAGAGTAAAAGGAAAAGAGCGGGGATTGGTGAAGATAGCATTTGACGCTGTTAACAGTGGTTACAACGTTATAGATGAGATAGTAAGAGGAAGAGATATACCGGGAGATTTAGCAAATGCCTTTAAACGAGTTTATGGAGAGCGGGTGAAGAAGATGGAGGAGACTGCGAGGAGATACATCGAGAAGTATGGTCTTCCCGCAGTTGAAGAGGATATAAGTTCGATTTTAGAGGAGTCGGAGAAGAATAGAGCGGAAGTTGAGCATAGAATAAGAGAAGATATAGAAAAGAGGCTGAGCGAGTTTGACGAGGCATTTTCTTCGCTGGATACTGATAAAACAAGGCTTGAGAGGAGGGTTTTAGAGCTTGAGCGTGAGCTTTCTTTGAGCTCTGTTGCCTTAAAGCAGTTAGAAGAAGAGAAGGATACTGTGAGGATGGAGTATGAGACCAGAATAAGTGAACATGCCTCGATTCTGGTGAGGCTAAAGGATGAGTTAAGAAGCCTTGAAGAAGCGAAAGAGAGATTACAAAAGGCGACAGTAGAAAGAGAAGAAGATAAAAGGAGGGTTGAGGAGGAACTGAGTAAGATAACCGAGCTTTCAGAGAGCGTAAGAAATGAGGTTGAGGAGCTGAAGAGCGAGAATGCAGATTTACGAAGAAGGAGAGAGGAGATGGATGCGTTGATAGAGAGTTTAAGTGAAGAAGACGTCTTCTTTGACGGAATAAGGAAGGAGGAAGCGAGATTGAGGGAGATGGATTATGTGAAGAGGGTGGAAGAGAGATTGAAGGAGATGCCTTTGGATGGTGGTAGATGGAGGAAGATAGAAGTTTTCAATGAAGGAAGTAGGATATACGATGATTTAAGGAAAATTGAAGAGAGGGTTTCATACGATGCATTGAATGAGATCCCGAATGGCTTGAGTATAAGAGCAGTGAAGGGGATTTGGAGCAAGGAGATATTCGAGGTTAAGATTCTCAGCCATTATAAGGAGTTTTTTTTGAACGGGTTTGACAGGAGGAAGGTGTCGTTGAAGGAAGTGATGCCTTACATTGAAGAACTAAGAGTGAAAGCGGGACACGTTCTTGCTCTGGCTTCTTTGACTGGATGGAGTGCAGAAGCGAGAGAATATGTGGAGCGAAGAAGATGAACGATGACTTAGTGTTTTCATTGAGAACTGCGATAAGAGAGCGGAACAGGATTTTTGGGAGAGGAGAGAGGGAGATAGAGAAGGAACTGGGTGAGTCTTTGAATGTGGTGATGAAGAAGTATGAAGAGCAGGTAAAAAGTGGGTCAACAGGACTCATGATGCGATTAGAAGCGGCAAAAGAAGTGCTTTCGGATAAGATGGACGTGATAACGAGGAAGAAGGAGGAAGTGAGGTCAAAGCGGATGCCGTTGGAGTCGAAGGCGAAGGCGTTGATAAAGAATGGCAGGGTAGAGGATGCGGAGGTTTATGTCCCTGAGATAACAGCGCTGGAAGAGAACGAGAAGCTACTCGGTGGATTCGTGAATGTGATAAGCAAGGTAGTGGGTCGGCTTAGCGGGCTCGTAATGAAGATAGACGTGCTGAAGACGTTACGAAGTATAAACATAAGCAAATTGGACTTTGAGGAAGTGAAGGATTTGAGGGGCAAAGTAGAATCAATTGCAAATGACATGAGCGAACTTCAAAATGAGTTAGGGAGTGTTCTGAGCATGTCCGGGTCAGAAATATTGAGCGGGACGTTAAGTGAAGAGGAGGAGAAAACGCTGGAGAGGTTAGTTGCAGAAGCGGGCGATGTGAGTGAAGAAGTGAAAAGATACATGGAAAGAGTGGAAGAAGTGGAGGAGAGGTATAAGGAGATGAAAGGGTGAGATGGGATATGTGAGGACGAAGATTTTGATAGGAGCGGATGAGGGTAATGAGGAAGAAAAGGAGTTTTTAGCTGATACTGGTGCTTTTTATACGACTATACCACCAGAACTGGCAGAAGAGCTGGGAATAAAGCCGGTTGCGAGCACAAAATTACTGCTGGCGGACAAACGTGAAGTTAAAGCCTCACTTTCTTATGCATACATCAAAGCTATTGATAGAGAAGGGATCTTGCCAATTGCAATAATGGAAGTTCCAGAGCCTTTGCTTGGAGTTTCTACTCTTGAAGGTTTGGGTCTAAAGGTTGATCCTACAACCGGAAAGTTAGAATATTCGAGGTCGTATGGATTGGCGATAATATAGAAAAATGGAACTGCATAAACAGGCTGAGGAGTTAAGGGAAAAAGGGCTGAAGTTAATTGAGGAAGGTAAAGGAGAGGAAGGTAAGAAGTTTTTGCTAATGGCTGCTGATAAGTTCGATAAGGCGGCTGAGTTCTCCGATGGTGTTGCGAAAGAGGTGAGGCTGAAGAGAGCGGAATGGTGCAGGAGGTTTGTGTTTGTGGGAGAAGTATCGGTTCCTCCGCATATTCTTTCTAAGGAGGAGGTGAAGAAGAGGGAAGAGGAGAGGCTAAAAGGTGAGAGCGAGAGTTTCAGGGAGTATATTCGTGGCAATTTGATGGTGAGGGAGAAGGAGAAATTACCATCCTGGGGTGACATTGGTGGTTTGAAAGAGACAAAGAACACGATAAAAGAATCAATCGTATTGGCGTATGCGAGGAAGCCGGAGAGAGTGGAGATAGAAGGGTGGAGGAATATATTGCTTTTTGGTCCGCCTGGGACTGGTAAGACTTTACTGGCAGCGGCTACTGCGAAAGGGTTGGATGCTTCATTTTTCAATGTCAAGGCTGGGCAGGTTCTTTCTAAATATTATGGCGAGTCGCCTAAAATAGTAAATGCATTATTTGGGATTGCGAGAGAGGAATCGCCCTCAGTAATATTCTTTGACGAGTTAGATTCAATAGCAATTAGCAGGGGTGCGGAGATGGATGAGGAGACGAGAAGGGTTCTCTCTACGTTGTTAACAGAGTTAGATGGATTATCAGGCGGTGTAAGAGGTGAGTTTCTGTTATTTCTTGCGTCAACGAATACGCCCTGGGATATTGACGATGCGGTGATAAGCAGATTCGAGAAGAGGATATATGTGCCATTGCCGGACAACGAGGCGAGGAGAGATATATTGAGAATCCAACTTGATAAGAAAGGATTTGAGTTTGATGATTATGATTGGCTCATGGAGAAGACGGAAGGATACAGTGGTAGGGATATAAAGGTTTTGTGTAAAGAGGCTGTTTATGGAATGGTGAGGGAGTTGAATCCAGGTGTTGCGGATGTAGCGGATGAGGGGCTTGGGGAGATAAGGAAGTATAAGATAAAGACGCGGCGATTAACCAAGAGGGATTTTGAGAAGGCGTTGGAGAGGATGAAGCCAGCATCTACGGAGGATATGGTGAGGAGGTATGAGGAGTGGAATAATAGGTTTGGGGCGATGCAGGGAAATAAAGGAGTATGAGTTGAAAACAGTTAAGTTAAAGATACGATTGTAGGAGGTGGATAGATGGGGTTATTTAGACGGCAAAATATAGGTGAACTCAAAGCGAAACAGGATGTTAAAAGTTTGATTAAAGAACTGAAAAATGGGAGTTGGGAGGAACGAGAAGAAGCAGGCAAAGCACTTGTAGAGATAGGTAATCCGAGAGTTGTTGAAGCATTAATTGGAGCACTTAAAAATAGGGACGTGACTTTTCAAAACACTGCTATAAACTTACTTTCTGAGATAGGAGATCTTGAACCGGGAGCTGTTGAAGCATTAAGTGGAGCACTGAAAGATAGAAACGAATATGTTCGACGGGAGGCTGCCGAAGCAATTGATAAAATAAGAGATCCAAGAGCTGTTGATGCTCTATCAAAACTTGTACACGATGAGTATGGAGTTGTTCAGATTAAGGCGAGGGAAGCTTTGGGAATGATAAAATCATCTCATGCATACAAGCCGTATATGATTCAACAGGCGAGAAGATACGAATTTTTACTTCGTTATGAAGAAGCTGCAAAAATCTATGAAGAGTTTGATATGTACGAAGATGCCAGAAGAGTTCGTGAACTGGCACAAAAACTAAAAATAGAAGTTAGGATACAGGACTTAGAGCTCTTGAGAGAAAAGATAGAAGAAATAACACAGAGTAGAGTTGAGGTTGAGAAATTAAAACGAGACGTAAAAACACTTGAATCTTCAAAAATAATGGTAGAAATGGTTGATACAAGTCATCAAAAGACGGTAAGAACTGAATACTTCTTAGATAAGTTGGAATTATTAGAAGACTATACAGAGGGGCTAAGTGAAAGATTAACAAGTGAACTCAATACGTTCAGGAGATTCTTGAAAGAAGAACTGTTTGAATATGTGGACGATGAGCATAAGGAAGATGTAAGGAGATTTTGTAGGAATTTGTTGGATATCTGGATTGCAGAGGTCTTGAGGTGATGAAGATGTGGATATATATAATAGGAGGAGCTGCAATATTTGGTGCTATTGTTGCATTAGCAGCATTTATCAACGGAAGAATGACAAGAAGGTATATTGGAAACTTGATCAGGGAGGAGAATGAGAATACAAGGGAATTGATTAGAGAGGAGAATAGATTAGCAAGAGAAATGATGGAAAGAATATTTGGAAAGCTCTCCGATCAGCATGAAACAATGATTAAGATATTAGAGTCTACTCAACGTAAAAAATGAACGAAGAGATATTACAAAGGATTAAGGATTTAGTAAATGATTTAGCAAAGAGATTCTCAGTGGAATCAATAGTGCTTTTTGGAAGTTTTGTAGAAGGTAAGCCGGAGCCAAACGACATTGATCTGTTTTTAGTCGGAGATTTAAACAAAAGTGAAGTGATAGATTGGCTTGTTGAATATTGCATAAGTAACAAATGGTATGCTGATGGTCTGCCACATGTACAAATATTATGCGAAAGAGAAACGAATCCAGAAATCATTCGTGAGATAAACCAAAAAGGCATAACAGTATGTGGCACCTATACTACGAAAGGAAACCCATCTTCTGAGAGAGAGAATGCCAAGATATATGTTAGTAAGCTCAAAGAGGCAAAGGAATCGTTAGATGACAATTTCTCGAAGAAGAGATGGACTTCGGTTATCTCGGATGCTGTTGATGTCTGCGACCTTGGAATTCTCGTGATTTTTAGTTTTTACGGAGAAAGAATAAGCGGAAGACATGCAACAAATTTCTCGCATTTCGCAGGTAGATTTTATTTAGAACACCCTGACTTATTCGATAGGTGGGTATATGCGATCCCTCCAGCCATTTTAGAGCGATATTCTCTGAAATATACACCAGTTGTGGTCAGATACGAGGATGCGAAGGATGTCTATAAGAAGGTTTGTTATTTTTATGACGAAGTGATGGGATGGGCAAAAAAGGAAAAATTGATTGAATAATAAGATTAACCATATCATATGCAGACAAAGAGTCGTATGTAGCTCAGTTAAAACCGATGATGGATAAGCCATTAACAGTAAAAGGCCAATGGAACTATTCAATATTTGGTGAAGCGATGCCTATGCCACATCCAACACCAATGGCAACGCTAACTTTACCACCATTATTGCCAATACCTCGGAATATCTATATGCCATCCCATACTGTTATTCCTGCTCTTGTTAACCTTTATATCCTACAAAATAGGAAGGAGGGAGGAGCGATCATCTTATCCCGAACAAAGGGAAGAGAAAATCTCATCACTGATATCCGAATCATTAACCATCGAACGAGCAATCTACGACCCATGTAAGCGGGATTTTATTGAGAGACCTTTACCACAGATGAAAGAATGGATAAATCGTTATGACCCAGGTGCATACTGGTTTGCTATGTCAATACAGAACAATACGGATAGAGCGATAGAAGCGTGGAGTGTTGAATTAGAGTTTTCCTCAGCACTTAAAATAAAAGAATCGAAAATAGAGGGTATAGAATTTGAAATCCCACATGAAGCACATCTAAACACGTTTAAAATCTCAGTTCCAAGAGAATACGGCATTGTAATCCCTAAAGAAGGCGCGCAGCGTGTATATTTCAAATTGCGTGCTGATAAGCCGAAAACAATGTATGAGATCAAGGGTGTCTTCAAAAGCAAAATTACTGGTGACATACCGATACGAGCAAAGGAATTTAAATATCTGTGCGATGCGGGCGTGTCGCCGGATGCGGTGAAAGCCGAGTTGAAAAAGACATTTTCGGAGAAAGATGCTGCAAGGCTCGCATTATCTTTTAAAACAGTTCAAGAACTCGATAGGATGTGCGATCAGGAAGCAAAAACAGAAGAATACCTGGATAAGCTTTCAGTACTTAAAAATTACACAGAGGGCTTCAGCAATAAGTTCACAAGGCAAGTGGATGAATTTGCGAGATTCATGAAAGAGGAGCAGTTAGGATATCTGGATGAGGAATATAAAGGCAAGGTAAGAAGGTTCTGCACGAATCTAATAGATGTATGGATAAGTGAGTTCTTGAAGGGGTGAAAGAAAGAAAATGGGAATAAACATAGAGTTTTCAGAACAACTAAAGAAAGAGTTGGAGGTCATTACAAAGACAGGTCACTACAAATCAACGAGCGAATTCATTAAAGACGCCGTAAAAACGATTCTGGCAGCGAGAAAAGACCTCAGGGTTTCAATAGCAGTTGAATTGTATAAAGAGGGCTATTCGTTGGGGAAGGTTGCAGAGATTGCAGATGTAGATTACGAGGAGATGAAGCAGATATTGGTAAAAAGCGGCATCGAGATACGAAGAGGTGTGGAAACAGCGGAGGAGTTGGAAGAGGGTGCGAGAATGCTGCGGAGTCTCAGGATGAAATGATAATCGTTGACACGGGATTTCTAAGCTCTCTTTTCAAAATAAACAGGTTAGAACTCCTCAAAAAGCATTTTGAAGCGGAACACGTTGTTATACCTAATGCTGTATTTGAAGAACTATCGAAAACTGATTTCTTTGCAGAGTTAATACATTTTATCGCGGTAAATGAAGATTATATGGATGAAAGACATTGGATACTGGTTAAAAAAGCTGAGATTGAGATAGATGAAGAGAAATTGGGGGGTGGAGAAAAAGAGGCAATATCATTAGCGAAAAAGCATAACGCACTCTTGTTAATTGATGATAGGACTGCCAGGTCAGTTGCGAAGAGCGTAGGTGTTATGACAGCAACATTACCAGAATTCTTGTTGGACTGCAAAGATGCTCATAGTTTGTCAAAAGATAATATTTCGATAATCATTGGGCTTTTGGAGGAAAAAGACTTTTACAAGTTCAAGAATGATGTTTTAATGAGACTTAAGGATTGTGAAGATTAACATCGAAGTGTGCGAAAAAGATGAGATGTCACTTCTGTGGAGGAGAAATGAAGAAAGGAAAAAGCTGCAACGCAAGTGAAGGGATTGAGCCCCGAAATACACGTTCTCTCGGTGGCCGACGTTGTTCATTTGACGGAAGGCAGTACTCTCATCGTCGTTAGTCCGAATATCCAGTCTTGGAATATAGCATGGAGCTCTGGGACAGGGCGAGGTGATGAGAGCCCGACGGGGTCTGAGACCGTGGCACGGTATCAAAGGGATATTATGGGAACTCGGGAGGCCCAGAGTGTTCTCCTTACTGGAGTATGTGCTATCAAGCCTATAAACGGTAAGATGGTACAGATGATACTCTGGGAGTCGGA
>DYFG01000016.1 GCA_020725315.1 Nitrosotalea sp.
TTCATGGTAAGGAATATATCCTCCGCAAGCTCTCTCAAAAAGGTGAATAGACACAGATATTTGAATTTGTTTAGGATTTGGTGCTTAGGATTTAGTATTCCCAAAGAGCTGTACAAATACAAAAGTTTTTAATACCGTGAGAGAAACGAGGAATATCCAATCCAAAGACGACAAAAATATAAGCTCTCATGACAAATAAGCTATAATGAAGTAAAAAATAACGATGGGGAACCAAAACTATGTGCGAATCGAGTGTATTTATAGAAAAAGAAAGGGGAAGAGAATTACTGATGGAAGAGGTGGTTCATCTCGACGTTGATGGTGAGGATATCAAACTCACCGGGATATTGGGCGAGACACGCGAGATAAAAGGAAGGGTCAAGGAGATAAATCTGATGAAGCATACAATCGTAATAGAAATTCGTTGATAACATAACGCGGTTCGCTGGCGGAGAGATGGTGAGGGGAGAGAGGTTAAATTGTAAATACAGATATTGTAACAGATGGAGGGAACATCATGCGAATTTCTGAACTTCCCGAGATAGGCACGAAGTATGAGATAGAGAGTCCAAAAGGGGATAAAGTAGCGGTTATATTCTTGACGACTGGTGAAATAGAGCTATATGTCTTAGAAGCTGGTGCTGAGAAACCATCGGTTACAAGGCTGACCTCAGAAGAAGCACGACGTCTCGGAAGCGTTCTGACTGGAGCGATGCTCACCATAGAGCGTGAAGACGTTGAGGTCTCGTTTTCCGAAATTTCTGACATTAGAATAAACATCCATATATGTCCGGTAACGAAGGGTATGGTAGGAAAGAGCATCGAGGATCTGGCAATCAGGAAGAGGACAGGCGTCACGATAATAGCACTATCGAGAAGGGGACGGAGCATCATCAGCCCGCCACCGGAGACGGTCTTCGAAGAGGGAGACCTGATAGTGATGATAGGTGAGCGTGAGCAGATAAAGGTCTGCACGAAGGAGATTCTTGGACAGGTTTAGATAGATGAACTTTCTGGTGGATTTAGCTCTTGTCACAGCCACGTGCTTAGCCCTCGGACTGGTATCGAAATATCTAAGGCAAACCTCGATCCCGGTCTACATAATCGCCGGAATACTCCTCGGAAGGAGCGGCTTCGACTTAATATCCTCATACAACTTCGTCGAGTGGCTGGGGAAGATCGGTGTAATCCTCCTGATGTTCTACATAGGACTGGAGTTCAACTTCAAAGGTATAAAAGAGCCTGGAAGGTTATTTGCGGGTTGCACGGACTTCGGGGTGAATTTCACCGCAGGATTTTCGCTGGGGCTCGTTATTGGCTTAACCCTGATAGAGGCTTTCATACTCGCATCAGCAGTTTACATCAGCAGTTCTGCGATAGTCATATCCTCGCTGATAGAGAACAAGAGGTTGATTTACCCTGAAGCAGAGACCGTCGTATGGCTGATGGTCTTCGAGGACATAATGCTGGCGATTCTGCTTGTGGTGCTGACTTCCATTATGGCTGATAGCCTTGCCATGATCCCCGTGTCCTTAGCAGTGACTTTACTGCTCATCGTGTTCATTTCGGTGCTCATCAGAGGGCTGAGCATCTTCATCTCGCCTCTCTTCGAGCGTGATGATGAAATACCCATATTACTTATTTTCGCACTCATATTCGGATTCTCAGCACTCGCATACCTCTTGAGCGTTTCTGAGGTAATTATTGCATTCTTCCTCGGCTCTGCACTCTCTGGAGTAAAGTCCTTCAAGCGGCTTCTCGGCACTACTATCGCATTTAAGAACTTATTCCTCATCATCTTCTTCTTTTCTTTCGGAATGGTGTTACAATTCCAATTTGTAACATTGTCCTCGGCAGATTTTCTCCTCGCACTCCTCGCACTCATAACTCTGTCCATCTTAGGAAAGTTCGCCAGTGGTGCACTTATTGGAAAGAGGCTGCACGGCTCGCTTGAAACCGGATTGAGGGTCGGAGCATACACAACGCCGAGAGGCGAGTTTTCGGTTGTGCTGCTGGCTGTTGTGCTTGGAATGGGGACGGGCATTTCTGAGCTATTATCTTCGCTCGTCGTTGCTTACGTAATCCTTCTCTCGCTCATTGGCTCTTACTTCGCAAAACATGGCGATAGGGTCGGCAAAGCGATGATGGTTTGCATTAATACTGCCAGAACTCGTATCTCAGAACTCCTCTCCTAAACGGCTTGCGACCTCATCAATGAACTCTTCGGTATAAACAATCTTCGCTGCGGGTGGTTCAGCCAGTTTCGCGAGGTCACCAGTCATTATCCCGTCTTCTATTGTCTTTACCACTGCGGCTTCAAGTTTATCCGCAAAAACTTCAAGCCCGGGAATAGTGTCGAGCTCACCACGCTTTCTCAATGCACCAGTCCAGGCAAATATAACCGCCACGGGGTTGGTCGATGTCTTCTCGCCTCCGAGGTATCTGGCGTAATGCTTCTGTACCGTACCATGAGCCGATTCATACTCGAAATAGCCATTGGGTGATACCAGGACCGAGGTCATCATAGCGAGACTCCCAAACGCAGAGGCAAGCATATCTGACATCACGTCGCCATCGTAGTTCTTCAATGCCCAGAGCATGCCACCCTCAGAGTTTATTATCCTCGCCACGGCATCGTCTATCAACGTGTAGAAGTAGGTTATCCCTGCCTTCTCAAACCGCTCTTTGTACTTCGCTTCGTAGATCTCCTCGAATATCCCCTTGAAGTTATTGTCATAGGTCTTGGATATCGTGTCCTTTGTGGCGAACCATAGATCCACCTTCTGGTCCAGGGCGTATGAGAAGCACGCCTCGGCGAAGCTCTTTATCGAGGCATCGAGGTTGTGTATGCCCTGTATTATGCCCGGCCCGTTGAACTTTTGTATCGTCTGCCTCACTTCTTCGCCGCGCTCGTTCGTGAATATAAGCTCAGCATTCCCGGGCCCCTCAACCCGGTACTCCACGTTCTTGTAAACATCCCCGTATGCATGCCTTCCCACGATGATTGGCTTTTTCCAGTTCTTCACTGCGGGTTTTATGTTTTTTACCAGTATCGGCTTCCTGAAGACAGTACCATCCAGTATCGCTCTGATTGTAGCATTAGGGCTCTTCCACTCCTGCTTCAGGTTATATTCCTTTACCCGTGCAGCATTTGGGGTTATCGTGGCACACTTGACTCCCACACCATACCTCGTGATCGCCTCTGCAGCCTCTATGGTTATCTGATCCTCGGTCTCGTCCCTCTTCTGAAGAGCGAGGTCATAATATTCGGTTTTGAGGTCGATGTAGGGAAGAAGTAGTCTCTCCTTCACCATACCCCACATTACCCGCGCCATCTCGTCTCCATCTATCTCTACTAAGGGGGTATTCATCTGGATCTTATCCGGCATCTTTTTTCTCCTCTGTTCTATTCCTCTTCCCTATTCGCGAGGTCGCTGTATGATACTATGAAGCCTCAGTTCTACTTAAGTCCCTTTATGACTATGTAGAACAGAACCCATTTTTACCACCTTCCTATTTCTTTTCTACCTTTGCCTTTACCCAGGGCAGTTTACCCCCGGTCTTCAATATCTCTGCATCAAGTGGTGAAAGAGCATGAGTAAGTTCGATTTCAGTATCCTTTGTCAGATTCCTGAGTCTCACATCGTCCCGCAGTTCTCCTATAACAACCCCGAGATTATCGCCCATATCTATGCTATCGTAATCCACAGGGGCCTTAAATGTCAGCGGCACTATTCCGAAGTTTATCAAGTTCGCTAAATGGATGCGAGCAAAAGACTTGACAATGACCGCCTTAACGCCCAAATACTTTGGTGCGAGTACTGCATGTTCCCTGCTCGATCCCTGGCCGTAGTTCTCACCTCCGATTATGAATCCGCCGCCTTTTTCCGAAGCCCTTGCGGGAAAATCAGGATCGACCACCTCAAAAACATGCTTCGAGATCGCAGGTATATTGCTCCTCAACGGGAGGATTTTTGCGCCTGCAGGCATGATATGATCCGTGGTGATATTATCCCCAACCTTGATGAGTACTTCCCCCCCCAGCGTATCGGGCAATGGTGAGAAATCGGGTAGTGGCTTGATATTTGGCCCCCTGATGATCTCCACCCTGGCAGCCTCTTCTGGTGGAAACGGAGGTATAAACAGGTTGTCATTAATGATAAACCGCTGAGGCATCTCGATCTGTGGATACGCGCCGAGATCCCGCGGGTCGGTGAGAACGCCCTTGATTGCCGTAGCTGCCGCAACTTCAGGACTCACAAGGAATACCTCTGCGTCCTTTGTTCCACTCCTGCCCTCGAAGTTTCGGTTAAAGGTTCGTATCGAGGTACCACGAGAGGGCGGCGCGGCTCCCATGCCTATGCACGGACCACACGCATTTTCCAGTATCCGTGCACCCGCCGCTACAAGGTACCGCAGCTCACCGCTCTCAATAAGGTGCTCCACGACTTGCCTCGAGCCCGGATTGATCGTGAGATGCAGGTTATCTGCAATGGTCTGCCCCTTGAGTACATTTGCTACGATTTTGAGATCGCGCAGGGAGGAGTTGGTACACGAGCCAATAACCACTTGTTGCACTTCTATCCCTGCAATCTCCCTCACCGGCTTGACATTACCTGGACTGTGGGGTAGTGCTGCCAGTGGCTCGAGTTCGCTGAGGTTGAGCTCCATGATTTCATCGTATGTCGCATCATCATCAGCCTCAAGTGGAATCCATTGGTCTCCACGTTCCTGTGCCTCCATGAAGGCCCTCGTCACTTCGTCGCTCGGAAATACACTCGATGTTGCTCCTGTTTCGCTACCCATATTGGTTATTGTCGCGCGCTCGGGAACGCTGAGCGTCTTGACCCCCGGGCCAAAGTACTCCAGTACGTTTCCCATACCACCGTTAACATCTATCCTGCGAAGGACTTCCAGTATGACATCCTTGGCTGAGACCCAGTCAGGAAGTTTTCCGGTAAGTTTTACACCCACAATCGCTGGATACTTAATCCGGTACGGCATACCTGCCATGGCAACTGCTACGTCCAGACCTCCCGCACCGATGGCAAACGACCCTATACCACCAGCCGTAGGGGTATGGCTGTCAGAGCCAATCAGTGTCTTACCAGGACGAGCAAACCGTTCCAGATGGAGTTGGTGGCAGATGCCATTACCAGGACGGGAGAAATACAAGCCGTATCTCATAGCTACGGATTGAAGGTATCTGTGGTCATCCGGGTTCATAAAATCTGTCTGCAGCGTGTTGTGGTCAACATAACTCACGCTCAGTTCTGTTCTCACCCGTGGTATCCCTATAGCCTCGAATTGCTGGTAGACCATGGTGCCGGTTGCATCCTGGGTAAGCGTCTGATCGATCTTCAGCGCAACTTCTTCCCCGGGAGCCATTTTACCCTCTACCAGATGCTCTTTTAATATCCTCTCGATAACGATTCCAGACATAGTTAAGGTTGTACCGACATAATCCGCCGTGCATATTCCGGGTATTGTGCAATAAACCTCATCTCGTCCTCCGTCACGGGCTTCTGGGTGTGCACGTTTGCATATCGCACGAGCTCTAAAATCCCCCTCGCTTCTTCTTCATCTCGAAATTTCAACTTGTATTTCCCCGCTACGTTCTTGAACCCCTTTATTCCCGAGTATTCTCCCGTTGTTATAAGCCTGCCCGTCTCGATCACCTCGATATGCCCCCTGCCGACTTCAGTATAGTCATACAACTCATAATTTCTGCTGTTCTTCAGTGCGCCGTCGGCGTGGATTCCTGATTCATGTGCAAAGGCGTTATCACCAACTGCGGGCTGGTTAACTGGAATAGGAACTCCGAATGAGAGTGAAGCGTATTTGCATATCTTCCATGCATGGCTTAACTCGATATGCTCATCCAAGTGGTATTTGTCTTCAAACCCGCTGGACTTCCTTACCGCGAGGATTGTAGAGACCAGATCGGCGTTGCCCGCTCGTTCTCCCATTCCATTGACGGTGGTGGTGATGTATGCATCTACTCCCGCATCTATAGCTCCTTTTGCTCCTGCAACTGAGCAGGCGACTGCCATGCCCAAATCATTATGACAGTGCAGTTCGATAGGGATATTTATCGCCTCCGCGAGCGCTTTGACTCGCTCGTAAATGCTGAATGGATCGTCGTAGCCAAGCGTGTCACAGTATCGTATTCGGTCCGCTCCATGCTCTTTTGCCGCCTCTGCGAACTCGATCAGCCGTTCGAGTTCCGTCCTTGAGGCGTCTTCTGCATTAACTCCGATAGTCTCTGCTCCGTGTTTCCTGGCTGCAATGACCGCCTCACACATCATATTGATTATATCAGCCCAACTGTACTTGCCCAGGAACTTGCCCTCAATCATTTGCCGGGATGTTGAGATGCTCAAATTGAGATGCTTCAAATTCGGCACTCGCTGGTAGCCATCTTCAACATCCTCCTTGACAGCTCTCAGCCACCCACCGAGCCGAATGCGCTTAAAAGCCCCTATTTCAGCTAAGTCCAGATTCGCATTCAGATAATTCGTCTCATGGTGGGTGTTCGGAAACCCGAACTCGCTCTGAAAAACGCCCATCTCATCCAGATATAGGTTCAGTATGCTCTTCTCTAACTTCGCTAAGCCCAATCTCGAGGTCTGCACACCATCCCTGTTCGTGACATCAATTATGTAGATCGTATCCTTCGCCATCTTGATGAAGCCCCTCTTTTACTACTCGCTAAGATTATAAAACTAAGATTATAAAAAGTTAAAATGTCAATGAAAAAGAAAGATGGAGAAGGAGGGCTTTCTGCTGGATATTGATTACATCACCGAAAAAGACGAAGAGGGGCAAGACAGGCCCGTGATAAGACTGTGGTGCAAGAGCAAAGACGGGTCAGATTTGATTGTGTTAGACAAAAATTTTGAGCCTTATTTTTACGCGTTTCCCTACGGGTACGAGTATGATCTGGGAGAGATAAAGGAACTGATAGAAGAACTTTGTATAGATCGAGAAGGTGAAGAGATACGAGTTAAGCGAGTGGAATCTTGCCAGAAGAAACTACTTGGTGTTGAGCGGACGGTGTTAAAAATTTTCGTGGCGCATCCGAGACATGTTCCGGTGCTGCGAGAGGAAGTCAAAAGGGTGGGTCTTACCGTGTTGGAGGCTGATATTCTCTTCGCAATTCGATACTTGATAGACAACCAACTCAGACCCTTCGACGGTCTACAAGTGGAAGGAGAAGAGATCGAGTTGGGCTCTGCTTATACCACCGGGAAAAAGGCGATCGCGGCTTCTCAAGTATCATATAAGAAGATGACCGAGTTACCCAAGCTCAAGATTCTTGCTTTTGATTGCGAGATGGCGAGCTCCTATGGAATGCCGTCACCGAGAAGGGACCCGATAATAATCATCGCGGTGGCATACCAGCATCAGGAGAATAAAGCCAAAACGAGGTTATTTGTACTGGACAATGAAGAGTACAGGGAGGGAGACGATGAAACGGTAATAAGAAATTTTTTGACCTTCATCGGAGAGCAGTTCCAGCCGGAGATCATCGTGGGATATAATTCTGATGGTTTTGACTGGCAGTATATAAAGGAGCGTGCAAAATTGCAGGGAATTCAATTGGATGTGGGTGCTGATGGCAGTACGGTCCAATATGAAAAAGGAGGGATACTGCCCGGAGTAAATATCGCAGGCAGACTGAACGTTGACCTTTTCAAGCTCGCAAAACGCGACTTGGACAGCGTGAAGGTGAAAAGATTGGAGAACGTGGCGGAATTTCTGGGCGTGATGAACAAAAACGACCGGATGAATTTATCGCCAAGAGAGATTACCGAATGCTGGCTGAATCCCGCTCCTTCCACACGAGAGCGTCTCTATGAGTATGCAAAGGCAGATGCGGTGAGCACGCTGGGCATCGCGACGAAAGTGTTACCGCTGCAAATCGAGCTTTCCAAGATGGTTGGGTATCCATTAGACGAGTTAGCAAAGATGGGACGAGGTCGTCAGGTAGAAGCATTCTTAACTGCAGAGGCATTTAAAAGGGAGGAACTGGTGCCACCAAAGAGAGGCGCTGAGAAGACGTATGAAGGTGGGTTCGTGCTGCTACCGGAGAGGGGTTTGCATGAGGATGTCATCGCCCTCGACTTCTCTTCCATGTATCCAACCATTATGATCTCCTTTAACATCTCCCCTGATACGTTTGTGGAATCTCACCAGAAGAAAGAAGAAGTGTATGTGGCACCTGAAGTGGGACATGCATTCAGAAAGGAGCCGGATGGGTTCTTTAAAAGCATAATGAGCGATTTGATTGCGAGAAGAAAGGAGATAAAGAACGAAATGAAGAGATATGACAAAACGAGTGATGAATATCGGTTGTTGGACATCCAACAGCAAAGTATCAAGATCCTCACGAACAGCTTTTATGGCTACACCGGCTGGAGTGCGGCGAAGTTTTACAAACGAGAATGTGCGGAAGCGACAACGGCATGGGGACGTTATTTCATAAAGCAGGCAATAAGAATGGTGGAAGAGTTTGGATTTCAGGTTATTTACAGCGATACCGACAGCATCTTCGCCAAACTCACCGAAAGCGGGATCACGGATAGAAGAGAAGAGACGCTGAAGAAGGCAAAGGAGATTTCAGAGCGGATCTCAAAAGAACTTCCGCTGGAACTCGAGATCCAGGATTTCTTTAAAGCTATCTTCTTTACGGGAAAGAAGAAGCGGTATGCCGCACTTACCGATAAGGGAGAAATTGTGGTTCGGGGCTTGGAAGTGCGCCGTGGGGATTGGTGTGAGGTAGCGAGAGAAGTGCAGACGGAGGTGATACGGCTCATATTGGTGGAAAAGAACCCGAAAAAAGCTATGGAATACGTTAAACGCATTATACAGGACGTAAAAGAGGGGGAAATACCCTTAGATAAACTAATAATCCATAAAACAATCACCAGAAAGATAAGTGGGTATGAAACAAAGCAGGCACATGTTATTGCGGCTGAACGAGCATTAGCTTCTCCCTCTCACATTGTATACGAAATAGGCTCGAAAATCCCCTATGTGGTGATAAAAGGTACGGGAAAGACGAGTGACCGCGCTTTTCCCGTCGATATTATAGAGAGAAGTGAAGGGCATGAAATATACGCGGATGGAATAAAATACCTGATTGACCTCGATTATTATACCCTCCATCAGATAATACCTGTTGCACATAGAGTGTTGCAACTTTTTGGTTATGAGCTCGCATCTTTTGAAGAAAGGGGGCAGAAGACGTTAGGTCATTGGCTTTAAGGAGACTCCAGAAGGAAAAAACCGAAAAACTTATATATACCCTCCAAAATCTAATCATAGTGGTGAAAATGGCTGAATTACCAATAGCACCTGTAACCAGGATAGTGAGGAACGCAGGAGCAGAGAGAGTAAGCGAAGAGGCAAGTCAGGAACTAGTGAGGCTGTTAGAAGAATACGGTGAGAAAATAGCCAAAAAAGCCGTTAGCCTCGCTAAGCATGCCGGAAGGAAAACAGTGAAGAAAGAGGACATCTTAGAGGCTGCGGAATAAAATCAAAAGGTTAAATAAGGGGGAAAATAGTAAATTACAAAATTTAACCCCTTTTTTTCTAATTGATGCCTACTCCGTATCGCTCTTCTCTAAGTCCTTTAATCTTCTTACCCCTTCTATCTCCTTTATAACATCTACAACTGCTTTAGGCACCAAATGTTCCCAGCTTTCGTCGTTCAAGATTCGCCTCCTTATTTCTCTACCCGAATATTCCTTCCTGTTGAAGAGGAAAGGGGCACGCACTTCGTAACCTCTTTCTTTAAATAAACGCTCTATTAATGGATTATGTGCAAATACAACGTCTACGGGGGGTATCAATGACTCGACATGCGATACCCAGACTGCATTCCAGTTCACATCCAAGATCGGGACGATATAAAAGTTGAAGATGCCCTCATCTCGTAAGGATTTTGAGATCATCAGATAGCGTTCTCCAGCAGTAAAGGGGTTATCCAACTCGTGACTCCTCTGCGCTGACCCAATGCAGATAATGACTTCATCCGCATCAGAAACCATCTCTTTTATTACTGCATGATGCCCGAGATGGTAGGGCTGAAACCTTCCTATGTATAACGCTCTCATTTCTCCTTTATCCTCTTTCGCCTATCACATCCCTGTTCGTATCCAGATAGGGTAGTAAATGAAAAGTGGGATTCTTTTATTTTATAAATCCTTCTTCTTCTTGTAACTAAATAAAGTAAGTAACTGAGGTGGGAGGTGGATGAGCGATATGGCTAAAAATGCCGTATTATTGCTGGCTATGGGATTTGAAGAAATTGAAGCCATTAGTATTGTTGATACACTGAGACGAGCTGGAGTAGAAGTTACCATTGCGGGTCTTCAAGTCGGAGCTATCGAAGGTGCGCATGGAATCAAAGTGGTTCCGGATACCACAATCGGAGAAATTGAGATTAAGAAGTTTGATGCGGTCATCTTGCCCGGTGGCAATCCGGGCTATGTGAATCTCGGGAAGGACCACCGGGTTTTAGATGCAGTAAAAACCGCATTCGAGCTTGGGAAGATCGTTGCCGCCATTTGCGCGGCACCCTCGGTCTTAGCAAAAGCGGGGATTTTGAAGGGGAAGAGAGCGACCATTTATCCAGGAATGGAGAGTGCTTTGACCGGAGCTAAGCACATTAATGAGCGAGTAGTCGTGGATGGAAAGCTGGTTACCAGTCAAGGTCCGGGTACCGCACTTGAATTTGGCATTGCATTGGCTGAGCTCTTAGTCGGAAAGCAAAAGGCTCAAGAGGTGAAAAGTGCGCTTGTCGCGAAGTTTTGAACTGGATGAAAAATCAGCATAGCAATGATGGACATCGGTGCTGTTATTTTGATAATAACGCTAAGTCTTGAAATAAAAAACTATCCCATAAAGAATCACATGAGCAGAGGTGAGCCTTAGAGCTTCATTCTTCCTATATCCGCATATCTAATTGGTTGGTCAACCAATGGTTGATATGCGAATATCATCCGCTTCCTCACGCCATGCGCCAACCTTACCGCCCGTGCTAATTCAGACATTGAAAACACATGCTCCCTCGGGAGCACATGAATTAAATCCGATGAATGTTTCAGGTTCAGTGCCTTATATACTCTGAAATGAGAGCCGAATTTGAACCCCGTCTTTACTACCAGTCCTTTTCCCATTAAATCCTCGTAAACGGCGTATTTATTCACGAAATCGTGCTCCATAGAGGTCGCATACTCGATGAACTGCTCGAACTCCATCTCCAGCAGCCCTCTCTTCATCAAATAGGCAGCTTCAACCAACGAAAGCAATAGCCACCCCTCCTTCGTTAACCTGCCATAAAAATGGTTTTTGTAAAGGTTCTCAGCGAAAGCAGTGTTCCGTAAGACTACTTTATCCCCGAGCAAAAATGCAGTACCCTCTCCGCCCTCTTCTCTTATCTCCCCCTCTTTCTCGGCTCGCGTTTCAATTGCATTAAATTTTGCTTCCTTCACCTTGTAGTACGTGATGTCGCTTTCGTCATCCACAACTGCAATAATGGACTCTTTTCTCATGTTATGGGCCAAAATGAGGAGATCCTCTAAGTCCTTCACCGATAAAAATTCACGTTCTGATAAAATACGGATGAAGTGCCGTGCAGGCTTCTCCCCCGGCTTGGTTCCACGAGAATAAAGCCAGAAATCAACTCCACCCGGGTGCACGGCATAGCCTCGCTGCTTCAAGTCCTTGTAGACGCTGTATCTCGTCCCAAAGTTCGGAAAGATCTCCAAAGCATGCTTGAAGAACTCTTCAAGCGTTAACGCTGACTCTTTTTCAGTTTCCTTTGTTATTACGATCTTTCCCGCTTCAAGTAAAAAAGCAGCCTCTTCCAGTGAGAGCGTTAATCTGCCCTCTCTTTCCTCTTTTGCACCTTGAGCTTCTTTCCTCCCGTATCCTCTGAGTTCAAAACTTTCAGCGTCAACCCGTGCTACTGCGACCTCTTCACCCGAAAGTATTCCGTGCATCTTTATTCTGATGAATAAATTTTTCTTAGCGAGCAAGAAAAGTTTTTTATCAAAAACTTTTTAATCTCTTCTCTCTTCACATGGTCCATAAAATAAAATGGATGACGAGGAATACGAGATAGAAATCTTCAAGGAGAACGAATTTATAAGGAAGAAATGCGAGAAGTGTGGCTCGTACTTCTGGACTCGTGACAAAGAGAGAAGGAGATGTGGTGATGCTCCCTGTGAGATTTATTCCTTTATAGGCAAGCCCCTCTTCAAAGAGAGAAGTCCGGACGAGATAAGAGAATTATTCCTCTCTTTCTTTGAGCAACGGTCACACACCAGAATGAAACGGTATCCTGTTGTAGCTCGGTGGCGAGATGATATCTATCTTAACATCGCATCTATTTCAAATTTTCAACCATTTGTAACGTCGGGCAAAGTCCCACCGCCTGCAAATCCGCTCGTTATTTCTCAACCCTGCATAAGACTTGAAGACCTCGAATCAATAGGAAGGAGTGGGCGCCACTTAACTGCTTTCGAGATGATGGGGCATCACGCCTTCAATAAGAGAGGAGGGGAGGAACTCTATTGGAAGAACGAGACCGTGACGTATTGTGACGAATTCCTGATGCAATTTGGTGTGGATAGGGAGCGTGTAGTGTATAAGGAGGCTCCGTGGGTGGGGGGAGGAAACGCGGGACCCTGTCTCGAGGTCATTATAGGCGGATTAGAGCTGGCTACACTCGTTTTCATGGATCTCGAACTTTCTCCTCTCGGTGAGATAAGCATAAAAGGGCAGCAGTATAGGAAAATGGATACGTACATCGTAGACACCGGATACGGGCTGGAACGATTTGTCTGGGCTTCGAAGGGCACTCCTACGGTGTACGATGCGATCTTCCCCTCCATAATAAAGGAATTGGTGGATGCAGCAGGGATTGAACACCCGTTAGAAAAGTATCCAGAAATAATCATAGAGCATGCTCGTTCGGCTGGAGCTCTGAAAAGAGGGGAGATAGCAAAGAAGTTAAATATCTCGCTTGACTATCTTAAAACTATATTGGAGCCGATAGAAACGATCTATACCGTTGCAGACCATACCAAATGCCTGGCTTTCATGCTCGCAGACGGCATTGTACCTTCTAATGCGAAAGAGGGCTATCTGGCAAGATTGGTCTTAAGGCGCGCTTTCAGGATGTTAAAATCCCTCGGGATAGAAATACCATTAGAAGAACTGATACTCCTGCAGATAAAGACCATCAGCAATTCTTTTCCTGATTTGGAACATTCTGTGGAGAGAATTGGTGAACTGGTCTCGCTCGAGAAGAGCAGATATGATGAGGCACTCTTGAAAGGCGAGCGAATTATATGGCAGGATATAAAGAAATGGACAGAAGATAAGCCGAAATCGATCACCCTCGGCACTGATCGACTTATTTATTATTATGATACCCACGGGCTCCCGCCGGAATTTGTGAATGAAGTAGTAGCGAGCAAGCCCGACCTGAAAGCAGGTATCGAGGTGAACATAGAGATTCCAGAAAACTTTTATTCCTTAGTTGCGCGAGAACACAGCGAGGAGAGAAGGGAGGAGGAGATCGAACCATTAGGAGAATCACTGAAAGAAAAGACGAAAGGCATGCCCGCGACGAGAAAGTTGTATTATGAAGAGCCGTATGCCGTGGAGTTCGAAGCTACTGTTTTGGATTCAGTTTGTGGGGCTCTGCCCCACGACCCCGCAAGCCCTGTAAGGGCTGATGGGTTTGTGATCTTAGACAGGACCTTATTTTACCCTGAAGGTGGTGGGCAACCTGCTGATACTGGCTTCTTGACCCTGGTACCGAAAAACGCGAGTAGCGCATTGAGGGTAAAGGTAGTGGATGTGCAGGAAATTGAAGGTGTTATTCTTCATAAAACAGAGAACGGGGGGATACGCAAAGGAGCAGCGGTATCTGGGTATATTGATACAGAGAGGCGAAACGCTCACAAAAAGCACCATTCCGCAACGCATATCGTGATATGTGCAGCGAGGAAAGTGCTGGGAGACCATATATGGCAAGCGGGAGCGCAGAAAGGGGAAAAGAGAGCGAGAATTGATATCACCCACTTCAAAAGAATCTCTGACGCTGAACGAAGAGAGATAGAGATGCTCGCGAACAAGATGGTCATGGAAAACAAAGAGATAAGAGCGAGTTTTGTGGATAGGAACGAGGCGGAGCAGAGATATGGGTTTCGTATTTATCAGGGTGGCGTACCTCTCGGCGAGAAGATAAGAATAGTGCGAACCGGTGCGGATGAGGATGTGCAGGCGTGTGCTGGAACACATCTTTCACGGACCGGTGAGGTCGGTCCGATAAAACTATTGCGCACTGAGAGAATACAGGATGGTATCGAGCGAATAGAGTACGCAGCGGGAGAAGCTGCGGTCGAGGAGATCCAGGCGCAGGAAGAGCGGATAAGGAAATCAGCTTCTGTATTAAAGGTGCCACCTGAGAAGCTTCCTTCGGTGGTTGAACGGTTCTTCGAGGAGTGGAAGCAACTAAGAAAGGAGAACGAGCGATTGCGCGGTGAGCTAGCGGAGTTGGGACTCGAGCGATTGAAGAGGCAGGCAGAAGAAATAAGCGATATAAAAGTTATTGCAGCGGTGTTGCCCGATGCGGATACGAAAGAGCTGATGAAAATAGCGTCGCAACTCTCGAACGATAACTTCTTAGCGATATTAATAGGAACAAGAGAGAACCGTGCATCTGCTGTCTCCTCCGTCCCAGCTTATCTAACGGACAAGATAAATGCCGGCGTGATAATCAAGCGGGTTTGTGAGGTGCTGGGAGGCAGTGGTGGTGGTAAAGGAGAACTCGCACAGGGAGGTGGTGAACGGGTAGAAATGGTGGAAGAAGCCCGAAAAGAGGGGTTGAGATTTATAAAAAAGGTGTTAAAGAAAAATAGAAACTGATATTTATTATAACGTAAAGGAAACATTAAGAGAGAGGTGCTCTCTGTGTACCTGATAATCGTGGGGTTGGGTGGTATAGGAAGAAATCTGGTAGATATCGCCACAAAGGACAAGAATGACGTGGTTATCGTAGATGAGGATGAGAAGAGATGCAAAGAGATAGCCACGAAATACGATGTCCTAACGATTGTTGGAGATGCAACGCAGAAATCAACCTTGGAGGAAGCGAATGCACAAAGAGCGGACGCGCTTATCGCCACTACGTCCGATGATGCGGATAATTTGATGATGGCACTAACGGCAAAAGAGTTGGGTACAAAAAATACCGTCGCCGTGGTGAACCAGGAAGAACACGTGGAGATGTTCAAGAAAGCGGCTATCTCTATGCTTGAGAAACCCGACATGACCGTTGCGCGACATCTCTACCTGTCGGCGAAGAGGCCGGGGATAAAAGATTTTATAACGGTTGGCGGAGGGAAAGCAGAGATATTTGAGGTCATTGTCTCTGAGAAATCACGTGCAGCGGGGAAAGAGTTATCGCAATTGAGTATAAGAGGAGGGGTCGTGGTAGCCATAGAGCGGAATAGTGATATAATTCTGCCCAAAGGCGATACACTCGTCAAAGCAGGCGATCATGTAACGGTATTTGCGATGGGGAAGGACGTAGAGACAATAAGTTCCCTTTTCGCACCGTGAAAAGTGTTTTTGATTCTCGGCTTATACCTAAAAATTTAAACCAGCTTCTGAGCGTGAACCACTTCTGGGTGTCTTCACTGCGGGAAACATTGCTCTTGACCCCAATCCTTGAAATAACTTTTGAGAAGAACAAAGAGCATAACTGCGACGATGCTGACCAAGCTGCCAAAGAGAAAGGTCAAACTGTGGTTAGGAGTTAGATTCCATAAAAATCCGGCAACTAAACTTGATGATAGAGCCATTACACCTATCAAGGTATGGAACGTGCCCAACGCGGTAGCCCTTAATTCTTCAGTGGACAAATCGCAAACAAAAGCCCTCTGATTCCCATCTACCATCGCATAAACCACACCATAAAGGGGGAATAAAATTAAAAAGGCGGGGAGTGATTCGGAAAAAGCAAATCCGAGACAGGTTAATGAATAGAGGAGATAACCCAAAGTAAGCACTTTCATCTTTCCTATTCGGTCTGAGAGGGTGCCAAAAGGAATGGCGAGCATCGCATAAAAGACGTTAAAGAGGATATATAAAAGGATAGCAAGAGCAATTGATTCCTTCACGGGCATCAGTGGCAAAAAAGCGGTCTCAGCCTTCAATATGAAAAACATATAGGTGAAATTGGCTAACGCAAAGAGAGTAGCGACTATAATGAAGAACAGAAGTGGTTTAGGCAGTCTTTTCAAGCTTATCTTTAAGCTGATTTTCTGCTGGTCTCTATCCCCTTCTTTTACAAAATAAAGTGGTAAGAGCGAGATAAAAGCGATAATCGCAGCTATCAGTATAATGGAAGAGAACCCAAACTCCAGAAACCAGTATAAAAACAGAGCCGCCATGCCTCCAAAGATTGCACCTGAGGTATCAAGTGCGCGATGAATTCCGAATCCCTTTCCCCTCGCTTCAGGCATGGAATCGGCGATAATCGCATCTCGTGGTGCAGTTCTCAACCCCTTCCCCACGCTATTAAAACAGGCGAAGAGTAATATGTGCTGCCATATCCGTGAAGAAGCTAAAAGCAATTTGAAGATGGCAGAAGTCAGATAGCCACTGGTGACAAATATCTTCCTTCTCCCTATTCGGTCAGACCAGTATCCAGAAAGTACCTTTAAGATACTGGCTATGCTCTCCTGTAATCCACCGATTAACCCCACAATCAGACCGGCACCGCCTAAAGCGGTAATGAACATCGGCAGGATCGGGATAATCATCTCGCTGCTTAAATCGTTCAGGAAGCTGACAACGCCCAAGAGGGGTATATTTGCACTTATCCCTTGTAGATATCTCTTCTTCATCAGACTTTTTCTACGAGCGTACGAGACCCTGGGGATGAGCGAACCGGTAAACAGAAGCACCGAAAGTATATAAGTACCTTTCCGTAATAACTAACCATACATACAAAGCGTCGATGGTCTAGTGGTATGACTTGGGCCTTCCAAGCCCACAGCCCGGGTTCGACCCCCGGTCGACGCATCATCAACCCTTTTCTTTTAAAAAGAGAAGCGTTGACGGAAAAGAAAAAAATTCTAAGCAAATATTTATCTGCCATTGCTATTCTCATTTTCCCCGGTCCAAAGCAACTTTCCCCAACCTGTCCTTTCAGAGGTTCTATTTCTTACATCTACGAGCAAAATTTCAAGCTCTGGAAAGGCTTTTTCAATCCGCTTCCACGCAATGCGGTGTTGCTTTGCACGTAGAGGGAATCCCCTCATAGCTTGTTTTGGAATCGCAATAACACAATGAGTAGTACCCTCATTCAGACGTGAGATGGCTCTAAAGAACACTTCATAGAAGTCCCTTGCACGTGCAGACCCTGAGATTTGTAACCAATAACATCTTCATTTTTGACTATCGATCCCATATTATTCTCCTTCTAAACGGCTCTAAAATCCGAGCGCATCTTCGATCCTACCGAGCTCCGCACCTGTTGTCTCGTATCCGGCAGCATATCCCTTTGTGTTCGCGAGCAGAGCAGCACCGATTAACGGAACACCGAAATTAACACTGCCTATCTCCACGGGCAATTCGAAGATCTCTTCTAAAAATTCCAATTCTTCCTGAGTCGCATTTTTATGTGCTAAGATACCTTTGTTCGTCGCTACCGCAGCCATCCCCACGGTTTTTAAGCCCCCTATGGTGCCCTTATAGACCTTCACCCCTAGGGTCTCGGCTACTACGTCCATCGTCTTCTCCGATAACTGAGGATGGACCAGAGCAACCGTATCGTTGGCAAGTATGATATTTCCAGCAGCGGTCATCCTGTCTCTGTCTGGCAGTTTGCGCAGTGCTCCCCTTAGCCCTTCCGCCTGCAGCAGATCCTCCAATCTTTGAAGCTCGCTGTCCAGTGTATAAGGAGAGAAGATAAATCCATTTGTATTCCCAACGGCTAAACAGCCAACCAATGCGGTCTCAGCTACCGAGGTTTTTACAGCTTTCACCTTCAACGCTCGCTCGATTTCCGCTGCTAAATTATCAGATACCTGCGGGGGTAAAAGAACCAGAGATTCAGTGCAGCCCGCAAAAACCCCTATATACGAACTCCCATCAAGACCAAATAACCTCTTCATCACATCACGTTATTCCACAAGCTCAGCTTTGATTATATCCTCTTCTTTTATTATTCTTACGCGTATCTTTGAAGGCGGCTTCTCCGAGCCACGCTCCCAGATCTTCTCATTTAGTGCAGCATCTAATACAATATCCTCATATTTTGTATGCTGCTTGAGATATTCCCGTATCAACGCTATTGCACGGTTGCTCCGCTTCCACCGCGGTGCTTTTTTTACCGCTCTCAACGGTATTGTATAAATGCGTTCGGCTATTCCTATGCCCTTCTCTTCGCCCATGATAGATGTCACACTTTTAGCTTTGTCCTCCGCCAGTGCCTCCTCTTTGGATGCGTTGTCACTCTTCGGCTCGTCCTTACCATTATCCATGCAGGGACTCTTCTATTCTCTTTACTCGCCTTAATAAGCCTGATCTTCCTGCCTTTTGTATTCTTTCCCCTTGCCATTGTATGTGTATTATTCCTTTTTATTTATGGTGTGTTGCTGGATATATAAATGATAACTTTAAATAACGTAAAGCATTAAGATTTATCAGTGATTGAAATGAAGTTAGGCGTTTCAGCCTATTTTAGTGCTGTGCACTCGCAGCCAAGACATCGGGGGAAGATGTAAAGATCTGCATGGGCAACTATAAGGTGGAAGTAGTAGTTTTCTACTCACAGTGCCTAAAAGCGACCAGATTCAACTCATACCGCATGTTCTTTGCGTCATAAGAAAATACGCCATCTGCAATTATCTTATCTCCTTTCTGCAACTCTAAGATCGGCATATCGGTAGCCATGAGCTTCACTCTCAGGCGATATTCGCCTCTCTCATCGCGGAGATAAAAGACGCGCTTGTAAATCTCATCGGCGTAACCTACTACCTGTATCCTTCTCCCTTCATACTCCTCCGGATGCATTCCTATCTGCGATACAAAGGAGATATTGCTCCCTGGCATCACCTTCTTCATTGCGTTTCCAGAAACGACGAGCTCATATTCGCCCCGGTATATCTCTACTCTGCCTTCAACCTCTATCTCATCGCCATAGCTCAGATTTAACAATCTTCCTCTCTCAGCCCACGAAGTGACAAATATTGGTAGCTTCGTTTGGTTTCCTTCGATCTTCATGAGCACATTCCCGGATTTAGTGATGCTGAAATCGGTGATAACACCTCGTGTGCGTATGACCGAACCTTCCTGAAGAGCGACCTCGTCAAGCGGTACGAACGGGGGCGTTACAAATACTGATAGACTGTACAAAATGCCAACACCTACCAAGGAGAAGATGATCACGATTTTACCTGCGTTATCCATAACCTGAAGCCTCCATCTACGAGTTCTAAAAACCAATTACCTATAAATAAATGAGTGCTTAAGGATTTTGTTGTTATTTGAATTGCATTTAAAAATTCAACTAGAGCCTCATTTAACTCTTTAGGGTTATCCTGATTTGCAATGTGATTTGCAGACAATATTTTAAAACACTTGCTTCCGGACACCTTTTGCTGCCATTTTACTGAACTTTTCCGTATAAAAAATAAATCTTCTATAATACTGCCAAGCGACTGACCTACCAGAACAGCTTTGTTGACGCCTGTATCCGTCATCAATCTATATAGACAATCGGCTGCCATTTTGGTATATCTTTGCTTATTTTCCTTCAGCGTGGAACGCCCATGTCCAGGTAAATCCCATACAATAACTCTGTAGTTATCTTTGAGGACTTCTACCTGTTTTTCAAAAGTTCTGTGGTCCATTCCAACTCCGTGAATGAAAATAACAACAGGTGCTTCTTTAGGTCCTGATGACTCATAATAAATATCTCCGAATTCGCTTTTGTAAACTTTTGTTTTGATTGTATTTTTCATATTTATCCTCTCTTTATTATTGATTTTCCTTTAATGTTCTACTTGCATGACGCACAACGGTTGGCGGACATGCGAAGTTCGCCGAAAGCGAATTGGAGCGTAGCAGTATGTCCGCTGTTATACGCTCCGAGCCCGCAGGGCGAGGACGAGGGAGCGACAGCGACCGATGTGTCGTGAGCAAAAGGCTCATTTTTTTATATTCCTTCCTTAA
>DYFG01000218.1 GCA_020725315.1 Nitrosotalea sp.
GTTCAGAAGGAGTTGCAGGAGGCCCTGTTCACCTACATGCGTTTTCCCAAGAAGCATTGGGTTCATCTGAAGACCACCACCCCGATCGAGTCCCTCTTTGCCACCGTCCGGCTTCGGACTAGAGCCGCTCGACGTCTACGAACTCGAACGGGAACTGTGTGTCTGGTGTTTCAACTTCTCCGAAACAATGAACCAAGAAGAAAGATCCGCGGATATACGCTCGTAGGTGGATGTCATCGACCAACTGATGTCACAGCAACTCAAGAAACGGAAAGCCGCTTAGTGAAAAAAATTTACACAACTCTTGACAATAACTCGGACTTTGACCTTCACACACGCAAGAGATGAATTACTCTTTAACGTACAAGAGTTAAGTGTTCATTCTCGAAAAATTTTCTCACGCCGAGTTGTTTCGTTCATTTCTTTCATTCTTGGTTTTTCTTCTTGAGATTTTTCAACGCTTTCTCTGCCTCCGCTCTTACCGGAAATCGAATGATCTTTGCACCACTTAATGGTTCAGGATCCTCGAATTGATGAGGGTCACCCTTCGCCACTTTTTCTAACACAGGTATGACATCCTCATCGCCCGAAACGCCAAGTGCTCTGACCGCATTTTGTCTTATGTACTGATCACTCTCTGTGAGAGCATCAATTAGGGCCTTCTTGATTTTTGTTCGAGTTTCTCCTGCGGCAACATAATGCTCCTTTTTTGGTCTCAACATCTCGGCAAGGACTGATATAGCAGACATCTTGCGCGTGTCATTACCTGAAGAATTCAATACAGAGAGTACAGGTTCTACAGCTGCATCACCAAATTCCAACAGCGTTTCTGGAATTAGGCAATTGTCTACCAAAAAGGGAAGTAAGCCCCTATCCATAGATTTTCCGGCAAGCTCACACAAATAAATGCGATACATTCCAAAGCTTTCACTATTAAGATACTGCAGGTTGTCTGGAGTCTTATCTACCGATCCAAGTCTATGAACTAACTCAACAAACTCTCTTCTAAGGTTCAACTCTTTTTGTAGTAGGTCAACACACGCAGTTATGACTTTATCATTGAGCTGTCTCCTTGGGAGGGTTTTGAAAAAAAGACAGCCTTGAACCTTTCGTTGAAATCCTTACTGCTTAGCTTTGCATAATTGTCTTGTACCATTTTTTCTATTTCCGACACGGTCGTTTGAGACATCGCTTGACGTGTATGGGGGTAGAAACATACCAGAATGAAAGCTACAGCAAGAAAGAATGTGATTTTCATTTCGATTCTCCTGCTTTGGCACTTATTTACCATGCTGCATGGACTTTCTTGTAAACCACGCCTTGAGGAAGCTGGCTCGGATGGGGCGGCGGTTCTGACCAAAAATACCGTACTCCGTTAGAACCCTGAAGGTAAGTATCCGCTCTTGCGCTTGCGTTGTATGCAGCTTGGTATACTCTGTAATTCTCAAGGCTGGAGGGCTGGTCTATGTCACAAGCGCTACCATATTGGTGATTAGAGTTGGGGGCTGATCCAGGTACTCCGGCGTTTCCTTTCGGACACCGGAACCCGCTAATAAAATTGGGTGTACCATCATAGTTGGCATCAACGTTGCGAGCATTTGTATTGAGACTCCTCAATATCCACCATTGATGCCGACCAGGCTCGGCTGCCGACCCGCGGAGCCCCGAATACGCAGGTGCATCTTGGTCAAAGGAACCACGGTCCAATGGAGATCCCAAGATGTCAATGTATTCTTGCCGTAACTCATCCAGGCCGTCCTGCACAACTGCAGCTGCATCTGAGCTTATTCGACCTTCCAGGGTCAGGGT
>DYFG01000219.1 GCA_020725315.1 Nitrosotalea sp.
TATTTATGCAATACCCAGTATAAATACCTACCGTTTGGTTGTGTGCGGAACATTTGTTGTTGTTTTCTTTGATGGAGTTCTCTCGGATATTCCATGACCTCGGCAACTTATATTTAAATCTGTATCCTTATAATGAAGCAACACAGGCAGGATAATTCAAGAATACATACATGTCAATTTTGTGATTCCACCCTGCCATCTGAAATGGCGATTTGCCTTTATTTCTGCCTTCCATTTTCGGCGTAAAGTTGTAAAAGAGGGAAAACACGCTTAGCAAACTGCTCACACCCACTGGAGAGGTAAACTTCCCGGAAACGTGCTGAAATCTCTTTACGAAGGAAAAATAGAACTCTACAGGATTGTTTGTTCTCGGCATTCCATACCTGAGATATGGGAATAATCTATCCTTGTTTTGTTCCAATTTTCTTAATATTTTCTCTGCCTTTGTACCAACAAATTCCTTTGCTCTGGCAAGAACTTTCTTCAATCGCACTTTTGCCTTCCTTAACGTATCCGCTTCAAATACCTCCATCAACTGAGTTTTCAGTTCTTCGAACCTATCACTCAATTTGATTTTTCTGTATCCTTTTAGGATTTTGTTGATGTTCCATTGGATATGGAACGTGCACAAAAAATGTTTGATGCGTTCTTCTTTTTTCCTCGCTTTGTTAATTTCATCAATTACATCACCATAACAAGCATTATCATCGGTGATTATCACTTTGGGATTTACTATCTTTAGAAGTTCATCAAGGAACTGACGTATGCCATCAGTTTTTGTCGCAGCAATGTCTTCGCTCGCTATGGCACCAAACTCTCTTCCTTTCTTACCCTTTAGTGAATATGTATGTTCAAACACCACCCTGCCGTATCTTGAATCCACTGCCACCAAACTCATATAGTATATGCCTTTCACTTTTCGGAAATACACTTCATCAATGGAAACTATGCTGGAAAACTTACATACTATGTTTCTCATTGCAGTTCTACAGAAAGGAGCCAATTTGATAATTTCTCTGATAATTGTAGTATGGCTTGAACCATGTATCATCCTCCATCTTGCAATTTTCCTATAGCCTGCATATAACCATAGTTTCGCATCTACCATATCTCGAAGTGCTTTATTGGAATATCGCCGATACTTGCATAGCGAGTTTGGTAGGATGCTACCTGTATGCTTGCATCGTTTGCACTTGTATCTCTTCACTGATATTGTCCTGACTTTTTTCGATAGATATGTTCTCACACACCTTTCGTAAGTGCCCCACCAAATCACCTTTTTTGAACAACACATTGGGCACTTCTCTGGTTTTTCCTTTGTCTCCTCAATCAGCCTTTTTCCTCTCGGAGACCTGTTCAATCTTTCAAGCTCTTTCTTTATCTTTTTCAGATCTTTTTGATACTGTCTCCTCGCCTTGTTGTTCCTAAAGTCTTCCGTGATGTCTGGTATCGCGTAGAACCCATTTTCACCAACATATACCTCCATTTTTTTTTGCCTCCTGCGTATGGAGACAATCATTGATAGCTATCGCTAATGCGATAGCAATTTTGAAAAACCTCCGAAAGTGTTATCTTATTTGAAAGCCTACGCTAGCCCAAGAGTCGCCTCTTGGGCGGCGCAGGCACACTTCGGAGGCTTTTGAAAAGTCTCCACTGCGCAGTCCTGTATTATTTTTTAGATAGAAAAACTATTTGACAAACAGTGAGAAATTCTCAAAAATCACCAACAAGATTTATTCCGCACACTCGAGAACCTCGGTTTTATTAAGGTCAGCAACCAGCACGTTTGGGTTGACTGTAG
>DYFG01000220.1 GCA_020725315.1 Nitrosotalea sp.
CCCGCGGAAAAGAGTATATCCTCAGCAAATTAACTTGAAAAAGGTGAATAGATACAGAATTACTAACTTTCTTTCTTCTCCTTATATTCTTCGCATGCTTTTTCTAAATTTTTTTTAGTTTTTCCACCGCTTTCGGAGGAATAATAATCATTCCCTCAGAAAGGTAAACCCATTCCCCTTCGGCTTCCTTTTTCTCTCTTTCTGGTTCTGTTCCCTCCTCCTCCTCTTCAAATTTCATCTTTTCGTTAAATAACTCCAATCTATAATCGTATTCTGTCCAAGCACCTGCAAAATTTGTCGCATAAATCTTCTGAAAATGTAATGGTCTTTCAACTTTCTCTATTTCTTCTTTGTTTTTGCTTTATTTTTCCTACTCTTACTCTTTTCTTTGTAATAGCATCTTCAAACCTCACCACCTCCCAATCCTCAGGAATCAAGCCGATTTCAGTTTGCTTATAGCCTACTAGTGCCATTTTTCACGTATTTCTTTAATAAAACCCTCATATTTTTCGTAACAAACTTTAAATCTCTCAATTGAGCTATCAAAAAATCCCGCCTTTAAAAGTCCCCAGTTTTCACCTTGCTTTAGACCTTGTTGGATAAATTGCTGAATAGGAGTGGATTCCCAATCTCCCCTGCGATACCACCAGCCAAAGCGTCCAACAGGGCCCCCTATATAGTCTATATCTTTTTCACCGTCTACATATACCAGTCCCAGCGGATATCTAAAAATTCAGTAAAAAATTGATCAGCATTATCAATAGGGATTACCTCAGCTCGCCTGTGCTGAATAATACGCTGGGCTTCCTCTGTAAGCATCCCTTTAGCAAGCCAGTAAGTAGGAAATCGTCTATTTTTGCATCTAAGGATTGCATTTCTTAGAGCCGTATCCCATTCGGCTGACCATCCACAAACAATCAAGCAAAATTCATCAAAAATGCAATCTAAAAGGGCATTTAATTCATCTGAGTAATGACTTAGTTCAGCAAATGTGTTTTTTATACGGGTATCCGTATAATCACCATGAAGCTTAATAAGAGTGCATTTGGAATGTACGTAAGGTATAGCTCCTTTGAGTGCATCACCTGTGCTAATAACATCTGGACTGATGCCTTGCTCTTCCAGAGCTTTCTCCATGAGTCTGTCAAAATTAGTTGTTAAGATCATCTTGATATACCCATATTTAGCTAAAGTGGCTATAGCTTTATGAGCCTGAGTTGGGATTTTTAATCGCAGTAAAGCAGCATGTTCTGCAGATGTAGAAGTGAGTTTATCTAAAAGTTTTGAATAATCTGGTGCTTCTCCAAAACATTTCTTATACCATTCTTCAGGATCAGGCTCAGGAGATTCACCTTTGACAGCAGCCACTTTTCTAATAAGATCTAAAACTATTTCCCACCCTGTGGGAACCCCAGCAGCTCTGGAAATCCCAGAGCCTATGAGAAGTGCATAAATCCCTGGATTTGAATGCAAAGAAATAGCCAGTTTTAGAATCTTGTCCTTACTATTGTCATTCATTGTCTTCGTAACCTCCTGACCTCGGGTGTTAAGCAGATTTCGGTTTGCTTGAAACCATCAGATTTCATTTCTGCCTTCCATTTCATTCAAAATCCTTTCGATCTCTTCTTTAACTTCAGGTATCCAATTTTTGGTCGTGTCCCAATTCCGTAGAAAAGTATAAAAATGCTATATTTCTATAAGAAATGTTAAGGGATAGGCGAAATGGGAGAAGTGAACATAGACGAGATTTGGAGATTTATAAAAAAAGGACAAAAATCTGAAGCCCAATGAT
>DYFG01000221.1 GCA_020725315.1 Nitrosotalea sp.
AATATCGCCCAGATGGAAGCAACAGATACGAGAGTGATCAGGGTGGTGAAGAAGGGGTGCGAGGATGCACCGGGGTGTGTGGTGCCAGGTCCACCTGTTCCGCCTAGCTTTGAGGTACTTGCTCGTCCAAACGGCTATAACAATCATTTTCTCGAGTCATGCCAGAAAAATCCAAATGCTTTGGGTGCATTTACTCCAATTGTTGAAGGCAACAGCTTGTCAACAGAGCCGTTTTCTGTGCAGGTGTGCTTTGATAGAGCTACGGGGCAGTGGCGATTCCGTGTGTCGCAGACGATCCAAGTGAATGCGCTGTTAGATCTTTGCGTTAACAATATTCCGCGAGGAGTTCGGCTAATTGATGATATCACCGAAGTGGATGCCGTTGACCGTTGCGCCGTTGCATTGAGAGATTTCAATGGTCATTACTCCTATCCTGTGCGGTATGAAAAATATCTGTTGCGATCTGTGCTTTTAATCCACGAAGAGATGCACCGGTTCGATTTTCAGGAAAAGATGTTAACTCGATTACCAGACTTTGTCCAAATTTTCTCAGTACTGCAAAACTTCACGTGTGATGATTTTTCCAGCTTAGACCAAGCACAAGCGAGGGCAAATACCGAGATGACTAATGCAGTTAAGAATTTCTTGAGGGGAGCAGCAAACTACTTCAATCAAAAGAAGAAGTCTGAGCAGGAGATACATAAGTTGGAAACAGTGAGACTGTTGGTAAAGGATTTTCTTGCGAGACTCAACTGCCCACAATAACTCCAATAGGTGCTGAACAATGAGACTCTTTATTCTTTTATTCATATTAGCCGTGAGCGAAGTTTTTTCTCAAATTTCAGATTCCGAACGTCAGCGTATCATTGCTCAACTTGATAGCACACGGGATCAACAAGACTTAGCTGCTCTAAGCGATATCGTGAAGTATAACATCGTGGAGGCTGTTCCTTTAATTGAAGACAAGATATTGAAGCGATATAACGGAGTTTGGGATGTCTATTTGGATGCCTTATTGCATTTCCGATCCCCTAACTTACAGTCGATATTACATACGATGATTGACTCTTCTGAAATATATGGTACGAGGCGATTCAATTCAGATGGTTTACTGATTCCTCCGACGTGGAATCCTGTTCGCATCCGTGTTATGGCGACCTATTACTTGTTTAAATTAGGAGATTACTCGACTGCGCAACATGTGTTTGAAGCCGTTCGTCAGCCTGAAAGCACGTTTGCTTTCGGCTACGGTCTTATTCTCTTGAAAGAAGTAGCTCGGAATGTCCCCGATTATTCAGATAGCGCAAAGGCTGAATTAATCCGCATTGCTCGCACTGCCCAATCATCTGGTGACCGATCAAGTGCGAAGGACAATCTGTTTGAAGCTTTTGGGGTGGAAGCGATTTCTGAACTAGTTTATCTTGCCAAAAATGATCCTGATGGTGGCATTCGAATGATGTCGTTGGATTATCTTTTTCAGCTCAATTACCCAGAACTCAGGATGTTTCTCATTGAACGCTTGTCAGAGGAACCTTTTACATCGTACAAAAAGGATATTGCCGAATCGCTTCTTGTTCGTTATGGAACGGTAGAAGACTACAAAATTGTGCAGGAGTATGTATCTTCTGAAGCTGATGCCACTATCAAACTTCTCCTCGGTCGCGCTCTGAAAGAGTTTAAACCGCCCGTTCCGTCGCGAACAATTGCTGTCTCAGTTCTTCTCGACACCATCATCAGCTACAAACACCAAGTCTTCGTGCTCGGCTGGCTTGGCG
>DYFG01000222.1 GCA_020725315.1 Nitrosotalea sp.
GTTTGCTGATCTAAAGCGTAAAAAGCAGGTGAGCGCATAAAGTTAATATGCGTCTCTATATGGGCCTGGTGATATTCATAGTCCATGGGCTGAAATACCTGGCCTTGGGCCATGGCTGCATTCTCGGCTTGGGCTTTCCAAATGTCTTTATTGATATCAGCCCCAATTTCGCCAAATTCCAATCGTTTCAGTATTTCTTGGGGATCGGTAATAATGCGTCTATCCCACAAGTCAAATAAAAGTTGCTGTTTGCCGATCTTAGATTCAGCTAAAGCCGAGCCTGCTTCCACGATTACATCATAATTGTTCTTCAGGTCAGCTCCCTTGAAAGCTCTTACTTCAACTGCTTGTTCTTCTCCCATCAATCGGATCAGACGCTCTTCGGTGTAATTTTCACCTACCAATTGCAGCATGAAGGAAGCGGCTTTTTCCAAAGCATTGTCAAATCTTCTGACTATTGGGCCGATGCGGGTGTCATCGGCCTCCCTTAAGAAGGCCAGAGCCACTCCCGCACGAACTCCTCCAGGTGGGCGGGCTCGGCTTATCTCATGGATCCCCGCTACATCCTCCATATCCCTTATATAGCGATCTAAAAGAAACAGAACATAGTTAGGTAAAGGACTGATGGCAACCTGTTCGGGCCGAAATCCCCCTATGGGCCGAAACTCTATAACTTCACCTGTCTCATCGGTCAGAGCGCTTTTGGAAACCGAATCTTTGGGTGTCGTCCATTTTCCCTTGGCCATTTTATTTGCATTTTCCAAAAGCTGAGAAAGGGCCCGGTTATAAGCCTTATTTAAAGCAATTAAGTCATCAATCAGGCTTTTCCCCATCACCCTTTGCGGAATTTTAATCAAAGGAAAGTCGAAATAGGGAAGTCTCCCATAAGGATTCTCTCCGGTATAGGCCAACTGGTCTCCAGCGATGATAACGAGCCTTCCCTTCCTATGTTTGGAAGAGGGTATTTCCCAATATTCTTTCCAGCTAGCCCCACCTTCCAGTTCGGAGGTAGGCTCGGAGGCCCCAAAAGAATTGTATAAAGTCAAGAGTTTGGTTTCAAAGGAAGCGACTTGTTTTTCCGGCTCTACCTTAATTCCCGTGCGTTCCTCAATTTCCTCCACCGAGCGGATGGAGCACTGGACAACCCATTTAGCTTGTTTGAAGGTTTTAGCTAAGGGATCTATGGCTAAAGCGAAGGGTGGAACCACATCGGAAGCCACTTGGCCCAAATGAATCTCTTGAGTGGTCGGGTTTCCCAACTCATCGAAAGCCTCGACGGTAAAGGCTTCCTCAGCCAAAGGATCCCAGTAGACTTTCAAGAAATTGATGCCAAAGATCAAAGAGCCGAGAGTCAATTCCTCGATAACATCGGCCATTTCTATCTTTTTCCACAGCCATTTGATGGCTTGAGAACCCAAGCGAGCGGCTTGCTTGTCTTCCTCTGAGGACGTGTTGGGAATGACTTGCATGGCCGGTTCGTTGGCGGTCATTTTAGCCAATAAAGAAAGGGTTAAGGAAAGAATGTGGTTGGCGGTCAGACGTACCCGGGCCTTTTCCCGGGGTCGTCGGTCAACCAAGCGTCTTTCAACTTCGGAGTATTTAACCCACTGATAGCCCAAGAAAAAAGCTAAATTGAGCCACCACTGTTTCTCCAAAACGAAGGCCCTTTTTTTGTAGTTATCTAGTTTTTCTTGAACTAATTTGACTAATTCTCTTTCTTCGGAAGGTAGCATCAATAGTCGGCTCCTAAGACCTC
>DYFG01000017.1 GCA_020725315.1 Nitrosotalea sp.
TTAACATAGCAGGAAACGTAGCAACAATTAGTAGTGTAATAGTGTGTACATTTCCAGATGCACCAATGTATTGTGGATTTTTGGTATCCTCAACAGAAATCCCTGATAAATTAAAAGTTGCAAGAAAGATTTTAGTAGAGTTTCTACACGAAGATAAAATTATAAAATCCTTAAAGCTTTATGCTCGAATTTTTAGACCTGTGTTAGAAGTCACCGAGACAGTTGAAAAAATAGAATTACACGATGAGCAAGAAAAGTTAGAGATACCAATAAATTTAAAGTATATTGGATTTGGCGACATTAGGTTAAAAATAGAGGCGGGAATAGGGGGTAGGATAGTGTCTCATGGAGAATCAATAATTTACGAGCTGTTAAGAAGATTATGGCTATCTGACGTTCTTGCCGATGAGAGTGTATTGGAAGGCAACGAGGAGAAGAGAAAGAGAATTCATGTGGAGCCAACTTTATTACAGGAATTATCAGAACAATTGGGGGAGAAGATTGAAAGTGGTGATACATCTGGCATTCTCGAGATGATAGAGGAAGGAGATGTTGAGGACTTCAAACGCTGGCTTTCGGACGTTAAAACCAAAGATAAATTTATGGAAGTGGTATACAGTCGCATTGAAGATCTTTTACTCGACTTATTAACAGACTTACTTGAAAGGCATCCTACGGACAGTGTGAAGTTAGTAAATGCACGAACAAAAATAAAAGCAAAAATTGAATTGCCCATAGAGGATATAAAAATACGTCTAAGATATACGGACGCAATAGAAAATGAATACCCTCAGGTTGAGATACCAATTAAAATCGAGGATAAAAGAGTTGAGAAGAGAAAAACAATTATTGATATACCCATTACTATTAAATGGGAAGAAAAACCATTCACGAATGTGGCAGAAATGAAGATGGAGGAAGGCTGATAAAATGAATGCGGATTATGGACAAATTCTGAAAGCGTTAGGGTGGATTGATAACGTAATGGATTACTTTAGGCCATATAAACCAGAGACTAAAGGCATGACTATAAACTATCGAAATCGGAATGCTGAGATTGAGTTGTTGTTATATATACCTGATAATCTAAAACGCAAGATCAGAAAGATGGAGATACCAGCCTATCAAAATTTTGTGATATCGGGAATGAGAGATGAAAGTTTCAACAGAATAGGGGAATTGTGGTGGTTTGAAGATGGAAAGTGGAAGCTTAACCCTTCAAATTTGCCACCAAGTGAGATGTATCTACTAACATTAGAAGGTAAACTATCAGAGGATGCATTAACAAAGATCGTATTTGTTGAGCCCGCCGCCAACAAAGATCGAACAAAAGAGATAGATAGATATTGGTTAGCTTCTATGATAAGGAATGTTGAAATTCTCGAAAAAATATGGGATGCGTTAAACGTTGATGATGTGACTGCTAGTGTTAAAATTGGAATAGAAAGATGTTTATCTGAGACTATACCTAAAGATTTAAATGAAAGATTAAGAGCGACTCAAAGATGGGTACGTGCAGGACGTGGCAAGGATAGAGAGGAAATATGGAGAGCTTGGAGAGAGATGCGCGGAACTACAAAAGAATCAAAAATTTCAGTAGATGAAATTGTGGACATAATTTATAAATTAACAAATAGTGAAGTTTTTTCTAGATTTCTTACTTTGGATAGTCCCTATACTGTAGGGGAAATAAGAAGAGAAGAGACTTTCAAAGGAACATTTCCTGAGAGGATGTATGTTGAAGCTAGCACTTATCTAACTTTAAAGCAACCAACTGCCACAGGCTATTTGAGTTTCAAGAAGAAAGATTACACAGAAACTGTGAAAAAAGAATTTGAGGAACTGCTATGAGTTTAGGATCTTTATAAGAGGGGGTTAAAATGAACACTTACTTATTGATGAAAATAATACTTATATTTACATTTTTGTTTCTAACTTTAATTGTTACTTCTTGGTATTATCATACAGAGATTTCTCTTACTTTAATTTCTCACACTTTGACTGTTCCTACAATAAACTCGCCAGAATATTTACCAATAATCTATCAGCCTGAAGAAGACCCAAACAAATTAGTGGCTGTGTATTATTACAGGTATCCAAATACCAACATAACGGAGATTACATTGGTATTTAATGGAGAAACCCATCCTAATTGGTTTATAAATAAAATATACACCTCATTCAGAATATTTAAATATCGCCGAATTGCAGACATAGAAACTTTTTATGTAGAAATAAATGGAGGAGGAAAACCGCCAGAAATAAATTTTTCATATAAAGGAATTGGTACTTATAGCGGTAAACAAACTTATAATAGTTCCAATCCAAAACACTACATAAGAAAAATTCCTTATTCCGAATTTGAATGTAGTGATGGTAGACCGCATATCTATGTTAACACATGGAACCATCTTCTTGGTGAAAAAAATAATAATCAAGAACCCTATATTATATGGAGGGATTATTCTCTATTCATCGGAACACGTGAAAAAGCAGAATCTGACTTTAGAATGGACCTTAGAGTAATATTTAAGGCAATCTTTCATTTAAAGAAAATTGGTATATGAGTATAGAAAGAGATGTAATTTTGGCAATACTAAGCATCTTAATCGCAGTTATAGTTTCAAAAGAGGCAAGGGATTGGTTAAAAAGAATTCTTTCTGTTATATTTTTGCCAGCTAAACATAGAAGATTTTTAAAAGAGACGGAAGAATTAGGAATCAAGAAGATATACAAAACAAGAACAGAAGCTGAAATGGAAAATCCGTTTTTCTCTCTGGATATTTCAACCTCATTGCGTAGTGTAAAGGCAATGGGTATCTCTTTAGCCCGGATTCATAATTTAGGGGATGAGCGTATAAAGTATCATTTAAAACAGGGCTGTAGATTTGAATTTATGCTTCTAAATCCTGATTCACCTTTCATGGGACAAAGAGCACGCCAAGAAAACCCAAGCTTAAAAGAAGAGGCAGAGGCATTTATTAAATGGATTGAAGGAACATTTTCCAAATCTGAATATAAAGCACAAATTGAACTGTGGGCTTATGATTTAATGCCTACAATGGCAATTACGATTATAAATGACAATTCACTCTTTGTAAATCCTTATTCAATACTTAGAAGGAACCAAGAATTTCCTGTTATTGAAGTAAAAGAAGGTGGCAGTCTTTTTAAGTTGTACAAAGAGGAGTATGAGAAAGTTCTTGGTTATGGGGGCACAAAACGTATTTTTCCTTGAAATTGTTAGCATTCTGATTGAACAAGATGAGAAGATTGATGCTAGAGAGTTTTGATTTGTGGAGAGGAATGGCTGTAGGTTCGCAAGCACTGGGTTCATGGCAAAACGACGAAGACATTAGAAAAGGCTTTTTTAAATTCTGAATGTTTAGATACTTTTATAGCTACAGGATTACACAATTTTTCACAAAATTTTATATTTTACAGGCGAATCTTTGGAACCCAAGACCTCAGATTATTGAGACAAAACCGAAGATATATATATCTCTCTTCCTAATGAAATGAAATATTAAAATTAAAAGCCATTAATGGAAGATAACAAACAATGTATAAATTGGTAGGCACCATTTGGGGCGAAGTGGGGCTGCATAAATTTGATTTTGTCGTTGCGGGCGAGGTACGAAGAAACGAGTATGTAAAGGTATGGAACGAATTAGATGGCTGGATACTGGGAAGGGTTGTCTCTATCGTTGATGCGAAGAAAAAAACAGCTACCGCAGAGATCATAGGGTATAAAGACGAAAGAGGGTTTTTAATGCAGCCGAAGAACACCTTCGCTCGAGATGAGAAGGTGTTCAAGGCAGATCAGGCGTTCATCATGGACACCCTCGGGCTCAAATCAGGGGGGATCTACTTAGGGCTGATTGACGGGCGCACTATTCCGGTGTATCTGAGGAAAGAGGAACTCATCCAGAAGCACTGCAGCATATTAGCGAAGACGGGTAGTGGGAAATCGTACACGGCAGGCGTGCTCATAGAGGAATTGCTCGAAAAGAACGTTCCCCTGCTTATAATTGACCCGCACGGCGAATATATCTCACTGAAATACGAGAACAGGAATGAAGAAGAGCGAAACCAGATGGAAAAGTTCGGTATCTCCCCCAAAGGCTATGCCTCACAAGTCGTTGTGTATACACCCTCCAATCTGTCCATAAATCCCGATGCGGATAAGTTATTTCGCATAGACGGGATAAATTTGAGTGTGAATGAATTATATGATTTCTTTCCCCTGTCTGATCCTCAATTGGGTGTTTTATACCAGTGTATAAACGAAATAAAAGTGAAAAAGGAGTTTTATACGATCGAGAACATCATTAAGGAAGTGGCAGGGAGCAAAAGCAGCGCTAAATGGAGAATCATTCACTATCTGGAAAGGATCCGAGAGACTGGTATATTATCCGATAGTCCGACACGGATAGAAGAGCTCGTAAAAGCGGGGAGGGCGTCTATAATCGACATGAAAGGAACTGAGCCGAAATTGCAGGAATTTATTGTTTACCATCTCTGCAAAGAGGTATTTGAAGGGAGGAAGATGGAGAAGATCCCGCCTTTTATGCTGGTGATTGAAGAGGCGCACAACTTCTGTCCTGAGAGGGGGTTCGGGCAGGCAGTCAGTTCCACTATACTGAGAACCATCGCCTCGGAGGGCAGAAAATTCGGGCTCGGGCTGCTGGTCATCTCGCAAAGACCCGCACGGGTGGATAAAAATGTTATCTCGCAGTGTAATACGCAGATTATCCTGAAGGTGACGAATCCCAATGACATTAAAGCCTTAAGCAGGGGTCTGGAGTTCATGAGCAGTGAAGTGGAAGAGGAGATCAAACGAATACCCCAGGGCGTCGCATTACTCTCGAGTCCGAGCATCGAAATGCCGATACTGGTTGATGTGAGAGTGCGGAGAAGTGAGCATGGTAGTAGAGCTGCAGGAATGGAGGGTGAAGAAGAGAGCAAAGAGGCTGAGCCGGAAACGGATAGGGAGGAGGTAAGGGAGGGGATGAAAAGTATGCTTGCACGGTTGCTCTTTGAATGAAGAACAAAACATTTATCTTTAGTGGAGTTAGAGAAGATAACATTATGCAGAAGAGGAAACAGGGTAAAGTTTTGATGCGGGATGAATTTGTTCTTTATAAGAAGACAGAAGAAATTTGGGTGACTACAGGTACGGAAATAAGAGAACTGACGCTGGGATATTCACTGTTCCAAAAATTGAGGGTTTAGCCGAGTTAATTGCTGATGAGTACTGACAAATTATTTCTGGAGACGACTTCCCTTTTAAAAGAGGAAAAGGATTTGGAGGACACTTTTAGGAGAATATCTGAACTAAGGGTCAAAATTTGACAACACCCTATTAATAACGCCTTATCATTAAAGTAATGAATATGCAATCTCCAATCGAGAACAGAAAATACTCAACTGAAATAACCGCAGAAAATGATGGAGAAGAGGTGAGTATAGCGGGCTGGGTACATGAGAAGCGGGATTTAGGCGGTGTCTTTTTTCTCATCGTTCGAGACCGTGAAGGCTTTGCTCAGGTCACACTGCACAAGGGTGAAGTTGAACGGGAGCTGTTTGAGCAAGCGAGAAAAGTGCCTCGCGAATCAGTGGTAGCGATAGGAGGGGTGGTAAAGGGTGAGGAGAAAGCGCCCGGTGGATATGAGATACTACCCAAACGAATGGAAGTCCTCAGTGCGGCCTCGCACGTTTTACCACTGGATACCACGGGAAAAGTTGGTGCAGAACTGGATACGAGGTTAGATGCACGCTTCATGGACCTGCGAACCGAGCGAACAAAGCACATATTTATTATTCGGAGTCGTGTTCTTAACGTGATTAGGGAGTTCCTCGGCGGTCGCGGCTTTATCGAGATAAACACGCCAAAAATAGTGAGTGCGGCGACGGAAGGTGGCACTGCGCTCTTTCCTATCTCGTATTTTGAACGGGAGGCGTTCTTAAATCAGAGCCCCCAGCTTTACAAACAAACGCTCATGGCTTCGGGGTTTGACCGCGTGTATGAAATTGCGCCAATATTCCGGGCTGAGGAGCATGACACCACGAAACATCTCAACGAAGCAACGTCGGTGGATGTAGAAGTCGCATTTGTATCTGCTGAGGAGGTAATGAAGATATTAGAGGAGCTTATTACCTTTCTCTATTCAAACCTTGCCTTATATCCCGGCTTAAATAGCTTGAATTTACAATTGGAAGTACCAAAAATACCATTCATGCGTATAACCTATGAAGAAGCAATAGAACTACTTGTAGAGGCAGGTGAGCAGATAGAATGGGGCGAGGACCTCAGCACTTCGGCTGAACATATCCTGGGTGAGAGAATAGGCGAGCATTACTTCATCACCGAGTGGCCCTGTGCGATAAAGCCTTTTTATGCCCAGCCTATCGAAGGTAAAGAGACGTGCAATGCCTTTGACCTGATGCATCCCCGATTAGAGCTTGCGTCAGGCTCGCAGCGGATTCATTCATACGAGTTGCTGCAGCAGACCATCGAATCAAAAGGGCTGAGTGCAACAAGTTTTGAGTTTTATCTCGATGCATTTCGGTATGGTATGCCACCGCATGCGGGATGGGGGCTCGGTGCTGAAAGACTGCTGATGAGCATGCTGGGGATAGAGAACATAAGAGAGGTGGTGCTTTTCCCACGGGATAGGAGAAGGTTAGTACCATGATGGAACTGATGATGCATATTATAGGTTTAAGTCTTTCTGGAATTGAAAGAATATGATCCCCCAACAATTTTAAGGACGTACTTTCTTTACAGAAACCAATTGTAAAAAATATAGATGCTATCTCGTAAAGCATATCCAATTTAGCTTCAGGAAATTCTTCAATCTCTGCCAGTATAGTCTCAATCGCTCTTTTTATTTCATCCTTTGTAATGCTAACCAATTCTTTTCCCTCCTCAAAAGGGTTATTGCTGGAACAAATTTTGGTTTAGACTTGCCCAACATTGCCGAAGTGAAGTAAACTCTCAGAAGTGATCTTTTCATACCCTTTATTTTTTCTAACGCCTCTTCAATGATTCTTCCCTCTTCTTCCCCCGCTTTCTCACGCAATGATTCGAGCCTGTCATCCTCGGCAAGAACACGCATTGTTACCTCTAACAGATGCTCAGGTTTTGGTTTCAGCTCCAAAACAATTCCTCTGACAGCTATTTCAAGATTTTCCGCTGATTTTATGGCTCTTTCAACCATTTCTCGTGCCATTTCTAACACCCTTTTTAATACTCTCAGGAGCGGATTCTATCTCTTTAGCCCAAAAATCTTTCAATATTTTCTCTGCATGCGGACTAGGTCGATATATTTTTTTTAGCCTTCCTCCTGATGTATCCACAAAAGGTCCCTCGATAAGTCCTGCACCACTTAGGATGTGAAAATGCCTAGCCACAGCAGCGTCCGGAAGTTTCAGCGTTTTAGCTATTTCATAAGCTGTGGTTTCCCCATTTTTCACAACTTCCTCCAAAACTTTTCTTCTTGAAGTCACTGATAACACTTTTTCAAATCCCTTTTCTTCTCCACCTTCCATTCCCTTCGCTTCACCTTCTGCCATCCTAAATATCAAACGATAAATGGAGAGTTTTTCTGCCCCTCACTTCTTAACTCAAAAATATCTACTATCTTCATCTTCTCTACATTCACCAGCCCCTTATCCGTTATTTTCAGCTTCGGTATCACGGGTAACGCGAGGAACGACAGTGTAATAAAAGGCGCTTTCAGTTTACAGCCCAGCTCTGATATTCTCTCTTCCAGTTCTCTCTGTTTTTTTACCACATAATCCAGTCCTTTGTCACTCATGAGTCCTGCGATGGGCAGTGCCAACTCACACTTCACCTCCTTTCCATTACAGAGCACGATTCCACCACCGAGCTCTTTTAATCGGTTACACGCGAAAGCCATATCCTCTTCGTTTGTGCCGATAACAATGATATTATGTGAGTCATGAGCAATAGAAGATGCGACAGCACCTGTTTTCAAGCCAAACCCTTTAATGAAGCCCACGCCGATGTTACCCGAGTACTGATGCCGTTCGACCACGCCAATTTTTAGTATATCACGAGTGGTGTCTATACCACTTATCTCCTCTATAATCTCCTCAGTCAGGAGTCCACCCTCTATTAACCCGATTATTCTCGCTTTTCTCGCTCGTTCCAGTTCAATCTCAAAATCAGCAGGGTTTATTCGCTTTATTCGTACACTTTCCCCGTATTGTGGATAGGTATAGGTATGTTCACCGGGTGGGGCAAAATCAGTCTTTCCATTCACTAGTACGGTCTCAACCTCAAACTTCTCTAAGTTTTTTAACAGCACGATGTCCGCACATTTACCGGGCGAAATGCTGCCTATATAATCGTCGAGTTTAAACCATCGTGCGGGATTTATTGTGCACATCTGCACTGCTCTTACCGGGTCTATGCCCTCCTCAATGGCTCTCCTCATAACGTGGTCTAAATACCCCTCTTCCTTTAAATCGCGCAGCGTTCGGTCACCGTCGGTGACGAGCAGGCAATTCCATGTATCTACCGATTTCAACAAAGGAGCGAGAGCTTTCAAGTTCTTTGCCACAGAACCTTCTCGCACCATCACGCGCATACTTACTCGGAGTTTTTCCCGCGCTTCCTCATACAAGACACTCTCGTGGTCTGAGCCTACACCACTTAAGACATAAGCGTTGAGCTCGTTCCCACTGAGTAAAGGAGCATGTCCATCTATTGTGGATTTGAACTCCTTTGCAACCTCTATTTTCTCCCATACCTCATCCTCTTTTGTTATAACACCACCGAAATTCATGACTTCTCCTAAGCCTATGACACCTTCCAGCTGCAGCAGTTCCTTGAGCGCTTCATGCCCTATCTTCGCACCTGAGGTCTCAAGTCCAAGTGAGGGGTCGGTAGAAGGGACGCAGGAAGGAGCCATACAAAATACTTTGAGCGGTGTTCTTTTTGCCTCCCCCAAGATCGCGCGTATTCCATCGACACCCAGGACATTGGCTATCTCATGGGGGTCCTCTACCACCGCAGTCGTCCCACGAGGCACTACCGCCTTTGCAAACTCGGTCACCGAGAGCATGCTCATTTCTATGTGCGTATGCCCGTCTACTAACCCTGGAACTGCATAGGTATTCTGGGCGTCTAGCTCTTCTCTCCCTTTGTATCTCCCTAATCCCACGATAAAACCACGAGCAACCGCAATATCGGTTTCGTATAGCTCGCCACTGCACACATTCACGAGATTTGTATCTTTTAGCACCACATCCGCTTTCTCTTTGCCTAAAGCGATATCAACTAAGTCTTTTGCTCTCATGTTGCGGTAATTCAAGGGTAATTTCTATTCAAAAAAATCCCGTGATACCTTTAATAAAGAAGAAAAATCCGAAAGCGATGACAAAGAGTGCTAAGAGGAGCATCATTACTTCATATCGCTTGCCAACGAAGAGATTCTTCCCTCGTGAGAACGAGTAGGAGATAAAAGAATACCAGGCTAAATCGGAAAGGAAATGCCCCACCGTAACTAAAACTATTCCGGTCAGCGCGAGCCATTCAAATCCCTGTAACAAGAGCGGATATCCCAATGTCACCCACCAGGGAATAAAAGAGGGATTAAAAGCAGTAAAGAGAACACCGCCAAAGATTGAACTGTTATACGCATACTTCGCGCCTCGCATGCTCATTTCCTCATTTAGTTCCTTCGTGGTTGACCGTGATTTCACCCTTCCCACCTCTTTAATAACCAATAAAGACATTACCATGAGAGCAATCCCGCCTATTACATAGATCAGAGATCTGAACTGAAAGAAAAGGCTTGTCAAGCCAAGTCCTAAAACAAGTGCGATGATGAGTAAAAACTCCACGGAGATGTGCCCAAGTACAGTAAGAGGTCCTGCTAAAGCTCCTTTCTTCAGGGTATCAGAAATGACGTAAGCAAGCATAGGCCCGGGTATCAACGCTCCGCTCAGCCCTATCAGAAATCCCATTCCTACAAGAGATGCAGCAAGGAGAAAAGGTGACGATATGAGTTCCATTGATACTCAAGCTCCTTACACCTGCAAAACTAACTACTTATTTATTATTCTCTTGTTATTAATTAGTGTGGAGCGAAGAAGACGGGGGCTCGTAGCTCAGTGGAAGAGTGCCTCCTTCGCGAGGAGGAAGCCACGGGTTCAAATCCCGTCGAGTCCATGGGAAGGGAGAGAAAGAAATAGGTGATGTGAATGCACATGATGCCACAAATGGGTTATGATAGGGCAATCACGGTTTTCAGCCCTGATGGAAGGTTATTTCAGGTAGAATATGCACGAGAAGCGGTAAAGAGGGGAACGACCGCCGTGGGAATCAAAGCACGGAATGGCGTTGCACTGTTGGTGGACAAGAGGTTGACCTCCCGACTATTGGAGGGCGGCTCTGTGGAAAAGATCTTTCAAATAGACGATCATATAGGTGCAGCAACTTCAGGGCTGGTCGCAGATGCCCGGATACTGATAGACCGGGGCAGGGTAGAGGCGCAAATAAATAAAATTGTATATGATGAGCCAATAGATGTGGAGACATTAGCGAAGAAGATATGTGATTTTAAGCAAGCATACACACAACTTGGTGGACTCAGACCTTTTGGCACTGCCTTGTTGATTGGAGGCGTGTATAATGGTAATAATTATCTCTTTGAGACCGATCCAAGCGGTGCATTACTTGAATATAAGGCAACTGCGATAGGTTCTGGAAGGAGCGTGGTAACCGAGCTACTCGAGCAGCGGTATCAGGAGGATATCATGCTTGAGGATGCCATAGTGCTTGGTCTGGAAGCGTTGCACAAAGTAACAGAAGGAAAGCTTGACATAACAACGGTGGATGCAGGCCTTGCGGAAGTGGAAGAGAAGAGGTTCAGGATTTTAAAGGCTGAGGAGCTGGAGCCCTATATAAAGAAAGTGACGGAGAAGGCCGAGAGCGAGAGCGAAGGGTAGATAAGAAAATGGTGAGTCTGGACAAAGCAGTAGTCGCCCGGTATAAGCATGGTAAGAGGATTTTTGAAGTTCTCGTAGATCCTGAGGAGGCGTACCTCATCAGAAGTGGTGCTAAAGGGGAGATAGAAGAGGTATTAGCAGTGGATGAGATATTTGTAGATGCCTCAAAAGGCGAAAAAGCAACGGAATCGGATTTGATGGCGGTCTTTTCTACCACCGAGGTCGGAGAAATAGCAAAAGAGATCTTAAAAGAAGGGGAGCTGCAGCTTACCGCAGAGCAGAGGAGGAAAAAAGTCGAGGAGAAGAAGATGATGGTGATAGACCGGATTGCGCGCATCTCTCTCAACCCTCAGACAAATACCCCCCATCCACCGACAAGAATAGAGATTGCGATGAATGAGGCTAAGGTACACATTGATCCGTTTAAGAGTGTTGACGAGTTGGTAAATGAGACGGTGAAGGCGATACGGGCGATAATTCCGATAAAGATAGCGGAGATAGCGATAGCGGTAAAAATCCCGGCGGTGTATACGGGAGGAGTATATGAGCTCAAAAGGAACTTCGAGCTGGTGAAGGAAGAGTGGCAAGAAGATGGTTCATTCATAGCGGTGGTGAAAGTACCGGCGGGGATGAGGGATGAGCTCTTCTCTTTTTTGAACCGCATAACAAAGGGAGAGGCTCAAACGAAGGTGGTGAAGTGAGATACCATGTATAAAGTTGTGATACCCGGTGATTTTCTTTCTGAAGAGGCGAATCGTGCAGGAGAGGGGACGTACGTTGACGATGGCAAGGTTTACGCGATGAAATATGGTATAATGGATGATAAAGAAGAGATCAAAGTGGTAGGGCTTGCAGGGAAGTATGTGCCCTCGAAGGGAGACATCGTGATTGGTAAAATCGTTGAAATCTCGTTTCCTTATTGGATTGTTGATATCGCTTCTCCGTACGAAGCTCGATTACACATCTCAGAACTTGCAAAGGGTGATGAGAGGAGAATAGAATTTGGCAGCATGAATAAATATCTTTATTTAGGCGATTTGATTGTGGCAAAGGTACTGAATGTGGATGCAATGATGCGAGTAGATCTCGCATTGAAGGACGAATTCAAGATAGGAGGCAGGGGGAGATTGATAGAAATATCACATACCAAGGTGCCACGCGTCATAGGAAGGAGCGGTTCGATGATAAAGATGCTCAAGGAGAAATGCAATTGCTTTATATTTATCGCAAAGAATGGTCGTATCTGGATAAAAGGAAGTGATGATGAGATGAATCGTGCATCTCAAGTAGTGCTCATGATTGCGAATGAGGCGCATACCTCGGGGTTGACAGACAGAGTGGGGGATTTTTTAGATTCTTTTAAAAAGAGAAGAGGATGATGAAAAAGAATGATGAAAGAAGAGATACAGCTTATAAAAGAGGGGAAGAGATTAGATGGAAGAGGGTTTGAAGAGCTCAGACCCATAAAGATAGAGGTTGGTGTGTTAAAGAGAGCAGATGGGTCATGTTACTTCGAGTTGGGAAATAATAAGGTGATCGCCGCGGTATATGGACCACGGGAGATGCATCCGCGGCATTTTCAGGATGCAAAGATGGCAGTGATTAAATACCGGTATAACATGGCGCCTTTTTCGGTGGATGATCGAAAGCGACCAGGACCAGACAGGAGGAGCGTGGAGATCTCAAAGGTGAGTAGAGAAGCGTTGGACCCGGTGATTCTAAAAGAATATTATCCGAAGACCGCGATAGACGTCTATGTGGAGGTACTTCAGTCTGATGCGGGGACGAGAACAGCGGGTATCAATGCAGCTTCCGTCGCTCTTGCGGCTGCGGGGATTCCGATGAAGGACCTCGTCTCTTCAGTTGCCGTCGGTAAGATAGATGGAGAAGTGGTACTGGACTTGAATGCTGTGGAGGACAATTACGGTGAGGGAGATATGCCCGTGGCGATGGTTGCGAGAACAAATACAATTACCATGTTGCAAATGGACGGTCGTTTTAGCCAGGAAGAATTCGAACGCGGGCTGAAGCTTGCGGCGAGTGCATGCCGTACGATCTACGAGTTGCAAAGAACCGCGTTACTCGAGCGATACAGTGAGAGTATGGGTGAAGGTGAGGCATAAGATGGGTTTTGAGATTATGGAAGATATAAGGAAAGATTATGTGTATGACTTGATAGAAAGTGGGAAGAGGGTAGATGGCAGAGGATTTCGTGAATACCGGGAGATAAGTGTGGAGCGGGATGTAATAACGAGGGCGGAGGGTTCTGCATTGGTGAAGATAGGAGAGACGGTGATATTAGTGGGTGTAAAGCTTGAACCCGGTGAACCTTTTGCTGATGCTCCGAATGAAGGGGTAATAATGACCAACGCGGAGCTCGTTCCGATGGCATCACCGGATTTTGAGCCCGGACCACCAGATGAGAACAGCGTAGAACTGGCAAGAGTGGTGGATAGGGGGATTCGAGGCTCCAAGACGATTGAATTAGAGAAGTTGTGTATAGAAGGAGGAGAGAAAGTCTGGATGGTATTTATCGATATCCATGTATTGGACAATGATGGTAACCTCGTCGATGCCGCGGCATTAGGTGCTATTGCGTCTCTTTTGAATGCCCACATGCCAACCGAGAAATATGGGTTGAGTGGTGATGATACCTTGCCGATTCGGGATACACCGGTGGCGGTCACGACGGTCGAAATCGGAGGGAATATCTTAGCAGACCCGAATTTGTATGAGGAAACCGCAGCTACAAGCAAGTTAACGGTGATCTCTAATGCGGATGGCACGTTATCCGGAATGCAGAAGAGCGGGAGTGGTGGGCTGAAGGAAGAAGAGATAGCTGAGATGGTGGAGATAGGAATAGAAAAAGCGGGGGAGATAAGGAGAAAGTATTTAGTGACATAATAAATAGTAGAGTATAGTAACCATCCCCCGAATATATTACGAGAGAGTTACGAACAACTTACAATCATTGAGGCTTCCTACTCTATCGATCTTCGTGTGAGTGAGAAATGCGTAAGGTTTAATTTTATCCAAGTTATAGGTATTAATAGCGGAGAGCGGTCAGAGATGCTGATCTCAGATAATCCCTTAGTGAAGGAATATTTTAGAAAGATGATCGGAGAAGAGGGATTGAAGATAATGGAGAATCTCCCAGAGCGGGAGATAACCGATGAGGAAATTGCAGGGCTCACCGATAGCAAACTCACGTTTGTAAGAAAGGTTTTATACACGTTGTATGAGAACAGGATAGCCGAGTATAGGACTGAACGTGATGATATTAGCGGCTGGATTACCTATTGGTGGAGCTTCAAGCGTGACAAAGTGAAGAGGCTAATGGAAGAAGAGGCGGATGGCGAGTTAGGGGGGTTAAGAAAGAAACTTGAGTACGAAAAGAGAGGGGTATTTTACCAGTGTAGCTGTCAGCGGATATCATTTGAAGAAGCGGTAGAAAAAGTCTTCTGGTGTGATGAATGCGAATCTAATTTTGAATATTTTGATAATGGCAATTTAATAAAGGAGTTAGAGGGGAAGATAACCGAGTTAGAGAAGTGGAAGAAGAAGTTAAGAGAAGGATACTAAACGAGTGCATAGGCTTACTGCGCGAGGTTGGCTGTGACGAAGCTGTGATCAAGCATTGTATTGCGGTTGCCGAACTCGCCTTGGAGATTGCTCATCGCCATCATGACAGTGTAGATGAAAAATTGGTGTTTAGGGGGGCACTGCTCCATGACATAGGCAGAGCGCGTTCACACGGTGTTGACCATGGGTTTGTGGGTGGCGAATTGGCGAGGGAGTTAAGGCTGGATGAGAACGTGGTGCGCATAATTCAACGGCATGTCGGTGCGGGAATAACCGCTGCGGAGGCGAAGGAAGTGGGATTACCGTGCATAGATCTCATGCCCGAGACGATGGAGGAGAAGATAGTAGCGCACGCGGATAATCTGATTGATGGGTCGAGAAGAACGAGCATAGAAGATGCGATAGTGAATTTAAAGGCTAAATTAGATGAATCTCACCCCTCTGTCGAGCAAATGAGAGCGCTCCATAAGGAAGTAATAGGGTGAATCGAAGAGAGTCCAAAGTGCAAAATTTTTCATCTCCTCAATGCGCTTTCCCGTAGCTTATCCTTTAATTCTAACTTTGTTATCATGACATTCGAGGGATGTATGGATCGCGGCACCTCGGATAAATCAGACCGTGCAATCACCACGCCTTCCACCGTTATCTTTTCATTCTTCAGATCTACTGACCTTACTTTCCCTTCTTTGCCTTTATCATCGCCCCTCATCACCTTTACCGTATCACCTTTTCTCAGCGGGAAACTTCTCTTCCCAAATTTATCGCGGAGTTCTTCGGAAAGAGGTGCGCTCATGAACTGGTGTCGTATGTGTAACGGTGCATTATATCTCGCTTTCCTCTGTTTTCTCGGTTGCTTAGACTTCTTATCTTTCTTCTTCATGCCCTCTTTGTTTAGTGTCTCTTCTTAATTTTTTGATGGTTTCATCATCCACATAGATAGGTTTAAAATCTCGAACTTTCTTAGTCATTTCTTCACGCTTTTTTAACTCTTCAAATATTCTCCTAATAACTTCTCGGTTAATCGGATACTCTCCTCTCATTTTATCTCCTCACCAAGTAATATTTTACGTAGAAAATCCTTATATTGCACAACATTTTCTTCTAAATCTCTATCTATTTCTTCTACTCGATAGTGCTCAAGGATTTCAACAGTGCTTTTTTCTCTATTAATAACGGCAACATTTATATCTCCTCCAACTGAAGGGTCTATACTTTTTACCTCTTTAACAGTGTAAATAGCTATCTTGGAAGCTTGCTCTAGAGAAAGATTGTAGCTATATAAATCCTTTAAAGTAAGTTCAGCATAGGCAGCTCCACTTCCTAAAGTACTATAGTCTCCAATAGGTTCGATAAGTCCAATAGGGTGGACGTTCCATAAAAAATCTTCATTTTTTTCTGATTTTATTACGCCACCAATCATCATAAAAGGATTAAAAGAAGGAGCGGAGTTCTGATCCACTTCAAATCCTAGAAAGCGGGATTTTTGAATGTTGTATATTCCATGAAGAGAAAGAATGCATTGCTCAAGAGCTTCTAATATACCTTCTTTAGTTAATCTTCCTCTTTCCCGGAAAAATTCTTCAAAAGAGGTATTGGTATAGGTTATAGCCTTCTCTATATCTGCTACTTTTCCGGCTCCTGCTATCGCAAAGATTCCGTTACCTACTTCAAGAGGATATATCTTATTTGTATTTAGTCTTTTTACAGCCACACCTCTTTCAAATTCAACTTGGCTATCACCTGCTATAATAACTCCCTCCATACATAATAATCCTACAACTACTGTCATCTTTACCTACCCCTCCTCTTTATCCTATTAACTTCTTCTACAACATAAAAAGATTACGATGCTCGACTATGACGTCGTCGTGGTGGGTGGCGGTCCCGCAGGCTGCATGGCTGCGAGATATGCGGCAAAGGGAGGAGCTTCGACGCTGATCGTCGAGGAGGATGCGGAGATAGGCGAGCCAGTCCAATGCGCGGGGCTTATAAGCAAACGAGCACTTGAGGAGAGTGAAATAAGGACCAGTAGATCCTTCATAAACTGCGAGATAAAGGGCGCTGTTCTTCATTCGCCTTCCTACGAGTTAATGCTCGAATCTCCAGATCAGGGAGCTTTTGCCATGAGGAGGGCTGCATTTGATAAGGAGCTGGCGAACGAGGCAGAGAAGGAAGGTGCAGAGATATTTCTGGAGGGCAAGGTCAAACGTGTACAGAAAAGAGATGAGGATAAGAGGCTAACGATTACTACTGCCACGGCGAATGGAGAGGAGAAGATAAGAGGAACGGTTGTTATTGGCGCTGATGGTGTGAAGAGCATTGTGGCTAAAATGGCAGGATTAACGGTCACAAAGAGCACCCTGAACTGCGCGCAAATAGAAGGCGAATATGAGACCGAGGAGGCTTTTGCCGAGATTTTCCTGGGTAAACGGATTGCTCCGGGATTCTTCGCCTGGGCTATTCCTCTTGGCGCTGAAAACCATGCTAGAATTGGTCTCTGCATAGACAAAAGGTGTTCATCACAGCCCAACCCGTTGCTCTTTTTAAAAAGAAATTTAGTGGAGCATCCGATTATAGCGAAGAGGTACAAAGGCACCAGTTCAAGATTTACTGCGGGGAGAATCCCTATCCCGGTAGGTACAGGCTGGCGAGGGCATAATACGGTAAAAGCAGATAAAGAGGGAGGGATAATCTTGGTCGGGGATGCAGCAGCTCAAGTCAAACCAATCACCGGTGGTGGTGTGTATTACGGCATGAAATGTGGTAAGATAGCAGGCGAGATAGCGGCAAAAGCGTGTTTGACGGGAGAAATGGAGCTGCTTGGTGAATATGAAAGACGGTGGTGGAAGGAGATAGGGAAGGAGATAGCGTTTGGGCTGAAGGTTCATAAGTTACGGTGTGTAATGAGCGACAAGGACTTCGATACGCTTCTCCATACGCTGTCACGGGGGGACCTATTGCGACAGATAAGAAGGATGGGAGATATGGACTATCCCGCTGGTGCACTTCGTGAGCTTGTAAAGAATCCCCGCCTCATCAGATTGATGGCGAGAGATATCCTAAAGTATTTATATACGAAGCAAAGATAAGGTATTCAGGCAGAGGCAAAGAGAAGGCTTTGGAGTAGGAAAATGGCACGGATGCATGCGAGAAAGAGAGGGAAATCAAGCTCTAAGAGACCATTTAGCTTAAGGCTCAGGAGAACGGTACCTGAATGGGTGGAGATGACAGCAGAAGAGGTGGAGGAGAAAGTGGACGCCCTTTCTAATCAGGGGCTTTCGACGAGTAGAATGGGGATAACCATGAGGGACAGCTACGGTGTGCCAAGCGTTGCTCTGGTCACCGGGAAGAAGATAACAAAGATATTAAAGGAGAAGAACAAAGTGGGTGCGATACCTGAAGACCTCCAGAATTTAATGCGCAAAGCGCTGAGAATAAGAAAGCATATAGAAGAGAATAAGAAGGATGTCCATAATAAAAGAGTGCTCCAATTAACCGAATCAAAGATAAGAAGGCTCGTGAAGTATTATAGAAGGAATAAGGTCTTACCCGAGGATTGGAAATACAAGCCTGAAATTGCCGAAGTCATCTTAAGGAGGTAGGCATAAGGGGAGGAGATGGTAAAAAATGAAAGGAATTAAAGAATTATTGGGTGGACTTGTATTAGCGTTGGTGGGGATCGGTTTACTAGTTATTCCACAGACATCTTTCTTCAGGGAGGCGGTGTTGACGGTAATATTAGGGGTTATCCCCATTATGGTCTTGCTGGTCGGTGCGGTGTTCTTGATGATTGGTGTGAGTACCATGAGAGAGAAGGGTGCAGAGGTGGAAGAGAGCGGGACGGAGAGTGAAACCGAAGAGGAGTGAGTGATTACTAGTGGGCGCGATTAAACCAACGTATATAAAGAGCTTGGCAAAGCAGTTGCTGAAGGAAGTCACCGAGTTCACTGATGACTTTGATGTGAATAAGAAGATGGTAGAGCGATATACGAATATAGAGAGTAAGGCTGTAAGAAATAGAGTAGCGGGCTATATAGCACATAAAAAGAGAAGGGAAGGTAAGAAATGAGATGTTAAAGATAGAAGGTGTTTATCCAGCGCTTATAACGCCGTTCACGAAGGACGACGGAGTAGATAAGGACGGCTTGAGGCGGCTTGTGGAGTATGTGATCGAGGGCGGTGTAGCGGGGATAGTCCCCTGTGGCACGACGGGCGAATCCGCAACACTTTCTCATGAGGAGCATAAGGAGGTGATACGTGCGGTTGTGGAGTATTCCACCGTACCGGTGATAGCGGGGACGGGTTCGAATAACACAAAGGAGGCGATAGAGCTCACGAGATATGCGGAAGATGTGGGCGCTGACGCATGCCTCTTGATTACGCCCTATTACAACAAACCAAATGTGAAAGGTTTGAAGGAGCATTTCGCGCGGATTGGCGATGCGGTCGAGATACCCTTGATCTTATATAACATACCGTCGAGAACGGGTCAAAATGTGAGTGCTGAAACCCAGGTAGAGCTTGCGGCGGAAGTGAAGAATCTCAAAGGGGTGAAGGAGGCTTCGGGCGATTTGAAACAGGTAGGAGCGATTATTCGATTAGCCGCGGAGCAGGATCTGGACTTCACAGTCCTCGCAGGTGATGATTTCCTCACGCTGCCGATCATGAGCCTGGGTGGTAAAGGGGTGATCTCGGTAGCGGCAAATATCGCACCGAAGGAGATGTGCGCGATGGTGGATGCGATGTTTAAAGGAGTGATGGAGAAGGCGAGGGAGCTCAATATCAAGCTGTTTCCACTCTTTGATGCGATGTTCCTGGAGACGAATCCCATACCGGTGAAGAAAGCAGCGGAGCTGATGGGGCTGCCATCAGGGCATGTCAGGCTGCCACTCGGTGCATTGAGTGAAGCGAACGTGGAGAAGTTGAGGAAGGTGCTGGAAGGGTTGGGGATGCTAGGCAAGAGATAATTTTTTGGGTATTTTAGAAGAAAGAAGCTCCGTTCAGAAGGAAGAAATTCATCTACCTTAATCTAGAA
>DYFG01000223.1 GCA_020725315.1 Nitrosotalea sp.
GAACTACCTTTGTGTTAGCTAAATCGCTCTAAATTTCCTCGAGGGGGTTTTGTTCCCCTCACCGCGCTTTTTCCATCGTTTTTTATACAGCACCGCTATCATTTCCACAGGGGCAATAACATAAGGTGCAGTTGCACTAAGCCAGGAACCCCAAGCAGTCCGCCTCGAGATATTCTGTTCATTCAAGACAATTGTAGAGTGGTATTTCCAGTTAATCTCTTTAGCAATTCTCACTATATCAGCATAAACGCTCTGCTGCCCACCTTTATTCTTGTCCAATGGTATATTCAAGCAGAATCTGCCATCTTCTTTTACTAATTTATAAGCTTTCTCGAGCCATTCTCGGGTGAACTCAAGATAAACCGAATAAGGGATTCTGTCATCATAGGTGTTATATCTTACATATACATTATATGGAGGTGATGTAACGATTAAATCTATTGAGCTCTCTTCTACATACTCTGTCATCAAAAAATCATCGAGGTATATGTAAATTCCTTTTGCTTCAAAATAGGGTTTGCCATTTATCGCTCCTCTATCTGTCTTTTACTGTCTTGCACCACTTCTAATAGCGCACCTTCAGACTCTACTGAAAGTTGCACCTGCTTCCCTTTTCTCATTTACATTTATTCATAATGTGACACATATTTTAATCTCCTTCATTTCACGATCTTTGTTATATCTATCTCTATAATATCCTCTGCACCCAGGTTCTTCAATTTTGGTATTAAGATGTTCACTTTGTCCTTGCTCACTACCGTTTCCACCGCGTAATACCGAGGTTGTTCATTATCAGAACCATAGAGTTCGGCTATCGTTGGTCGTTTCATCGCCGGGAGCACCGAGACTACATTCTTCAACTTGTCCTCTGCAACATTCATGCTGAGCAGGACCTTACCTCGTGCTTCTATCACGCCGGAAAGCAGGGTTCTTATCTCCTCTATCTCCTTTCTCTTCGCCGCATCATGCCATGAATGCTTATTCACAATCAACGTCGTGGACGATTCCAGTATGGTACCGATAATCCGCCAGTTGTTCTTCTGAAGGGTCTCACCGGTCTCCGTGAGTTCGACAATGCCGTCCATCATGTCCTTCGCTTCGGTAGCGCCGTAAGAAAAGAATATCTGCACAGGGATTCCGAGTCTGTCGAAGAATGATTTTGTAAGGTTGGGATATTCGGTGCTTATTTTACTGTTTTGCTTCATGTCTTTTGCTTCTTTTATATCAGTTCGGTCGGCCTGCACTGCCAGGACGACTTTTACACTGCCTCCTTTTTCCGCAGTTTTGGTATATCTCAGGTCTGCTATTTCCACTACGTCCGAACCCCGTTCCTCAATCCAATCTTTACCAGTGATGCCAATGTCAAAGTACCCCTTCTCGACGTACTCCGGTATCTCCTGCGGTCTCAGTATCTTCACCTTCTCTATCCGCGGATCATCTATCCTCGGGCTGTATTCCCTGCTCGTTACTTTTATCTCCAGGTTAGCCTGCTTGAATAATAACAGGGTTTGTGCTTCTAAACTGCCCTTTGGGATCGCTATGCTTATCATTTCACTTTTTCTTTACAAAAAGAAAACCTGTACTAAAAGAAAAACTATTGCTCTGATAAAGCTGTCCTTATACTTTTTCTTTTCAAAACCTTTTAACCAATATTCCGCACTTTAACTTATAAAGATACTGCTTTCTGAATTTCATTCAGCTACGAACCCATCATATAAGGTATATCATCCAAATTAA
>DYFG01000224.1 GCA_020725315.1 Nitrosotalea sp.
AGGAGGTTTTAGGTGGGGATTTGTGGTTTTTGCTCGCGCAGGCAGGGTTAATTCCCCTGTTAATAAGCCGTTATATGCATGGCGGATTCGTTTTTGATGCGTTTTCGGCGGTTGGAGCAGCGATTCTGGCTATTTCTCTTTGTTTGCTTTTCTATTCACGAAGAGGAATGTTTTTGTTTGGCATAACTGGGTTTTTAGGCGATACGCTCTCTTATGCACGCTTGATGGCGCTTGGTCTCTGCACTTTCGGGATTGCGATGGCAGTGAATGCACTAACAGAGATGTGTTTTGGGATTGCCTTCATCGGATACATCATGGCTGTTCTCATATTTATATTAGGGCATTTGCTGAACTGGGCGGTGCAGGTGCTCGGGTCCCTTGTCCATGGGATCAGATTACACTACGTGGAATTTTTCACAAAATTTTATAGAGCAGGTGGATATGAATATATACCATTCAAGATGGAGGCATAAATAAAGAATAAAGGGGTGATAAAAAGATGGCGGAATACACAGTGGGTTTGATCTATGCACTTCTTGGTGCTGCTATCGCGATGGGAATGGGTGGTATAAGTTCTGGAATTGGAGTAATGGTATCAGGAGTTTCTGGAGCAGGAGTTATTTCAGAAGACCCAAGGAAATTTGGACCGGTGCTGGTATTACAGGCACTGCCTCAGACACAGGGAATTTATGGGTTCCTTGGTGCAATTATAATATTGATGGGAACAGGAATGCTGGGAGTGGGAGTAGTCAAGCCTATATCTGAGGAATTAGGTCTTGCTGCACTCGCTGCTGGTATCGTTATAGGAATAACAAGTTTAACAGCAATTGCACAGGGAATAATAGCGGCATCAGGCATGCATTCGGTGGCGAAGCGTCCCGAGACATTTGGTCAGAGTGTAGTATTGGCGGTAATGGCAGAGACCTTTGCTATCTTCGGACTGCTGGTTGCAATCCTCCTGTTCGTGGGGATAGAATTCATATAATGAGGGAAAGAAGGTAGTGGAACCTGCAATTATTTTAATAATATTGTTAGTAACAGCAGTAGGTATCTTTGCTTTCTTTGCCTGCAGGTGTTTGTTACGGATAGCTCCACTTATATATGCCACTGCGGTAATAAGGGCGAAGGAAGCGAGGTTGATGGACGAGAGAGATTTTGAAGAGCTTATTTTATCACCCTTTGAGGGTTTTTGTTCCGTTCTTGGGAGTACCGAGTATGGGAAATATATGGGGGGGACGGGGTATGAGGAGATAGAGAGGCGATTGCTTCTTTATAAAAGAGATTTGCACGAAGAGATGTTGAGATTGATTCCGGGGAGGTACGAGGAAGTTTTTGATTTTTTGGTCCGTGAGTGGGATGTAGCGAACTTGAGAACAGTGCTTGTAGGAATGCACGCAGGCATGTCAGGAGAGGAGATAAGAAGAAGATTGGTAGAGGGAGGATATATTTCCGATTTGATAGAAGATTTAGCAAGCAAGGAAATGGAAGAAGTAGCTTTGGCTCTCGAGGGCACGCCTTATGACATAAGAGAAGAGATGGAGGAATATAAAGCCACAGGAAACTTTTCCTTTATCGATGTCGCCTTGGAAAAGGTGTTGCTCGAGAGGATGCTTGAAAAAACGGAAGGAAAGAAGAGGAAAGAGCTTAGAACTTTTAAGCAATATTTGCAGGTTCTCATTGACAGTTTGGACCTGAAGGCGATGCTAAGGGGAAAAGCTAGTGGAGCAGGTGTGGAGG
>DYFG01000018.1 GCA_020725315.1 Nitrosotalea sp.
GAGACTTCTTAAAATCTTTTTATCCCCTCTCTAAAAAATAGGTAATGCACCCTTCTATATATCGAGCTCTTTTTTCAAAGATTTACATCAAATTCGTTTGGCCACTTGTATTTGAATCTGCATGCCTCCTCACATAAAGCACATCCGGTGCAAAGAGTTCCATATTCCCAATCCTTTTCATATACGTATCTTGGCTTTCTCTTTACCTTCACTTTGAAATTACCAATCGAGCCTTCCACACCTATTACCTCTGAGTAACTCATCAGGTTTATCTTCGGATGAATGCCCACATCAACCATTCTCGGTGTTAGAATGCAAGCAGAGCAATCGAGCGTTGGGAACGTCTTATCGAGCTGTGCCATGTGCCCTCCGATCGTGGGTGTTCGCTCCACCAGATGCACCTTGAACCCCGCATCTGCGATATCCAATGCGGCATACATCCCGGCTATCCCTCCACCTATCACCAACGCTTCTGGAATAACATCCACCTCCTTCTCCTCTATTCTCTCTAAAAGGGAATTTTCAACCCTGCTCTTTATTGAGCTCATTATACCTCTCGTTGCTTCTTCCTTACTGATTCCCGGCTTCTTCTCCACTTCTGCCTCAACTTCGGTTACCATATCTTTCTCCCCCTCTAATCTTTTAATTTTTATTTCTTAATAAAACTTTCGATATTTTTCACGTCTCCTATTTTTAGTTAAATATAACTTAAGGTAAAAGGTGGGAAAGGATGGGAAGTGGAAGAGTAGCAAATCAGGTTGGCAAAAAGGTCTACTTAGAAGTAACAGTCTTGCGAATATCGGCAGTACTAGCGCTGGTGATAGGGATATATTTAGAATTGAAAGGGATGATGGGTGCTTTAGTAGAGACGTTGATCATTGCATTTGGGCTTTTTATAATTAGCGAAAGCAGATTAATGGGCGAATTAATAAGGTCTGAGATAAAATCTGTGTCTGATAAAATAGATAAATTACCAGAAAGAATGGCGAAGGAATTAAAGAATTTACTGAAGTAAGATAAAAAGTGCAAAACCGGCAAAAAGATTGCACGAGAGAAAGAAATGAGGAAGGAGGAAAAGAAAAATTCCCCTCTTATTTATCCTCCTTTAATAATTTCCATCGTGGCTATGAGGGAGGAGCTAACGCTTCTGTCAATGCCTCTATCTGTGCGTATATCTGTAGATCCCTGAAGTGTCTCATCGAGGCTGCACCGGATGGACATGTTCCACCGCAACAGCCACAGCCCTTGCAAATAGCCTCGTTTACTTTCATTATCTTCTTCTCTGCATCGAATTCGAGAGCGTCATACGGACATAGTGCTTCGCAGGTCCTGCATCCGGTGCAGAGATCCTCGCTTACCTCTGAGATTATCGCCTCTAATTTCGCTTTTCCCGTGCCTAAGTAGATAAGAGAAGCAGAAGATGCTGCTTTCGCCTGTGCAACGCTATCTGGAATATCTTTGGGACCCTGGCAACACCCGGCAACAAATATACCATCTACCGCGGTATCAACAGGTCTCAGCTTTGGATGAGCTTCTAAGAAGAACTTGTCAGCGGATTGTGCGAGTTTTGTCATCTCTACCACCTTTTCAACACCGTCAGCGGGTCTCAATCCGGTAGCAAGCACCACAAGGTCTGCCTCTATCTCATAGGGTTCGCCGAGCATTGTATCCTCTCCTCTCACCACCAGTCTATCACTGCCAGGTTTTTGATATACCTCGGATGCAAGTCCTCTTCGGAAGTTGATACCTTCGCCTTTGATTCTATCATAGAATTCCTCAAAAGCCTTTCCATAAGCTCTGATGTCCTGATAGAGGATTGATATGTTGGCATCATGTATCCGCTCTTTGATCAGATGTGCATGCTTTATTGAGTACATGCAGCAGACACGAGAGCAGTATTCATACCCCGTTTGCTTGTTCCTCGAACCAGCGCACTGTACGAAGACAATATCCCTCGGCTCTTTACCCTTTATTATGACCTTACCCTGTGTGGGACCATTAGGGGCCAGCAGCCGTTCCAGCTCCAGTCCATGAAGGACATTGGGATATACGCCATATTTGTATTCTGGCTGTAGATTTGGGTCTATAACATCTGTGCCAGTTGCCACGATAATTGTTCCGACGTTTAACTCCACTATCTCGTCTTTCATGTCGAAGTCGATACAGTTCGGACCACAGGTAGCTACGCAGAGAGGAATTTCATCTTTAACTTGTTCTGGAGTGACTTCTCCACTCTTTATTCTTTTTATTGCTTCTCTTGTAGATTCAAGCGTTGCTTTCCCGCATTTTCCTTTCGTCAGCATTATACATTTCTCTGGATCAATAGTATAACACGCTGGCACTGCTTGTGGCATAGGCAAGTAGGCAGCAGGTCTCAGCCCTAAGCCGAGGTCAAATTCATTTGGGATTTTTTTCAGCCTGCATTCAGTCGCACATAAACCGCATCCCGTGCAGACTATTGCGCCTGTAACAGGGTCCTTCTCAACTATATATCTCGGCTTTCTCCGTACCTTTACCGTGAAATTACCAACCGAGCCTCCGACTTCCTCCACTTCCGAGTAAGTCAACAGATTTATATTTGGATGCTTCCCCACGTCTACCATCCTCGGTGTCAGAATACAGGCTGCGCAATCGAGCGTTGGGAATGTCTTGTCAAATTGAAGCATGTGCCCGCCAATAGATGGCAGTCTCTCCACTAAATGAACTTTGTAGCCCGCACTTGCGATATCGAGTGCAGCGTACATTCCTGATATCCCGCCTCCGATGACCAGCGTTTCTGGAACGACATCCACTATCTTCTCTTCAATTGGCTCCAGAAGGTTTGATCTCGCAACTGTTGCTCTTACGATATCCTTCGATTTCTCAGTATTTGCTGCCCTATCTTCCCACACCCAACTGCACTGCTCTCGTATGTTTGCCATCTCAAAGAAGAAGGGATTAAGACCAGCCGCTATACAGGTGCCTCTGAAAGTGGGTTCGTGTAATCGAGGAGAGCATGCTGCTACTATTACCCTGTTGATTTTTCCTTCTCTGATGTCTGCTTTTATTATCTCCTGCCCAGGGTCTGAACACACATACATGTAGTCCTTCGCGATTACCACGTTTGGTAGCGTTGCCGAATAATCCCTTACTGCATCTATATCTACTGTATTCTTAATGTTTATCCCACAATGGCATACATATACACCGATTTTAGGCTCTTCTACTGGTTCTTCTTTTTTAGCTTCTTCTTTTTCTTCCGCCATTTCTCTTCACCTCCTTTTTTTCACCTCTTCAGCCTCTGGTAGATAGCTCCCTTCTCATCGTATATACTGACCTCCAGAGGCATCTCTCCTGGTAGTGTATGCGTTGCACATGCTAAGCAGGGATCGTATGCACGGAAAGCCATCTCAACCATGTTCAACAACCCGTCGTTCACTTGCCAATTCTTAATTAAGCTCTGAGCCGCTTTCTTTACCGACATACACATCCCTCCATGATTGTGCCCGGTTGCAACGATTATGTTCAGTTTCTTCGCTATTCCATCTTTATCCGCCCAGTAATGGTGGATTAGCGTCCCGCGTGGCGCTTCTACGCTCCCTACTCCCTCGCCTGGTTCTCCTAACTCACCTCTTATATCCTTGGATGTAATCTCCGGATCCTGTATCAACTCCAGGCACCGCTCTGCCGCGTATATCAGCTCAATGACTCGAGCCCAGTGGAAGGCAAGTGTGTTGTGCACCGGCTTCTTGCCAAAGAAATCATACATCTGTTTGTATGCTGCTTGTGCTGCATCCGTAGCCATACCGCTCGCCACATTGAGCCGTGCTAATGGAGCTACCCGGTAAATGCCACTTTCCGGTCCGTCTATTAGTCCTTTCCAGCCCACACCTTTCAGATGTGGGAACTTCAGATACGTCCACGGCAGAACTGCCTCGCCTATGTACTCGAGGTAATCCTTCACATCAAATTTCGCATATTCCTTTCCGTTCGGGTCCACTACTTTTATCATACCATCGTAGAAGTTCACCTTGTCGTTCTTGTCCACCGTTCCCATATAATAGGTCTCGTGGTAGTAGGTATCGCCCGCTATTATATCCACATAATCCTTGTTCTTCAACACCACATCGCTGAGTATCTCGAGGCTTTTCTTAGCAAAATCAACATTCGACTTCGCCTTTTCCTCTATCTCCGCACGCTCCTCTTCTGTTATAGCCTTTGACATCCCTCCGGGTAAACCACAGACGGGATGCGTTGCCTTACCGCCAACGATCTCCTGTATTCGCTGCGCATAGCTCCTGTGTTTTATCACTTCCACTCCTAATTCCAAACCGACTTTCCCTATTACTCCCACGATGTTCCTTTCCGCAGGGGCAGCCGTCGGTCCGACAACAAAATCAGGACCTGCTAATGCATAGAAATGTGCGATATGGCTGTGCACATAGTGAGCGGCGTAAGCCATCTCTCGTAATTTCTTCGCTGCCTCTGGTGGTTCAGCATTAAATACCGCATCAACAGCTTTTGTCGATGCGAGGTGATGTGCCCAGGGACAGACTCCGCAGATTCGTGGCACGATGCGTGGCACTTCCTCTACCGGTCGACCTACGCAGAATCGCTCGAATCCTCTCAGCTCAACTGTTTGAAAGTATGCATCCTCCACATTCCCCTCGTCATTAAGGAATATACATATCTTACCATGCCCTTCCAATCTCGTTATAGGAGAAATCGTTATTTCCTTATTCCTTTCTCCTATTGGGACCTCTGGCTTCTTTTCTGCGACTGCAACTGTTGGCTTCTTTTCTGCCACTTCAACCTCAAGCTCTTCCTTCTTTCTGAATAAACTCTTCAATCGCTCCATTTTTCACGCCTCCTCTCCTTTCTCTGGTTTTATAATCACTCGTTTTAGCATGCTACTCGGTAGCGTAAACCTGTAAAAGGTGCCAAGCGGGTCTTTTACCTGATTGAGTAGCTCCTCAACCTCTTCTGGCGTCCCGACATCTATCGTTTCAGTTTCACCTTCCTTACCTAAGATAGAAGCAATCGCTGACAGAACCGCAGCGCCATGGTCTCTTATCTCAGGCGAGGGACCATAACAGCCACGGCAGGGCATGTTCGCTTTTATGCATCGAAAGCCACAACCACCCCGTGTTGCAAGTCCCATGCACAATATTCCTTGATCTAACAGGCATTTCTCTGGATCTATTTCTCTTAGCTCGTATGGTCTGTATACACGTTTAATCTTCTTCTCCTCGTCTCTCTTGCGTTCACATTCATCACATAGGTTTTTCTCAAAAGCAACAACTGCCCCCTTAGGTGGAAGTTCTCCTGTCTCCGCAAATTTCGCTAGTATTCCTACAGCATCGAGTACCCTGTCCACCGTGGGCGGACAGCCAGGGACGTAATAATCAACATCCACCGTTTGATCCAATGTCTTCACGGTATCCCAGAAATCAGGAAGGGTTAACTTCTCTCCCCCGTTCGTCATCATCTCTCTCTGCGGTGTGACGAACTCGGGGTTCACGGTAGAAGGTGTATCTTTATATGCCACCTTAAATATCTGTTCTCTGTTTGCTACATTTCCCAGACCTGGTATCCCACCATAGCACGCGCAGCTTCCAAACGCAATCATCACCTTTGATTTCTCTCTTAACATCTTTGCTATCTCCTCATGCTCTGAACTCCGCACTGCGCCATTGAACAGACAGACATCTATGCTCTCCGGCTCCATCTTCTCCACGTCTTCATACTTGAAGTCCATTGCCACTGGCCACAGAACGATATCCGCAATGTTAACCACGTCGAGTATCTTCTCGTTGATATCTAACACCGCTATATCGCATCCCCCACAGGTTGCAGCCCAATATAATGCTATTTTAATCTTCTCTTTCGGTCCCTTCTTTTCTTCCTTCTTCTCTTCCTCTTTCTCTTCTCCCATCTCTCTTCTCCCCCTTTCCTCGCTATCCACTCCTTAGTGGACTTGGTCCTAACTCCTTCAACTTGGCTGTAAAATCAGTTACCACCTGTGCATATTTCGCACCTTCAGCCGCTGAACACCATTCCAATCTCAATCTCTCAGGTTCTATTCCAAATTGTTCTAACATCCTCCTCAGCAATTCGATTCTTCGTAACGCTTTGTAGTTTCCGTCTATGTAATGGCACTCACGGGGATGACAGCCCCCTATAAAAACGCCATCCGCACCTCGCGCAAATGAATACAATATGAACGAAGGATGTATCCTCGAACTGCACATCACCCGTAGCAATCTGATATTCGGCGGATATTTCAGACGGGATGTCCCCGCGAGATCTGCAGCTGCATACGTGCACCAATTGCATGTGATCCCTACTATCAGAGGCTCAAATTCCTCCTTCTCTGTTGCCATTCTTTCTCCCTCACCTATATGAACATTTCTTTACACGACCTTTATATAAAGGTTTATCAAAAGTATGATGCATATACATATTAAGCATATGTATAAAATTTTATTCCATTCCCCCTATCCTCTCCATAAACGACTGCAACTCCTTGTCAAACTGCCCTATATACTTTGGTGATGTATGACAGAAATAGACTCTATCTTCGAGACCTATCTGCTCCAGTTTCTCTAATAAGTCCTCCATTACATAATATCTCGCCGTTTTACTACCCTCCTCGAGTTTGCATTCTTCTTCAGGACATGCAGTAATCATAACTCCGCCTATTCCCTCTCTTAGCGCCTGTAATATATGCAGCGGGTCTGTTCTGCCTGCACAGGGTAATGATATGAGCCGAACACCCTCAGGGAGAGGATGTTGGAGCATTTCATCCAGCGAGGCAAATTCGCACCACTGACAGCAAAAGACTAATACTTTCGTTTTACCCCCTGACACTATTTCATGGACCTGAGAAGAGATCTGCTCGTATCCCCAATTTCTCAACTCTACTGCATGTGGCGGACAAACTACCATGCAAATTCCACAGCCCATACACTTCTCCAACTCGAAATCTGCTATCCTTGGACTAACGAGTTTAGCGGAATCATAAGGGCAGAAAGCCTCACAGTTACCACAGCCAATGCATTTGTATCTGTTAAAGTCCACCTTGATTGATTTCCTCTCAAGTGTAACGATCTCGGGGTCGTAGCCAAACGCTTCTAGCAGCTCTTTTAGCATCGCCACTTTCCTCGTTAAAAGCCTGCTTCCTTCTTTAAACCTGCAATAATCCTCCTCACAAGGCAGGAGCATTACCTTCTTCCCCTCTGTTATCGCTTCCAAAATAAACTCCATTCGCACCCGCCCAACACATGGAAGAACCAGAGGTATAAACTCTGGTTCTGATAAACCTGTAATCTCTTTTATTTCCGCTATCGTAGGCGTGCTGCCCTTACAGGTTATTACAAGCGTGCCACCCTCCCTGCCTGCGATATATTTCAAGAGAGAATCGAGGTCGTAGTATATGTATTTAATTGCAGCAGCGGGACAACTCGAATAACATATCCCACACATCTGGCATTTCTCGATCTCTAGTACCATCTCCTTCTTTTCTTCTTCCCTGCGTAGTGCATTGAAGGGGCATAGCGTTGCGCATACCATGCATGTCCCGCAATAATCAGTGTTTACTCCAATTCCATACTCATATTCTTTCTCTTTTTCCGCCATTTTACCACCTTTTAGCCTCTTTCACCCTACAGAGGTTCGATAGTTATAAGGAGTGCATCGCCTTTTTTGAGATCCTCAGAGGCAATTAAGCCCTCCTTCCGGGCTGGGTAGGAGAGCAACCCCCTGATACATGTCTTCTCACCCTTCTTCTTTGTGATGTCAGCCGTCGTCTCTAATATACCAATTTTAGATATATCAGCCTTTATTTTGGTTCTCCACCTTTTTACATCTCCAAATAACTCAAACTCCTTTCTTTGTTCTCTGTATGAGAAGATAGACTCGATATTCACTTCTTCTCCCTCCTTTACATCCTTATTTACTACCAACTCAAGACTTTCCGGTTTCTCTTCCATCCTGGATTATTCACCCCCGTACTCTGCACGAATCAAATCTAAATGAAAAGAAAAGCGGGTATGAAGTTCCCTTATTTCTCGTTTATCTACTCTTTGGCTTGCTAGGCTTTTATTTCCCTATCACTCCTTCTATAATCGGTGCGATCGGGTCTGGATATCCAACAGCCATTATGTGGCAGCCTGCAGCCCCTTCCTTCCTTACCTCCTTGATGAAATCCACGAAATAATTGACGTTGTATTCTTTTATCTTCTCCTTCCTCACCGCTTTGTCCGTTATCTCAGACATCTTCTTGAAATCATCCATGAATTCCTTTGGAACTATTACTCCGGGCACGAATTTACCGAAGAATTCAGCCTGCGCATAAGACCTCGGCGGGAATATCCCTATGAGTGTGGGTATTCCAACCTCTTTCACCGCTTTCAAGTATCTGACAGCCAGATTTACATCGAATACCGCCTGCGTCTGGATGAAGTCAGCGCCTACCTTTGCTTTCCTCTTCAACTTAAAGACCTCCATCTCCAGTGGCTCAGCCATTATTCCGCCCGCAGTACCCACATTTATCTCCGGTCTCGGCCCATGTATCTCGTTCCCGTCTAAATCCTTTCCTTCATATACCATACGATGAATCAAATCAATGAGATTTGCGGAATCGAGGTCGAAGACCGGCTTCGCCTTTGGCGTTGTCCCAACTCGTGTATGGTCGCCGGCGAGAGCGAGGATGTTCTTCAAGCCTAAAGCTCCAGCACCGAGTATATCGGAAACCAGAGCAAGCCTGTTCCTGTCTGTAACCCTCAACTGATAGACACACTCAAGTCCCGTATCCCTCTGTATTAGATACGCAGCGACTAAACTGCTTATCGCTGAATCGCTCCTCGGATTGTCAGTAACATTAGCAGCAATTATTTTTCCTATTTCCTTAAGTGTAGTCGCCCATTCCTTTACCTCCGTGAGGTCAATACTCCTGTGGGGCTCTAACTCGCCGGTAAAAACAAACTCTTTCGCTTCTATCTTCTTCGCCAATTCAGAAAAAGCCTTCTTCTCCATTTTTTTCACCTCCTATCCTATATCCTCCTCGGATTGGTCCATATACTGTAGTCTGTTGGCTCTCTGTATTTCTCGAAGAGGTCAAGTCTCTTCATGGCTTTCAACCTGTTAAAGATGAGATACCATCCGCAGTCCTGTTTTATCTCCTCAACGACTTCCCCTCTCCAGTTCCTTAGCTGGACTGGAATCTCACATTTCCCGTCTATACACCCTCCACAGGGTCCATTCATCATTCCTTTCGCACATCTCGTCCTCGGGCATATACCACCAGTCTCTCCAAGCAGGCAGTCACCACAAGCTCTGCAATTCTCATACATTATCCCTTCTCTCTTCTCTTCCCAACCCACGAACACCGTATTCTGTGCTGGGAAAGCTGGAATCTCCGGGAAGACCTCATTAAGCACCTGAACGCCTATTCCACATGCCATGGATAGTATTACCTCATGCCCATCGGGCTTAATCCACTCCTTCACACCCTCACTACAGCACTGCCTCACAACGGTAATAGCTTCGCACTTTATCTCTTTCCCTTTCACCCTCGCCGCCATCTCCATCAGCGATGCGTATGTTTCTGCTTCTCTTAGTCCCCTCGGTGGCTGCGTACAGCTATCGCATCCGACAACGAGCACGCTACCAAAGGGTTCGAGGAATCCATAAATCTCCTCTATCGGCTTCTCTTTCGTTATTATCATGTGTTTTGTTTTTGTTTTCATTATAAATAAACTTTTCGATTTTTTAGCACTCAAGGCGAGTCTTGATTACGAGTGTCAAAAACAAAGGAAAACCTGAGTTTGTCTATATATCACAGAGTTCTAATTCTAAACTGTTTAAATAAAAGGAAACTCCAATAAGGTAAAATGAAGGTTGCGAGGTGAATACACTTATTTTGGGTATAGGGAATCCGATCTTAGGAGATGATGGCGTAGGATTTCATGTAGCCAAGGAATTAGAGAGGCTGATAAAGGATGACACGATGGATATCGGAGATGCATCCACAGGTGGTTTGAATTTGCTCGACATCATCATGGGGTACGAGAAGGTAGTTATAATAGATGCGATAAAGACAGAGGGCGGAGAGCCAGGAGAAATATACCGGCTCAGACCAGAGGACTTCTCCAAGTCTGTGCATCTCGCAACGTCAATGCATGATCTGAACTTTCCAACGGTAATAGAAATAGGCAACAAGCTTATGCCAGAGGAGATGCCGCGTGAGATCGTGATATTTGCGATAGAAGTCGAGGAGATAGAGAAGTTCACCGAGGAAATGACGACAAAGGTAAAAGAAGCGGTTCCTAAAGTGGTGAATCTCGTTCTGGGAGAGATTGGTGAAAAATGAGCATAGTGCCCTCCAATCCAGATTTAATCTTACTCCATGCACCAACCGTGTATGATTTTCGGAAGTATCCCATAATGTTCGGTCCGATTGCTGATGGGGTTCCTTCAACTCCCCTATTCGAGATGTATCCGATCGGGTTTTTCTCTATCGTGGAATATCTGGAGAGGAACGGGATAGGGGTGAGGATCATCAATTTAGCGGTGAGGATGCTCAGTAACGATGGTTTTGATCCTGAAAAAATGATACGCAGGCTTAAACCAAAGGCTTTTGGAATTGACCTCCATTGGCTTGCTCATGCACAGGGGAGCCTCGAAGTAGCGAAGCTCTGCAAGAAATACCATCCCAGCATACCCGTCATCTTCGGTGGATTTTCCGCAACGTACTTCCATGAAGAGTTGATTCGCTATCCTGAGGTGGATTTTATCATAAGGGGGGATTCTGCCGAAGAGCCCCTGCTCCAGCTCATGAAAGCGATTATTCAGCATTCTTATTCCACCATCAGCACACTCCCAAACCTTGTATGGAGGGATAGCAGCGGTGAGGTGCATATAAATCCCCTCACTCATGTTCCAACCGAATTGAACGAATTTTCTAATAATTACCTCCCTGTTTTCAAATCGGCTCTGAAATACCGTGATGTCGGAAGTCTGAGCCCATGGAAAGGCTGGTCTTCCCACGAGTGGTTGGACTACCCGATCACGCCGGTGATAACCTGTCGCGGCTGTATCCATAATTGCACATTCTGCGGAGGTTCCAGGAATGCACTTGCAGTATACTGCAATCGGAAGAAACCAGCTTTTCGTGACCCGCAATTAATTGCAGAGGATATTATAAAGATCACGAAATATATGAAAGCACCCATATTCGTTATCGGTGACCTCCTCCAGCCAGGCGAAGAATACGCTTACACCGTCCTGGGAGTCTTGAAGAAGGCTGAATTCAAGAATCATCTCGTGTTTGAGTTGTTCAATGTTGCACCGAAGGACTATTTTGAACTCATGGCGGAATCTGTTGAAAACTTCAATTTTGAACTCTCGCCAGATAGCCATGACGAGCGGATAAGAGCGATAGAGGGGAAGCGGTATACGAATGAAGAGATTGAGAAGAATATAGGATGGGCGTTGGATTCGGGGTGCAACCGATTTGATTTGTTCTTCATGATTGGTCTCCCTTTCCAGACCCGCGAATCGGTCATGGAGACGGTGGATTGGTCTGGGTATCTGATGGAGAAATTTGGTACACGCGTTGTACCATTTATTTTACCTTATTCTCCTTTTCTTGACCCCGGCTGCATCTTATACGAGCATCCCGAAAAGTTTGGCTACAAGATTCTCTTTAACACGTTTGAGGACCATCGAAAGGCACTGCTCTCGCCGAGCTGGAAATACGCGCTGAATTACGAGACCAAATGGATGACACGAGACGAGATTGTAGATTGCACATATCGAGCTGGGCTTGGACTGAACAAATTGAAGATGGAATACGGATTGATTGACTCTACCTCATTCAAAGGAACGGAAGAGCGGATAAAGCTCGCAATTCACCTTACAACCGCAGTAGACGAGATAAGGGCGATAAATGACGAATCCGTCCAACGAGAACGATTAATGCAATTGAAACCGGAGTTCGATATGATGCTCAACTCGGTCATCAACGAGAAGGTGCAGATGAGTTGGCCAGCTGAAAAGAGGAATTTAAGGATTTTTCACCTCCTCAAGGCAGCGATGGTTGAATATTTTAAATAAATAGCAAACTTTCCTGGTTGATAGCCGAGACAACTCTTCTGGTTGCTCTATCATTATCTATTATAAGCATATTAGTGTTTATTATAAGCCCGTAGGGTCAATAATTTTGATTTGGAAGTGGAAAGCCTCTTAGTGAGAACGCTCGAAATAAGGATACCAATCTCATAGAAGATTACCAGCGGGAACCCGACGATGAGCTGACTCACCACATCGGGCGGTGTAAAGATCGCAGCGAGGACGAACATTGCCACGATGACGTACCGTCTATATTCCTTCAGCGTAGCTATCTGGACGAGTCCGGATCGAACAGCAAAGACGATAAAGATGGGAACTTCAAACGATATTCCCAATAGGAGCGTTATGTTGACGACGAAGGATGTAAATTCATATATGGTCCACGTGGCGGTAAGCCCTATTGCTGTTGGATCTTTGTAGAGAAAATCTAGAACAAGAGGGAGCATAAGGAAGTACGAATAACTTATCCCTAAAATAAACAAAAAAATGGCAGAACTCAGCAATATGATGAGATCTGATCTTTTCATTGGGTTCCGTATCCCAAATCGTATCTTCAACGTCTTGTACGCATAATGCACTATAAGAGGAACCGCAAGTATTATGCCTATGGTCAGAGCTAACTTAACTTTAAGCATGAGCACCTCCACGGGTGAGATATAGATGAGCGTGGCACCTTCTGGAAGGAGGTCTTCTTTCATCTTGAGTAACACGGGGTCTAAAAGGCGAAAAGAGACCAGGAAACCGGAGAATAGAACGGCAAAGATGGGTATAAGTTTCTTCTTTAACGACTCGGTTATATATCCTAATTCTTCACTAATACTCGCCATCTTCACTTGCTCCTATTACTATGAGTAAGATAAAGGCTAAAGCTGAAACTAAAGTTAATGAAAAAATGAGGAGAGATGATAAGAGAGATGACGATGCGTATCTAAGCGTAGAAGGGCCGGTAGGAGATGCGGAGCTTCCTGTAATGGAGCATCTTCTGGAACTACGAAGCAGACTCATCGTTGTCTTAATTCCGTTCGGTATTGCGACACTGGTCGGTTTCTTCTTCTCAAGCAAGGCTCTTCGCTACTTATTATTCCATAACCTCTTCCCTGAGGAAATGGCTCTGTTTGTGTATAGCCCTATGGAATGGATGGGTGTGCGACTTTTGTTCTCCTTCATATTCGCGCTCTCTGTTACGATACCCTTGCTCATATATGAGATCTTCGCTTTCATACGACCCGGGTTATATCCCTCAGAGCGGGAGTTCTTCCTGATGGCCGTTATTCCTTCGCTCTTTTCTTATGCTCTCGGTGCACTCTTCGTCTATCTCTTCGTCCTTCCACTGATCTTCAGGTATCTCATCGCTTATTCCGGCGATATTGCGCAGGTTGCGCTTTCTGCAAAGAGGATTATCTCTATCATCCTTTATACTGCGCTAGGATTCGGACTGATTTTTCAAATACCCTTCATAATGACCTTAGCGGTGAAGATGAAACTGGTCACGTACTCATGGCTCAGGGATAAGAGACTGATAATATATGGATTGATACTGGGCATTGCTTTCCTTGTCATCGCCGACCCCACGGGTATCTCGATGATTATGGCAGTAGCTTCAATAGCACTCTTCGAACTCGGGTTGCTCGTGACAAAATATATTGGGCATAAACGTAGATAGGATACAAATATTTATATATACCTCAGCCTAAGTTACAAGCAGGAGGCAGAGAGATGATCGGAGGATTAGGTGGAGGCGAGTTGATAATAATTGGGATATTGGTAATAGTCTTGTTATTCGGTGCAGCGAAGGTGCCTCAGCTTGCGCGGTCTTTCGGGCAGGCGATGGGCGAGTTCAAAAAAGCGAAACGAGAGGCGGAGCTCGAGTTAAAAAAAATCGAAGAATCTGTGGTCGAGGAAGAAGCAGTACCGAAAACGAAGGCAAAACCGAAGGCAAAGACGGCAGATCTCAACATCAGGGAAGTGGCTGCGTACCTGGGTATAGATACCGAAGGGAAGACCGACGAGGAGTTAGAAGCGGAAGTTAAGGCAAAGGTGGAACCCTCTCCTAAGTAAGATTGAACATCTATCTGAACGGGAAAGGGAAGCCTAACAACTTCTTTTTTTTACTTCAATCGTAATTGTTTAGCTAACCACAAGATTACACATAACCAAGTTTCAGTACTTTATTGATTACTTTATAAGATATAGGGCAGCTATACAAATACAACTTTTCTATTAGTAAATGTTGCTGTTCTCGATACTAAGTGGTTTTTTAAAGTTTTAGTCGAGAGTTTTATTAAAGATTTTGTTCAGATGCAATCTTACAGCTGTCACTATACCTAAAGAGGTAATAAATTTAGATCCAGAAGGTGAATATTTCAGTGACAAGGAAACAGTAAAAACCCTTATAATCAAACTTCTTAATATCATAGAATCACAAATTCAATCATTGAAATAAACAGACTGAAGGGAGAGAAAGTAAAGTCAAACTCCTCACCAAACACTCGAAAAGAAGGTAAAGATTTCTCAAGTCCAAGCACGGAGAAGAGGAAAAAAGGAGCAAAGATGAAAAGGAGCTCAGAATTAAAATGTAGTATTTATAAGTATGTAGCTGCTTGTCCTAGGGGGATAAAAGCCAAAAATATGGCAAAAAGTCTCACATATCGCTTGTTTTAAGTATACAAATACTGCATAAGATTTGATACTGAAGAGGATATGAGTTGCCAGAATCCAAAATCCGTGATAATAAGTGATAATAATATATGTATGGCATCTATAATTATAAGAAATGTCGAGGGTTCTCATAGCAGGTATTGGGAACAGGTACATGGGAGACGATGGCTTCGGTCCAAAAGTCATCGAGGCATTAATGGCAATGAATCTACCTGAGGATGTGGAAGCGAGAGATGTTGGACTTTGTGGATCGACACTGGCACCTGACCTTGGTGACTATGAGCTCGTTATCTTTATTGACGCTGTTAAGAAAGGAGGTAAACCTGGAACGATCTATCGCACGGAAATTAAAGCTGAGGAGGTGAAGGAACTGAAGCCCGAAGATGCGATGCGTTTCTTCACCTTCAGTGTTCATGAGATGGGATTAGAGGAACTCCTTTTCATCGCTAAGAAGATCGGTACTCTTCCTCCTACAACTATTGCTATTGGCTGCGAGAGCCTCGAGATCACGCTGAGTAATGCACTGAGCCGAGCTGTTGAGGCTGCGGTCCCGGGAGTGGTTGAGCTTATCATGGAAGAGCTACAACGGTATCGCGAACGGAAGTAGCTCGTGTTTCACGATTTGCTTGCCCTTATGAATGTGGACCGCACATCCCAAGCACGGATCGAAGCTCCTTATCGTTCTAACGACATCAATGCCTTTCCACTCCTCAGCCTCAGCAGTCTCTGTTATTGGCGTTTGCATTAGTGCCTCTTCGAAAGGTCCTGGGTTTCCATCAGGGTCTCGGCAAGATGCATTCCAGGTCGTCGGTGCATGATATTGATAATTGTGGATGACACCTTTCTTCATTACGCACCAATGCAAGCAAGCGCCACGCATAGCTTCAATCGCACCGAAGCCTATGCCTTCTTTGGGCCTTTCGTAGTGAGTCCATACTCCTGTCTTGCCAGCCTTCATGAGCCCTAACGTATTCAGCACCATATTCAACGTGCAATACGCAGAATATGCATGATAATATGCCCGAGCTCTTATCCTTTCGACCGCGTTTGGCTTCTCCGGAATCTTCCACTCGAATTCCATCTTTTCTGCATACTTGAAACCAGGGATAAGGGCTGCTGGTAGCTCAAATTTGAGACTATTTCCCGTGGACTCAGGAATTAGTTTTGCCTTCGCAGTCACCCACATCCTCGCAAGCGGTCCGAGTTCTACAACATGATTCCTACCATCACCCTTCCAGTTCCACCACCTCGTAGACGTAACCCAAGTATATTTTGAATCCCAGTTTCCATACTTGCCAGGCGTTGGTATTGTGCGTTTATTCCACGGGTGCTCTAACGCTATTGCATTACCCAACGGGTCAGTTGCAACTTCCTGCTGCCAATCGCTTGAATACCAGCCTCTACCAATGAATTCTCGCACGCCGACGTTGAACTCAACGAGGTCTGTTGTGACAAGTTCACCATTGAGGATTACTCCCGGTGATACCATCCTCTTACGACTCCAGTCTGTCATCTCGCTATACTCTGCGGAATACGCTTCTGGGTCATTATACGCACCTACGGAGCCGAGGTTTGTCTTTCTCGCACCTACATCCTCATATCCCTGCTCGAGAACAAAATCAAGAAGGTCATCAGTTGCTGTGACCAGTTCCTTTGTAAAAGCGATGTGCCTCATCAACAGCGTAAGATAGGATTTAACATCAGTTTCAGATAGATTTGTCTTTGCGATTCCACCTGGAATGAATGAGTGGACATGCGGATGTTTTGCGCCGAATATGGAAACCATGTTATGTCCTGCTTTTTGCACGAGAAGCGACCTCAGATAAAGCTCGCCTGCCAGTGGGTTTAGTGCGGTCATGATATTAGCGATTGTCGCAAAGCAGTGGACATCGCTTCTCTCAGCCTTTGTCTTTTGCGCTTCTTCCCACCACTCAAGATTAAACTTCTTCACCGCAACCTCGCTGTAGTCGGGTCCTTCAAGGTTGAGAACACCTACTTCCACATCGTATAACTGCTCTGCACCGTGGACAAGGTCTCTAAGTGCAACACCCATCGGCGGTGGGGATACCTTATAGGTCATATCAACAGCTTGGACTGAAGCCAGCGCATGAGGAACTGGACAGACACCACAAGACCGCTGAGTAATATAGGGTGCTTCCGACGGCTCTCTCCCGACAAGAATAATCTCAAAACCCCTGAACATTGGGCTATATGCGTATGCATCGGTAATTTTTCTTGCTTCGGTGTCTACCTTTACGTGAACCCCAAGATGTCCTTCAATCCTTGTTACGGGCTCTATAGTTATTTCCCTCTCTTTTCCCATCATATCTTCCTCCTTTTAAGTCTTTCAAACCCCATCTTTATATGACCCAATAAACCGCTCATCGTTTCACTTACAAATGGGCCCATTGGTGGTTTGGCAAAGAATGGCGAAAGCGGTGGATCTGGGAAGTCTGGATGTGTGCATCCAATACATGGAGATCCGACCCTCGTGCAGCCACCATACCCATCCATCCACATCGTAGACGCGTTGCAGGGTGTGATTATAGCCTTACAGCCGATTGCGGCAAGACAGCCCATTTCTCCGAATTCATGAGCATCCACACCTTTTGCGTAGAAATCCGCTATCGGACAGAGCTCATGGGCAGTGTAACCATATAGAGGAACAGGTCGGTGCCACTCGTCAAGCTTCGGAAGCGGTGCTAATCCTCTCGCAGCCAGGACAGCATGACCAAAGACCTGCACCATGTTATCAGGTCTAGGTGGGCAGCCGGGTACACAAATAACCGGAAGCCCCAAAGCTCCTTTCCACTCTTTTCCTAAATACTCTAGTAGTCCCTTCGATCCCGTTGGATTCGGCTTTCCACTGGGGATACCGCCGTAAGAGGCGCATGTGCCAACAGCGACTGCTGCGGCGCACCTCTTTGATAGGCTGTCAATGATATCGCTGAGCTTGAGAAGTCTCTCCTCGTACTCTCCAATAACACAATAAACACCCTCTCCTGCCTTCGCCTCCTCGGGTATTGCTCCTTCGAGAATCAATACAAAAGGGTCATACTTCCCTTCCATGGCGTCAATGAGAACCTTAGATGCATCTTCTCCCCACTCGAACATAAGCGTTGGGTGGTAGGCGAGCTTCAGCCCTCCAAGCCCTGGAATAGCTCCCGTTACAACATCGATGAGCGTTGGGTTGCTTGCCTGTTTGATAGAGATAGTACAACCCGCACAGTCCTGTCCTTCAAGCCATATCAAGTTTACTTCTTCTAGCTGAGGAGTCGCACTCGCTGAAAATAACTTATCATCAAGATAAGCACTGACATTCCGGATTCCACTTAGTGCAAGAGCTGAAGCCAGAACTATAACTTTGGTGAATGTCCGCCTTGACATCATGATTCCACTGAATACTGTATCGTAATACTTGCTTATGGTATTTACTTTTGCAGCTCTTATTTTACCTTCTCCTTTCATTTCTTATTTTATCTCCGCTAATAGGTTCAGGTACTGACATTATATAAACTTTTCTATTTTCTTCGTTGGAGCGTTAAGCATTTCTTTAGCCTTTCTCCGGTATCAGCCGATAGTTCCTCCTCGCAGAGATAGTGCATAAACTTAAGTTCGAATCCGATGTGGTCTTCCGGCTCTTTATACTCGCTCGATTTAGCGACACCCGCTTTCCTATAAAATGCCTTCACCTTTACGAGCGGTTCGCCTAGTAGATGCCCACTCACCCACCATGCCTCGTAAGGCTGTACGGGTAGTTTAAACGGACCGATGGATAAGCGCGTGTATTCCCGTACCAGGTCTTCATGCAGTGCATCAACCTCTCTGCCTTTACTCTTCTCCATGAACTCGTTTAATAACCGAAAACCTTGTGAAAGTTCCGCATTTATATCTAACGATCTCAGCTCCTGAAAATGGAACCGTTCGTTCACCAGATCATCTGCAAGCTCTCTTCGCGGTGCTTCCACGTACATTCGGTACAGAAAGGCATAGAAATTTCTTCTCGTCTCCAAAATATCTTCGATTTCGTTCATCCTTATTATAACGAGGTATGAACATCTATATTGAATTTATCAGCGAGTATCGTTGCTTTATCCTCGATGAAAGGCGTGACGAGAATCAACTTTGGCTTCACTTCTTTTTCTTTCTGATAAAGTTCCCCAATCCTGCTAAAAGTAGAAACATCCCCCTGTGAAGTGCTGGATTTTATCCCTACCAGCCAGTGTTCACTGTTTTTCACTACCACATCCACCTGAACTATGCTGCGATACCCGAAGACAAGCCCTTCTGTATCTTCTGTTATCCACTCCTTCTTGATAAGCGATTCTATATCTCCGCTCATAGTATCTTTACTTCGTAATTAATTCTACTACACGCACCTATTTAAGTGTAATCACCTTCTCAATAGCTTTTACGTATTTGTATAGCTGATGCAAGAAATTGAATTAATGGGGGGATAAAGTAACGGAAAAAAAGAAAAAAAGCGAAAAACTTTTAAAACCCATATTCCGCACTTTAAGTTTATAAAGATGTTGTTTTCTGAATTTCGTTCA
>DYFG01000225.1 GCA_020725315.1 Nitrosotalea sp.
CATGTTTAGGATTTCGGATTTAGTGTTTGGGATTTTGCAGCTAAACAATTACAAAAATACTAACCGGTTGTTTCTGCACCGGTCTTATCACCGTACTCTTTAGGCGATGGACCGTGTCCGAACGTGAACCGTGTTCACGAAAGCCATAGTAAGGGTAAAGCCTGCACAAGCGCAGAAGCAAGGAGATAGGCGGGATGAAAGATTCGTATCTTTCGTCGCTGTGGAAGGTCGGTGCTACGTATAACACCGCGTTGAACATACGAGACCGTTTATCTCTCAGGGAGTATATGGTCCCCTGCCTGAAAGGCACTTAAATATTCCTCCTGGTTAGTGTGGAATAAATGTCTATGCAAGTGTCAACTATCTCAATCAGTTGCACATGAAGCCACATACTATCTTGATGCTTCTGAGAGCAATGCCGTATGAGGAACTCCTCGCATTAAAGAGGAAGGCGTATCAGTTAGCAGGAAGTTTCTCATGGCAAGAGAAGATCGAAAATTATGTCGCTGCGATTGAAAAGCTGGTTTATCATTAAATAGAACTAGCCGGTTATATCCCAAACCTCAGTATCGCGGCAATGCCACCCAAAGCGTTGAGCCGCTTGCCTGGCTCGAACTCCGTGCTGAAGACTACTATCTCTCCTCGTTGCCGTTCCGCCTCATCGAGCATGCGTTCGATCTCCTCCTCTTCCTCATTTTCCTCTCCGTGTGCCCTCATGAGTTTCTCATCGCTGACCAGCAGCGTTTCCACCGCGCCATAGTCTATCGCTCTTCTCACTTCGCTCTTGCCATACGCCGCCTTCCCACCTTCCTTTTTGCTTATCTCTTCCATTAACCGGTCCAAAAGTATCACCTCTTTGGTGAGCCGCTCCTCTTTTTTCAACCGTTCCACCGCACCTCGTTTCAATACTTCTAAAAACCCAGAAACACCGATTGAAGACGCCTGCTCTATTCTCGTACGGTTCGCTAACTCCGCATCCTGCTCCTTCAGAAACGCAAAGAAATCGTCTTTTATAAAGCCCGGACCCGCAATGATGAGCGCTTCAGCATTCAAGGCTTGAAACGAGTTTTTCACATGCTTCAGCAGGTCGTTAAAAAAATCCTTTTTACTGCCCCCTCCCATACCTTTCCCAGAACCATATCGTACTGAAAAGAGCTCATCCACGCCATATTGTCGCACGATACCCGCGATCGCCTCGCCTTCCTCTATCGTTACCACGATTACATCAAGCGCTGCAACCGCTTTTTCCGCTTCCCGTATCCGTTTCAAATGGTGATCTTTCCATTCCTTCACAACAGAAAGCTTCACACCCGGTTCGATATTAAAGGTATGGTAAGCGCCCAGTTCGGTCTCCGGCCCTTCCTCAATCATTCCCTTTATCCGTAACCGATGCGAGAATTTATGAAATTCAACGCCTTCCGTCCTTATGCCCAATCGTACCGGCTTTTTATCCGCCTTATCCGGTCGTACCTTATCCGTAGCCTCGTCCAGCCGCCTATACGTAAGCGAATACACAAGGTCACCCGCTTCGATGACGTGCTTGAGGTGCCATAAGTCATCCAACGACTCGGGAATCAGCGAAATCTCACCGATACGTTTCTTTTCTCCGCTTTCCTTCTCCTTTGTCTTCAGCTTTCTTTTTACGACCTTCATAAACCTTTTCTTATGTGGGGCTCCGCCCCACGACCCCGCATAACGGGGCTCTGCCCCGTTGACCC
>DYFG01000226.1 GCA_020725315.1 Nitrosotalea sp.
TTTGTCCACTTCTGAAAAATTGCATGATGATCTCCTATTTTAAAGAAACTTGGTGAACTTATGTTTGGGAGAAAAATTACCCTGGAGGGCTTCTGGGGGCTGTAAAATGACCCAGAATGGACGAAATTCCTAAATTGATAGTTTGATATGACCTGTACAGGAGCGTTCCAAGAAATACCTGTTCAGAGCATATTTTGTTTTTTTTAGAAATAGGTCTAAGGTCTCTTAAAAAACCCATAGAGCGCAAAATTCAGGTATGAGCCGGATAATGAAGGTAAAAGCAAGCCAGATAATTAGGGACTCTATGTTCCTTTTCCGAACTATTAAAAATTTCTGCCGCTGTAGTCATTTTTTAGCTACCGGCAACTACGCCAAGCGGCAGAAACTTTAATTTGCGCAAGTTATGCACGAAAAATTGATAATGGTCGATTCAACCCAAACTACGTCTGTAAGAACGCAGTGAAAGAGGGAAGGAAAAACAAGAATGGGTTGAGTGTATTCAGTCTTAACTACTTCTGTAGCATCCTGGAGGAAGGAAAAGCAAAAAATTCAAAATTGATTGGACAACTGAGAGTGGGATATATATATCCCAGAATTTCCGCCGGGCTCCGAGGGGTGCCCTAAGGCTTGGTGGTGGCGGGATAGCCCGCCTGATTAGTTCTCTTTCTTCCCATCTGATTTGGGGTAGAGTGGGGGTATTTTATTTAGGAAGTGTAATACTTATTCCACGCGTGGCGAGAAGTCCGGTGTCACACGGCTTCGTTTCCCCGAAAGCAAGACAGTTTAATATCCGTGCCACCACAGAAGCATTGTGCCGCACCGTAGCTAACCGATCAAAAATAGGTAAATGCTCCAAGAGTATCTTCCAGTTCCAATCTTCCATAGATCGGTTAAGCCGAGCCAACTTCCCCAGAGTCTTGCCCGTAACTCTTACCAGCGCGATACCGCGCCCGGTGAGAATTTGGGTCTTGCGGCGATCCCTGGCTATTTGTTCCGCAAACTCAGCCCTGTGTCTATACAGCCCGGGATCGAAATAAGCATGTTGTCGTCCATCTAACTCGATAGCTACCCCGAACTGTGGTAGGTAAATATCCAACTGCATGGGGTAGCCCTTGGGCGACAAAAGCCAACTGTAATACTGTCGTGTTTCATAAGCCACATGCTTATTACGCAAACAGCGCAGGATAGCTTTGGCGGCCTTCCTCTCCCAACTCATATATATTCCCTTTCTCGGCGGCGCAGGCTAAACTCACCGAGACGCCCTTGTCTGCGGTCAAAAGACCTGCGCTGACGCTCATGCGCTCTACCTATTACTATTCCGATACTCGGCTATGTTTGTTACAAGAGTTACCGCTTAGTTAACATAATCGCTATTATCGGAAGTTACAAAGTAAGCTAATCCGACCCTATTTCCCCCTTTTTTGGATACCAAAATACCTGTTCAAACACTATTCTGAGAGATTGAAGCATTCACTACTCTAGCTGTTACAAAGCGGGTGAAGAGCACCATTTAACGTTTTGGTTCATAAAGAAGCAACGAAATAGAACATACGTTCTCTTGACAATGTTATAGTATAGTGATACTGTTAGAATAAGACCAGAACCTGAAAGGAGACCCAAATGATTGCCCTACGCAAATGCCCGCTTCACCAGACCAAAGATTTGGACTGTCTTTACTGTCCGTTTGCGAAAGTCGATAGCACCGGTTGCTA
>DYFG01000019.1 GCA_020725315.1 Nitrosotalea sp.
TATTCTTTTCGGATTTTTGCTAAAACGAAAAGTTTAAAAAAACCTGAATAGATACAAGTTTTTTAGTTTCTTCCTCTCGTATTCTTGAATCAAGATAAGTTATTACACCTTTTGGAATGGCTCCAGCAGGACCTAAAAAAGTTATAAGGCCCTCTAATATGGCCTTACCAACGTCATACCCTTCTTTATCAAGAAAGTATTTTATCTTTTCAAAGAGGTTTTTTATATTTAAGTCAGATGCTTTGTCCCTCCTCATTTTTGTCCCTCCTTGTTTTGAGATTTCATAATAGTTCCTCCTAGCTCTTCTAAGCAATTTAAGAGTTCAGATCCAAAAAGTTCTTCGTATGTTTGACCACGCTTCTGATCAGATTTTTCCAATTCTCCTTTGAGTTGGATTGCTCCTACTATGGCGTTGGTCATAATCAGTAGAATTTCCTCATCATGGCCTGTAAAATAGTCTTCAGGAGGTTTTTTCCTTTTGTTTTCTACTCTTAAGGCGCCCACAATTTCATCTTGTACCATCAAAGGTATACCTAAATATGAACGACATTCTTCTCTTTGCAAGTGTTCAGTCATTCCTGCCCAAATCTTTTCCTTAGTTACAGGATCTTTACATTCCATAATTTCTTTTCGAGTTCTCAAATTCACTCTTCTTTTGTTTCTAAGAATTGAAGCTGTTATTCCTTTACCGTTTTTATAATATGTTATTCGTTGTGGAACAAGCGATTCTGCAAAACCGGCTCCTGCTCCCATTGTCATACTTTCTTTATCTTCGTTGACCAAGAATATAGAGCAAGAACCTGCGGATAGAAGTTCTTGATTTTTTCGACTATCATCTTAAACAGGTCATCAAGATTAAACTTTTTTGCTAAGAGAGATGTAATACCTGCTAAAGCCATTGCTATGTCTCTCGCTCTACTTATTCTCTCTTCAGTAAGTTTATCTATACCATTAATTGCACGGGCAATGCCATCAGCAAAGGTTTGAAGAATTTTCTCCTCTTCCTGAGTAAAAAAGGTTTCTGGATGATCCTTAGTTGGCGTTTTATTTTCTACTTTTAAAATACCCCGGATATCACCGTTAAGTTTAATAGGGACTATCAGAAGAGTGTCACATTTTTTACCCTGTGCTTCTTGAAATTTACCCAAAAAATTTGCATGTTCATGTATCTCCTCTTTGCATTTACAATTAACTATTTGGCCTGTTTTAGCTGCCCATGCAGTAATTCCTTTTCCTTCAAGTTCATATCTTGCTGGTATTTTAATCAATACCGCAGAAAAACCAGCGCCAGCTCTTATAGTAATAGTTTCAGGAAAACCTTCTCTTTTTTCTTCTTTTAAAAATATAGCACATGCCTCAGAAGGAACCAGTTTTTGGCATATATTAACGATCTTATTACAAAGAGAACTGAGATCAAACTCTCCTATAAAATCTGCTATCATCGAATATTGTTCATTTGTCATGGTATCACCCCCATGCCCCGTATGTTCCCGCTGAACGCATCCACCAGCAGATCCTGTCCCGCACCGTGCAACTTGTGCTCCTTCGCTACCTTCGTCGCCTCTTCAAATGCGTTCCATGCCAATCCATGGATCTCTTCCGCATCCACTCCTTTCCGGTGACTCATCACCAGCTCCAAGTCGTCACCTGCATTCAAGACATGATAATCCACAAGCAGACCATCTTTTTTCGCCTTCTCCAACTGCTCACGTGCCTTCTCCTTGAGCTCGGGACGCACCGTCGAATGCCCTGGAAATCCTCCTACATCCGCTTTTATCAAACTTACGGTTATTTTCTCCATCTTCTCTATCCCCTATTCTCCTTTACGTTAATATCATTCTTATAGTAATAAAAAGTATTCGTATTGCTTAATAATCCCCCAATTTCTGTTGGTGATTCTCAGCGTGCCAATTTCCCTTTTTGGGCGATTCAGAGCCGAAGCTTTACAGAACAGAAGAGAACATACGTTGTGCCTCTTCATCCCGGCGTTTATGTTCTCGCTTTAACGTCTCCCCACGCTTGAAACAGTGCTCTGCTTTCTCCTCATCCCCTATAATCTTGTATACCTGCCCGAGATTGTAGTAAGCCGATATCCCTTCATCCATAAGATACTGCTTGAGGTTCAGTGCTGCGTTGAAGAATCCAATCGCCGCATCGTACTGCTCTAAGCTCGCGTAAGCGACACCACAATCATTACAAGCCTTTGCCAGCGTAGGAAGAGTTGGCTCTCCCTTTACGATCTCCTTGTAGATTTTTATTGCCTCCTCATATCGCTCTTCCGCAAGATGTTCCTCCGCGAGGATCAGTAAATCCTCAGCACTCTTTCCTTCTTTCTCCTCTGGCTCTCTTTCTTCCCCCATAACACTTTATTATAACCTGTTGCACTATATATTTACAACTTTTGAATTAGTACGAGCGCTTGCTGGCACTTTCAAGCGATCCACGTTTTAATAATAAAATCTTTGTACCATTTCCTATCAAAGAGTAAGGTGCATTAAAAAGTTATATAATTTATATAACGGTGGAATATTATGATTTCATTTATTTACAAAACGAGGACAAGACTAAAATAAAGGGGGAGAAAAAGAGAATTTAAGGCTTACGTTTTGTCATGCGGAGCTGATGAGAAAGTGTTTTCAAATCTAAAGACCGTGCTTAAAGACCTTGGCAGTATCTTGGTTATTCTTGGATTACTGATGTTAGTGCTGATGATCGTCTCTTACCTTTTTAATGAGTTTGAGGTGCTGAAAATATTATTTTTCACCGCTCTTCTTACCCTTTGTCTCGGCTTATCGCTTAGATATTCGTGCAGGAACGCAAAAGAGCCTGAGTTGAAACATGCAATGATTACTGCAGCGTCGGCATGGTTGGTTGTCCCTGCGATCAGCTCGCTTTTCTTTATCTTTATAGAGGGAATGCATCCCTTAGATTCTCTTTTTGAAGCGATGTCTGGCTGGACAGGAACAGGATTGACGATGGTCGCGCATCCTTCCTCGCTTACCTTCACCATGCAGTTCTGGAGAAGCTTGATGCAGTGGGTGGGAGGCATCGGTGTGATTGTGCTGATGGTATCCATCCTGGCGCGCCCGGGGACCGGGTCCTTCATGATGTATAAAGCGGAGACGAGGGAGGAGAAAATACGCCCAAGCGTTATATCCACCGTGCGAATAATATGGTGGATTTACCTTTTGCTCACTTCTATCGGCATCATTTTATTTTATTTTGCCGGGATGGCCCTTTGGGAGGCGATAAACCATGCAATGACCGTAATAGGAACGGGTGGATTTAGCATAACCGAGAACAGCATGGCATTCTATAACAATCCCTGGATCGAATTGGCAATCATGCCCATGATGATTCTCGGCGCCATCCCCTTTTTAATCCATTACAAGGTGTTAACAGGGCACTTCAGAGCGTTTTTAAAAGATATGCAATGCAGAGCGCTTTTTGTTATCCTCCTCTTATTGCTCATTCCTCTCTCTGTTGAGAACTATTTCTCCCTCTCCGGGAATATTTTGAGGTCTCTCCGGTTCTCTTCTTTTCAACTCATCTCGGGACTCACCTGCACGGGCTTTCAGACCTATGATGTACATCTATGGTCAGGAACAGCGCTCGGTATGGTATCTATCGCGATGCTCATTGGAGGTGGGGCAGGCTCTACGGCTGGCGGTATAAAGCTAATAAGAGCAGTACTCGTGTGGAAAGGAATGAGTTGGTCATTAACAAAGTCTCTCTTGCCAAAAAGAGCGATCAAGCCATTTAGATTTTGGGATAGGTTGTTGGATGAAGAAGAAACGAATAGGATTGTATCAGAAGCGAATTTGATTATTATTCTGTGGCTTGTATTCTTGTTTCTGGGAGTGGGGGTATTGTCGCATGTCGTGGTACCGAGCCACACGCTGAGTGAGATTATATTTGAGGTTGCATCGGCACAGGGGAATGTAGGGTTGTCCGTAGGCATTACCGGTGCGGGGATGTCATATATTGGGAAAGTAATGCTGATATTAAACATGTGGATAGGTCGTTTGGAGATAATCCCCGTTTTGATGCTTTTTCGTGCTTTTGTTAAAGGGCTTGAGCCGATATAGTCAGTGGCCAAGTAGTCAATAGGGATTAGGGGTTAGAAATTGGATAACTATGCCCTATTGGCTATTCCCTATTCTCCCATTCCCATTTGTGATTTGGTGCTTGTGATTTGGAATTTTTCCATGTGCGGGCACGCTCTCGGTCGACACCTTCGCTCTCAATCAGACCCTCAAAGTCTTTCTCGGCACCGCTTCCCTCCGAGCGCCAACGTCCACAGTGAGTCTGCTCCCTTCCGGGCCTGAACCAGTATCCGTGGCGAAGGCATGGCAGCAAGCTCTCCAGCCAACCATCATACCACCGTCAACCCCGCAGGACGGTGCGTCTTCGTCTAACCTTGAGCTGAAGTTGAGGGCTACAGGGCCTTCCTCGAGCTTCGCCTCTCGCATATCGGCGATTTCGAGTTGCAGAGGACGCCGAACCCCCCAGGCTAGCCCGCACAAATTTATGTTGGTGTTAGCTATAAATAAAACTTTCGAAAGACCCTGCCAGAGTCAAAGTAGCATATCTAAAAAGGGCTATTCACGAATACGAATATTTCCAGATCTCACCTTCCCTGGTTTCCATGCCTATCTCAACATCTTTCCGCACAGGTATCGCTGTAGGAACCCGAGCAAAAGCCAAAACCTGTGCATAAACACTGATAGTAGCCTCTGAAATCCTATCCCAGTTTAATGAAAGAGCTTTTTGAAATCCTTTTTCTACCCAATAGCTCAGAAAGCCCCCCAACATCTGATGCCACCACCGGAGTCCTGGCAGCCATCGCCTCCAATGCGACAATTCCAAATGGCTCGTAGAGGGAGGGGAGAACAACCACATCAGCAGCTTTTAATAAATAAGATCATATTTGAACGTTTCGAACCACAAAATTGCTCTTTTATCGCATTAGCGCCTTTGACAGCTCATAGACGTGCTCCGCAAGTTTTCCAATCTTAGATTTATTAACCAGCATCTATAAAATAAATAAGTTTGTTCTGTATACTTATAGTGTAGCAGTCTCATCCCTTACAAAGAATCTCAGATATCCGCTCTCGTAATTCATCTCCATCGTATTTCTGCTTCTTCATGCTTACACTTAAATTTCGTACCTCCTTCGCAATCCCCTCTTCCCCCACACTTTCCCTTAGCCAGAGCTCGAAATCCCCCCGCTCTAAATATTCTTTTATCTTCGCTTCTGCTTCCGCTCCCGATATCCTCTTTATATACTCGCACAATCCCTTTAAACTCCACACCTTCTCCCCATCGCGAAAAACGAAAGGATATTCCGCCTTTTTAATCGTGGCTCTTAAGCGGACATCGAGATCGTGAATGACGGAGAATAACGTGACAAAAGCATCGTAGGGCTTTGCAAAATGAGAGAAATAACTATGTACGTCACCTGATGCACCACCTATCGTGAACATATAATAAAGATGGTCGCTTATGCCGAGGTATCGCCATATTTTCAGCAGTTCTTCATCCTTTGACTCTTTTACGTACGGTTCAAGCCATCTCAGATACTCATAACATGCCCACTGCATGGTATTTCCAATGAAGCACGATGTGTCTTTCTCCACATCAGCCCAGGACGTCGTCTCCAAGTTCCTCACATCTATTACCCCTATCGGCTTATACCTCTCTACCATCTCGGAAGGGGTTAAAAATTCCATTTCATAGCTCAATACCTGCCGGGGAAGATCATGGAGAAACTCAAATATTCCGGTATCTTCCCAATGATGCTCTCCAAACGTTTCGTAATCCAAAAAGATGGTTATACATTGCCCCGGTGTTGCATTGAGCCAAGATGCGTATTTAGAGGCACTCAACGGATACTCGTTCCAGCTCTTCAGAGAAAATCGAAACCCTACGTCGTCTGTTAAATGGTAATCCCGAAGAAGCACTTTTAGTTTCTTGCAGCCTATGGGCTCATAGACGTAGTTTGGTGACCGCCCGTTCAATACCCGCTCCACGCCCTCGGCAAAGATCCCGCGATAACCCATCCTCTCCGTTAGCCTCGCTACACGGTTGTTGTACAGCAGTTCGGTGTTCTCAAAAAAGGTGGGTTTGTATCCCATCAAATCTCGCATTGAGTCTCGATGCATTCGCACTTGCTCGATAAATTCCTCTTCTTCTTCATAAAGACCTACGAGCGAATGGTAATACGTTTGATCAAGGAACTCCACTTTTCTACTCGCCGCGAGCTGCCGGAAATCTTCCAATATCTCCTTACCGAACCGGTATCTCTCACATTGCTCTACAAACACACCAGAGATGCTATATGTGACTTTAAACTCGTTGTATTCGTCTATCAACCTCAATATCAGCTCGTTGGTAGGGCAATAGCATTTTCTCGCTACTTTCTCAAACACTTCCCTGTTTCTTTCTTCGAAGAGGTAATAATCGAAGAGGTCTCCTCCTTTCACGCTTCTCTTGAACATTTGTTTAGTCCAGAAGAAGTCATTTCTTAGCCTGAACGGCTGATGAACCTCAAAAGCAAGGCAGATGCTCTTCTTTACCATTTCCGTTACTTCTCCTCACACTCCACTTCCCTTATCCCCTCCTCTAATTTTAGATTTTATTTATATACCAAAAACGGGTCCACCCATTGCGACCAGAACTGAACCGGGTTCTTAACCGGTACCATTGCTCCATTATCCGGGCTGAACAACTCGCTGTTGTAAAACAGGAAGCCTTCGTTCAGTTGATGATTTAAATTCGACCTCAGTAACCCTTCCACAGTTTCTTCTTCGATTTCTCCCGCTGCTTGCAGAATTCTTATCAGATAAGGCGTATCCCGTGGCCAGACCACCGCCTCATGGTATTCCTCATCGCCATAATATATTCTCTTAGAGGACTTCTTCACCAATAGCCCAAAAGGAAGTCCTTTCCGTTCAACGAGCAGATTAGCTTTCACTCCCGCGATGAATTGCTCCAATTCCTGCTGAGAAAAGATATGCTCATCCAGCAGCAAAGAGAATGCGACCACAGCGGGTGAGCCAGGCGTCTTATCCTTTTTACCATCCAACGTTACGAGATTGTATAAAATATCTTCTTGATCATCCCAGAATACGGTTTTGAAGTTTTTAGTTGCTCTTTCTGATAGTGAGGAAAGCTTCTCCTTTAAGTTCTCGTTCTCAGAACACATCTTCAGACAGTGACTTAACACTTTTATCCACTCTGCATTTATCTCAGGCAGGAAATACTTCGGCTTGTTCAGTTCGTCTTCCTGCCGTGCATCACACCAGGAATCAGGTATTCTTACCGAAACGTTCATTCTTTTGCCATCTATTTCTACTATACGGCTCGAATCGGTCCACGAATGCCAGGGAACGACCGAAACAAGCCCATTTTCATGCAGAACCGGTGCACCAGTTACCACGTTCACATCGTTCAGTTTGAACCGCGAGATGGTGAACTCTGCCCTATTTAAAATCAGGTTGGCAAAATCATCATCCCAATTCCGCTTTAAAAACTCGCCTGCGGCGATAAATGCGAGCAACGTTGCATCTGCGTTGTTATAGTCCAATTTCTCATCTGCTCTTTCCGGGAATCTATTTGGTATTCTACCATGGTTATCCTGATATTCGAAAGAATGGAGGATAATATTCCTTATCCTCGCGGCATGTCCAATGCGAATTAATGTCTCGATGTTGTTTACGATCCCCTCAAACAGGTCCCTGAACCAGGGCATTCTGAACCAAAAATCACCAGCTTCGTAGAAAAATTTATCAGCTACATACATCCCGAATCGTGAAAGTGCAAGTGCTCTGAAAGCAATTGCAGCATCTTTGATACCAAGCGATTTCACTAGTTCTCGTGCGCTCTTCTCTTCCTCGGCCTCATCGCTCAACCAATCATTGCCACATTCATTCAACCATTCAAGCTGTGCTTCTGAATTGCTGCATGAGATAACAAGCAACGCAGTGGAGGTATTATCCAGCAGAATCTCCATCTCGCCCAACGATATGGGCTTTTTTATCTCGCCTTTGAATACCACTTCCCCGTCTGTTTTTTCTCTGAATCCAGAGCCGAGTTTATACCACCATTCGATTTTCTTCTTCCAACTTCTGACCTCGCATTCGTTTACCGTTCTAATCGAGGTACATTTCTCATCTCTCCGGATCAGCATCCCATCGTTTAACGCAGTGGAAAAATGTCCCTCTGGCTCTGAATGGTCATACATCTGTCTTATATCAACGATCGGCTCGATTACCACCCTGTAAGGGCTTAGTGCGGTGCTTTCGAGCGCAAGGGCAAGGCAAGCAGTGATACCGTTTTGCCTTCCTCCGATATTCATCAAATAGTAACTTGTCGTGAGCTTTAAGCGCTCTGCTTCATTTCCGTACGAGTAACTCATCTTCCACGGCGAAATCTTCACGTTCTTTGCTGAAAGCGCCACATATTCGCCATCTTTCTTCACTCCTACTGCTATTCCGTCGAGGAAGTGATAATTCTCTCCATTTATTAACACGGATAGACCTTCGTAGGGGTAATCCCGGTTTGGAATAATTTTGTTGCCGAGCGGGACAGAGAAAACTGATTGAGACCATGAAGCCTGAGGTCTTTTTATAATTGCATGCCGAGTAAGTGCAGGATTTTTATCCTCCACCGGTTGGAGGTCAATGCTTAGGTTCATGCTTTACAAAATCTTTCCGTCGTAAATAATGGCTTGAGAGAGCAAACATCGCATGAGCCCAAACGAGTGGACAAACCGATTTTTGCAGCGTATTCTCAAACATCTGCTCAGGAATGTACGGGCTAGCCAACCGGTTTAACACCCAGTCGTGGTATCTTTTCGCCTTTTCCCGCTCCATTCTCAATGAGTAATAGAGCGAGAGCCAGAAATTGAGCAGAGGCCATGCACCTCCTCCTTTGCATCTCAACGTACCTTCTTGCGTCCATCCGTCATAAACATCCTTCTCGTATCGATGAACGCCGCCACGTTCTACTATCTTCTTCTCCATCGCATGTACCGTATTCACCATCCGCTGCTCGTCTGCCGTGCATACCTCAAACGGATATACCAGCCCGAGCAAGGAAGCATCAACGTTATAATCGTTTATCTTGCCAAAAGTTCTCAAGAAATATCTCCTTTTTCTATCATATCCGTTATTTATCCTCTCTTCCATTTCCTCCGCACATCTCAGCCAGTTCTTATCGGTGTTTTCGTTTTTCAGTTCTATCATCGCCGCGGCGCATTTCAGTCCCTGCGCACACGCAGCCAGGGAATACGCATGATTATCCTCGAGTTCGGGAAACGTGCTTCGCTCTTCCCATAAGTCGTATGTTTGCACGACAAAGTGATTCCTGTCCCAAAGTTTACAGATTCCATCCGCAGCCTTCACTATCAAGTCTTTGAACTCGACAGCATCCCCAGTTCTTTGGTGATAGGAGTAGTGGTGCCAGACCGCCCATAACAAAGTGCCAGTTTGGTCCGGCTGGAATTGCCCGCCCGCTTTTGCACCATGGGTATAATACCTCTGGTGGAAAATACCATCTTTATCAAATCCTTCCGCCCGCTCTAAACACCACTGGAAAAAATCTTTCTGGATTTCTATGCCCAGAATGTCCGCCGCCACACAGATAAAGGATGCGTCTCTCACCCAGACGTAGCGATAGTGCGAAACATCCCGTGGATAATATCTTTTATCCGTATTGGCAGCAACTATCGCACCATTTTCCAGAGAAGCATCTTGAATTATCCTTTTTGTGCTCGTTAGTAAGACTTCTTCTTCGATCATTTTTTGCCAAACCCATCAAGAGAACACTTCGGTGTTAATCGAGCACACGCATTCTTTTTTATTCAGTGTGTGCATTTTAACTTTTCTGAGCAGCTCTTTCACGCATCAACCTCTTAGCATCTTTCGTATCTTCATACACCCGGTGAACCCATGCATCGCCCCAGAAGAAATTACAACTGGTTTCCGCTCTCAATACCAGCTCCTCTATTTTATCCCGCATATCTTCTCTCAGCTTTCCGGCTTTTTTCAAGTCATGGAATCTTTTACTCACACCCCAAATCTCTTCTAAACCTTTTTTTTGCGTTTCCGAGCCCTGCCACTGGCTGAAATCGTAACCACTCGTGTTGGCTACGTTCCATGCACCGGTTTGAACGTGTACATAGTCCTCCGGCGGATTTTCTTTGATGAACTCGCTTATCGTAATGGGTCTTATATGGGTCGCGCCACTTCTCACCTTTTCCAGATAAGGAGCGAAGAAATAGCCCCAGAATCCTGAAGGTTCGTGTGTCTGCCTGAACCACCCTCCATTCTCGCCATCAGACCATGTGGTAACAAGACAATTTCCCTCGCATTCCGCTGTTTTACGCATGACCTCATTCTCGAACCATTCGGGATTAAATCCACTCTCTTGAGCGTTGCTGATGTCCCTGTCCCTGGGGATCACGATTATCTCGGAGCCCTCGTATGCCGCTCTATGAGGTTTGTATGTTATCTCCTCTCTCTTCAAATCACCTTTAAGCGGTTTGATATGAACGCTGTCAACAACCACGTAGTTGAAGCCGGTCTTCTTGAGCGCGGGAATCATCTCCATCGAAAAGCCCATCTCCGGTGGCCAGAACCCGTTCGCATGAAATCCGAGTTCTTCTGCCCGCTGCTGCCATCTTATTATCTGTGGCTCCCAATCCTCCACGGGGATCAAAGGAAAAAGGGGATGGTAGTAACCCATGCCAAGGAATTCTATTCCTTTTCCTTTTACCATCGGATATTCACGCACCATCCTTCTCAGGTCAACCGTTGCGGAAAACGCTTCTACGATCCTCTTATTCGAAAGCTGGTCCAGCAATATCCCGGAAAAACCGAGATGCACCTTTGCAATACCCGCATACCTCTTCAGATACTTCAACGGACGTTCGTAGCATAAAATGATCTGCTTCGCTTCCCATTCATTTTCCTTCAGCAGTAAATCTATATTCCCGGGCGGCTGGTGCATGTGCAAGCCCAGCGCATGATACACTTCTCGCATAATAATAGTGGTATTTTTGAGGATTATAATAATTTCGTACTAAACGGGCACTTTTGACTGTTAGCTGAAGTTCCATAAGTCTTGAATATCTTTGTCAATATCCACTCCAAATTGTCTACCGAATTCACACTTGTCCGATTTACTTCTCGATCACCATCTCCTCGACGGCAATGCCGAAATGCCGCGCGGCTTCCGTTACATGAACTAAAACCTCATCACCCTCCTTCAAATCAACCACGGAAATCGGCTTATCCTTTCCCATTAGCTTTATCGTCTCCGCATTCTGGAGTATTATACTGCATATCCTTTTCTCTCCGTCACCTGCTTCAACCTCAGCTTCCACAAGCATGAGCGGTCGCCTCTCTATCTTCACCCTGCCAACCACAGCGCTTCGTGCTTTGCCTTCTGCATTTACAATGAGCACCTCATCTCCGGATGACAACTCCGACAAATACTTCGTCTTTTCACCCACCAGCACATACGCATACACCGGACCCGCATTCACTCGGAACGGTCTCGCCGCGACATAAGGGCTCTCTTCCGATTCCGAATGCACGAGGAAGAACGCAAAAGACTGCGAACCAACGAGCATACCCTCGCCTCGCACCATCAAGGAGCAGGTATCCACGCATACCCGGTCACCCATCTCAAGTTCCTTCATTTTTGTTATCCGTGCTGTGGATAGAGGAATCGCGCCCATTGTGCTCGCATCTCGTATCTCGACCGCTCTTTTCAGCTCTGACGCATCGTCTGTATCCATAAGAACGCCGTCAGCACCATATTCGAGCGTTTCAAGTGCCGTCCGTGCCTCTTCTGCACTCTGCACGCCTGCTATCACCTTCGCTTCCTTATGTTGCAATTCCGCAATGATATTCTCCAGCGGGATGATCTTCCAATCCTTTCCTATCACAATCACGTAATTACAGTAATCCGCAATATCCACGGCAAATCGCTCATAACCCTTGCCTCTCATCTCCACGTATCCGGCATTTGGCTTAACACCAAAAGTCCGCTTCAACGCACCTAAAACAATAGATTCACTTATCTCTGATGGAATCGGCATTGTTCCATCACCCTCACTTCTCTTTCCATAAACGACTATATCCACTTCTCCTCCTGTCTCCAAATCCGATTCTGCTGCAAACGCCGCTATGGTTATACGACCTAATTCCCGCACCTTTGCTACGTCCTCTTCTTCGACAAGCACGCCATCCACTCCTGACTCCAAACCCGTGGTAATCCTCGACTTCTTTTCATCCCATGTCCCGCCATCAGCTTTTATCCATATCTCTTTTCTCTTCTCTCTCATTCCCAGCTCCCCTTCTTATTCCGCCTCGTACAAAGGAAAATAGAAGAAATACAATTAAAAACAAAATGAGAAACAGCCAGCTAAAAAGTAAATAGCCACTGGCGGACACTATTGACTATCACGGTAACATCTCCATCGCTTCGTTCGCCGAAACGCCCTCATGCACTACCTTACTCAGTGCCTTCGTCATGTTTGTCGGGCTCTTATGCTGAAATACATTTCTACCTATTGATACACCTGAGGCACCCGCGGAGATCGCGTCTTCTACCATCTCCAGCACCTCCGCATCGGTATTCGCCTTGGGACCGCCTGCTATTATCACGGGCACGGGACAGCTCCGTATTACCTCCTTGAAGGAATCAGGATCACCCGTATAATTGGTTTTGATAAGATCAGCGCCAAGTTCCGCACCTACTCGGGCAACATGCCTCACCACCTCGGGGTCGTGTTCACTCTTCACCTTCTTCCCACGCGGATACATCATCGCCAGAAGCGGCATGTTCCACTCCTCACAGACCATTGTCGTCATTCCAAGCGCCTCAAGCATCTCCGCCTCGTTCTCCGCACCCACATTCACGTGCATTGAGACCGCATCAGCACCTAATCGTATCGCTTCTTCCACCGTAGCGACTATAACCTTGTTCAATGGGTCAGGCCCCAACGAAGTGCTCGCAGATAGGTGAATTATGAGCCCGATATCCTTACCATATCCCCGGTGGCCAGCAATTACAATTCCCTTATGCAGGAGAACCGCGTTTGCTCCTCCTTCTGCTACCGCATTCACCACACTCTTCATGTCCGTCAATCCGTATATAGGACCTGATGTCACACCGTGGTCCATTGGAACAACAACCGTTCTCCCGCTCTTCCGGTCCATTATCCGTTCCATTCTTATACTCTTCCCTATGCCCATCTGTTCCATCCGCTCTCTTATACTTGTCATTTTCTTCTCACCCCTATCTTAAAGGTACTCCTCTTTGAACTTCTCATCTCTCTCCATCTCTTCTTTAATCTTCTTTAAATTCTCCTTGAACTCACCGATATTATCAGCACCCACGGTAGCCATGATTGAGATGGTGATTGGTCTTCTTATAATCTCCTTGAGGAAGGGAAAAAGATACTTCTGGGTGAATCTTACGCTACCGACATAAAGAGTTGCGACGAGGCTAAGCATTCCAGAAGCAAATGAAGCAAATCCCATTGCTTTTGTTACTGGAGAACTTGAAAAAAAGAGATAGCCACCAATAGCAAAGAATAATATAGTTAATGCACTGAAGACTAAGATCCAAAATTTACTATGCTCTGCAACATTTATTCCCATTTACTTCCCCTCCCTCTTTATATTACCTACATTTTTATTATATTTATATTATATCATCATCACCTTAAAAGAACTATACCAATCGTAACGTCTCCAGGTTCATGGGGGCTACCGTCTCTATATTGAACTTCTTGTGTATTCCACTTGCCAATGCGGTACATTTGTGATTCTCGCCATGCATGCATATCACCTTGGATGGCAGTGGTCGTATCCGTCTCACGTATTCAAGCAATTGATTGCGGTCAGAATGCCCGGAAAAACCATCAATTGTCTCTATCTTCATTTCCATTTTTATGTTCCCCATCTTGCCCTCGTTTGAGAACTGTATCTCATTCCACCCTTTCTGTATCCTCCTTCCAAGCGTTCCTTCCGCTTGGTACCCCACAAAGATAAGTGTATTCTTTTCATCTCGTGCAAGCCCTTTCAGGTATTCAAGCACAGGACCGCCATTGAGCATGCCTGAAGTGGAAAGGATGATGGATGGTTCCTTCTCCTCTATTACCGCCTTCCTTCTTTCTACATCGTCCACTTGCACGAAGATATCAGCTAAGAACGGATTTTCTCCCTGAAATATCGAATTCTTTAGATTCCTGTTGAGATACTCAGGATACGCTGTATGAACTGCCGTCGCATCCCAGATCATCCCGTCTAAATAGACCGGTACCTCCAATTGCATCCCCTCCAATGCGATCATCACCTCCTGCGAACGACCAACCGCAAAAGCAGGTATGATCACTTTTCCTCCCCCGTTTATCGTCTTCTCTATCTCCTCCTTTAAATTCTTCTCCGCCTCTCGTCTCAAGGGCTGGAGGTCGTTCATACCACCATAGGTAGATTCTATAACCAACGCTTCAAGTCGTGCGAACCCATTGAAGGCAGGGTCGAAGAGAAACGTCCGCTCATACTTGATGTCTCCCGTAAATGCGATATTATAAAGCCCCTTTCCTGCATGGAAGTACGCAATCGAAGAGCCCAGTATGTGGCCTGCATTGTAAAAGGTGAGTTTCACATCAGGTGCTATATCGGTTACATCGCCATACTTCAACGGAATTGTATGTCTTATTGTATCTCGTATTAAGGATGATTTATATGGTATCTTCTTGCCATCCCGTGCTGAAACCTCGATATAGTCAAGCAGTAAGAGTGCCATAAGGTCTCTCGTTGGTTGTGTCATGTAAATGGGGCCGTCATATCCGTATAAGAACAGAAGAGGCACCAAGCCAGAGTGGTCGAGATGTGCATGCGTTATTACGACCGCATCGATATCCTTTAGCGGTGACGCTTCGGGTACGTAGAGATAAGGCGTTCCCTCCGAGCCCACACTTACTCCACAGTCTATTAAAATCCTCGTTTCCGGCGTCGAGAGCATAAATGCATTCCTCCCAACCTCTCTGCATCCCCCTAAGGTCGTTACACGCAGCCATTCATCTTCTTTCGTCTTATCTCGGTATATCTTCCTCCCTACTTTCTTCAAAAAGTCCTTCCTGAATTCGCTCTCCTCCCTTAAATACCTCCTTATGTTCTTTATTATCGATGATTGTATCGGTGGAGCTCGGATAACATTAGGTCGCCACCCTATCACCTTTGCTACCTCTCTCAATGTTGCTCCATGAGTGCCTATAACCAATCCAGGCTTTTCGGCTTCTATTATCACCTCTGCCGTATCCATATCAAAATAAATATCCTTTATCCCGCCTTCCTCAGGTATAATATCATAAATAACCTTTGAAGCCTTCTCCGGCTCCATCAGTATATTGCTACTTTGTCTAACCGATATCCGCTTCTTCAATTCCTTCGCTAGTGTTCTCACGATACCGCCATCGTCAACGAATATCTTCGTGTCTTCCGTGTATATAACGAGTTCGGGTCCTTCAAACTCCACACCGCTAATGCTCACATTAGCCGGCAATAACTCTACTATTCGCTTCTTTAATTCTGAAAGTGTCTCTTCTGGTAACATCGTCTACTCTAATCGGTCTTGTTTAATCTTCTGTTGCATCCTTTTACCTTAATATCCCTTACAATCCCCAACTTTAGCTGTACAAGCTCTAATACCCAAACAAAATATCAAGTAAGAGAATCCCTTATCATTTTTATCCGTTCTTCGCTTAACTCCTCGTATTTCTCCTCGGTTATCACAATCACTTCCATATCTCCACCCGAGGCACTGTCCCGCTTCATTGCAGAATGCAGTGCCTGTATCGCGAGCGCTATCCCATCTTCCAGCGACATCTCTTTTGAATATCTATCCTCCAGCACACCGTAGGCAATAGGAGAACCTGAGCCGGTGGATGCTATTTCCTTCTCCTCGGTATTCCCTCCAAACGGGTCTATCGAAAATATATGCGCCCCGCTTTCGTCTATGCCGCCTATCAGGAGTTGCACAATATAGGGGTAGAACCTTTGACTACTCATCACATTAGACAAGAGCGTTGCCATTGCTCTTACTGTCATCGGCTCCGCTCTTCGTATCTTATAAAGCTTCGCCTCTACCGACATTAATCTAATCAATGCCTGTGCATCTCCCACTATCCCCGCTGTGGTTATACCCAGGCGGTCGTCCACCTGATATATCTTTCTCGCTGCTTTTGATGCGATAAATGAACCCATTGTCGCTCTCTTCTCACTCGCCAGCACGACACCGTCATCGCATATTAAACCAACCGTCGTCGTTCCCTTCTTTATTTGATCCATTATTTCCATTATTTATATCCCTCCATGTGTTGTTGTCAGCTTCAGATGTTTCACTCCTTTCAAGCTCATTATCTTCTCCGCTAACCCCTTTATCTTCTTCGCATCTCCTTGCAATACGATGATCTCAAAGCAATTCTCATCGTCTAAATGAATGTGTGTTGACGATTTTATCATGGCTATAAAATGATGTTGCACTTCGGTGAGCGCATCGCCTAATCCCCTTTGGTTATGGTCATAAATATACGTTATGGTCCCTATCTCCTCACCGGTTTCACGCTCCATCCATTCGTATTCTACGATATACGCTCTGATCGCATCTCGTATCCCTTCTGACCTCGATGAATAACCTCTTCCACGTATTATCGTGTCAAACTTATTCAACAGATTTGAGGGTAGAGATACTCCTATTCGAGTCAATCCACGCTCTTCTCCCATCTTCCTTCCTCCATTAGTTCCAATATTCGTTTTATTATCGCTTCCGCCTTACAAAAGGCATTTGAATTATGCTCTTTTATACGGATAACCTTCGAATTAAAGCCTCTTTCTCTGAGCTCCCGCTCCAGCTTCTCTTCATCGAAATCCTGGTCATATCCTAATGCAATTATATCAGGGTTTATAGTATATAAAGGGTCATATATATCTTCTTCGCTACCCAACATCGCATTGTCCACCATTTTCAATGCTGAGATCATCTTTAGCCTCTGCTCCTCGGGTATAACCGGCGTTCTTTTCCGCTTCCTCACGGTTACATCCCGTCCAACAATAACGAAGAGTTCATCACCCAGCTTCTTCGCTTCCTCTAAATAGAGTAAATGTCCAGGGTGAAGTATTTCAAATGTGCCTGTTGCCAAGACCCTCACCATAGCAGTTCTTCCCCTCCTCCTGATTTCGCTCAATCCCTTTCCACTATCCCTAACTCCCTCTCTTCGCCTTTAGAATTGTAACATCGCCAGTTATGCTCAGTATAAGGGAAAAAGGTAATGATATGATACTCCCCTGTCTTGGAGAACATCAACAGATCTTGTTCCGAGGGTCGAGTAGCTGCCGGGTGAGGGTGGCTATGAACAGATCCTACCGAGCAGAGACCCATGGGCATCATATCCATCCGTATAATCGCACTTTCATCTGATGAGATCGTGCCGGGAAGAAAAAAAACATCGGTTATGAGTTCTCCCTCAGCGGACAGTATCCCGATGAATTCGCGGGGATGATTCGATTTGCACGCCTCGAGAATGAAATCCAAGGTGCCCTTTGCTATTCCCACGATTTTCTTTACCTTACGCATCTTTTCACTCTTCTCTCACTAAAAACAATAGTTTAAAAAGATAAATTTCTTTGAGAACCTTTATCCTTATCCTTTCCTTATTCTCATATTATATTTTTAAGAAAGTTTAAAAACAAAGCATCCTTCCGTTTTTACTTCCTCAGCCAGAGGTAACGTTCCAAATTTCGCTCTTAGTATCAGATCTGCTACTTCATGATTTAATACCCGTGCTATTCCTACGATGGATGTTGTAGGCCGTGGATTTACATCCACAACGTATGCCTTTCCCTCCTCTCCCAATACAAAATCTATTCCCACATATCCTTCGCAGTGAAACGTGGTTACCACCTTCTTACTTATGCGCATTATCTCGCTCTCAGCTTCGGGCCCTATACCATAAGGAACGAATCCACCCTCATATCGAAGGCGGTCTCCCTCTCTTCTTATAAATTGCTTGTTTATAGTGAGCGGCAATACCGAAGAATTCCCGGCAATTATACTGCTGCTTATGTCGTCGCCACCTATAAATTCGGTGATAATATAATCGGGGCTATCGTAAAACGAGCTCTCTTCAGGAACGTTCTTCCCCGTCAGTACAACAATGTTTTCAGACGCACATCCGTACCGTGGCTTACCGACGTATCTCAGCCCCTCACTTCTCTCTACTTCTCCCACGGGCACTATTCTAGGCACGGGTATTCCCTCTTCGCGTAACATTTGTGATGTGCGCATCTTATCCGCGCATATTCTTACGGAATCCGAAGGACAGCCCAAATTAACAGTATTCGACTCTACAAGCTTCGTGAGTGTGTATAGTTTATCATCAGGGGCAATAACGATGCCCGCGTCGCTCTCCTTTGAGAGCCTCTCCACTGCGGCTTCAAAATCATTTTCAGCCTTCGGATAGACAACTTCATTTCCTATCCGCTCAAATCCCCTTTTGAGCGTCGAAAGCATCGCTTTTCCTTCTCGTAATAAGGCTAAACCTCTTCCTTCACCCCCTCCCACTGCATACTCCGCTACCATTACCCTCATTTTATCCCTTCACGGGCGTAAGTACTTTCCCATGTCCAACGAGCTTTGCCAACGCAAGGAGTATATTCACGAAATAATCATTATGCAGGGGTTTACCTAAATCTTCCTCCCAGCTCTTCTTCATCGCACTAAATCTTCCCACCGTCTCTTCCGATATTTTGCCAATACTGGAAGAATAAACAACCGCTTTCGTCTCTTTTTTTGGCTTTTCTACCGCTTTCACTTCTTCCTTCTTCTCTATTCGCAATCCTGTAATTGGATACCCCATCGCATTGATCGCTCTCGTCACCGATGACCTCTTTATTGGCACCTTCCGTATCTTATTC
>DYFG01000020.1:0-6102 GCA_020725315.1 Nitrosotalea sp.
TTTGGCTAAATACTTCCCGATAATATTCGGGTGAAAGGGAGGTGAATAACTATATCTCCCCCTCTTTCATAAATAGTTACTGGATAGTACCAGTTCCGAAGGCTCGTAAAATTTAAAAGTCCAATCTTACCAGGAAGATACTATTTATTTCCGCAACCTGCCGAATAATCCTTTAGCTTTCTTCTCATTCTGGGCTAACTGCTGCAATCGCGTCTGTTCCTGCTCCATATTCTGGACCTGTTCCTGCAGTAGAGCTCTTACTTCTTCCTCACACTCACATTGTAATGCCAATTGCTGGAGTTGCTGAATTCGTTCTCTATTTTGATTTGATACACCTGTTGCTGATGCTCTCTTAATGCTTGGCTTTCTCGGTTCATTTCTTGTCGCTTTTGTGCTGGCAACAATTTCTTAAAGTCTTCGAACGCGCGTTGAACATCTCTTCGAAAAAAACATCATGGTCTACCAAACCTTTTTATCACTATATCCTACGTTATAAAAGGAGGGGCAGTAGGGTAGCCAGGTTAATCCTCGTGGCTTTGGGAGCCATGGACCCCAGTTCAAATCTGGGCTGCCCCATCAATCTTTTCTGAAGAAAAGATTGATCAAAAGAACGTTCGGTTTATCGGGAATCGCTTTTTAAAAATTAGGGAAATAGGTCTCATCTAATATCCTAACATCCTGAAATCCCGCATCCTGTATCGTTTTGATATACTCATCCTTCATGATCGCACCTGAAATGCAGCCGATATACGCTTCGATTGAATTCGTTATAACATCGGGAAGCTCTTTCAGCAGGACTATATCCGATACCATTAGCCGTCCGCTTGGCTTCAGTACCCTGTATGCCTCTTTAAAGACTCTCTCTTTCTCTGGCGAGAGATTGATGACACAGTTCGAGATGACCACATCAACGGATTTATCAGCAGCAGGTATATGTTCAATCTCTCCCAGCCTAAATTCTACATTTTCGTCTTGAGGTCTTCATCCGTGTATCCCATCTTCTTGCTGATATCCTCTCTCCAGTCTGAACTTTCACAACAGGAACTCACCGGAGCACAACAAGAACGCTCCTTGTAAACTATCTTCGCGTAACCTTCTCTTACCGCTTTCTTTATCACTTCTTTACTCATTTTGACAGTCTATTAACTTATACAAACTCTAATTCAAGAAAGAGACGATCGGTTCTCATGCATACCTTTTTACCGTTGGATTTTGATTCATGCTATAACATGAAAAGAATGAAGAGAAGAAGATGAAAAAGCTTTGGCTATTTTATGATAAGGAGAGCGCGGCACCTATGCCATCGGTAAAAGAAGCACTTAACCATGTTTTCGGGCTGGAGACGGATGAGGAGCTTCACTTAGATGCCGCCGGAGTAAAAGGAGCGTACAACACAAAGAGGCTGCAATACAATGCTTCAAAGCTCTTGAATTATCTCATCAACATCATGTCCAGGGTAGGCTCAAACGAAGATGTGGTATCTCTATGGATACTAAGCGATGACCTCTATGTAGAGAGCATGAATTTTGTATTTGGCGTTGCACAACCTGGTAACGCTGCTGTGCTCTCTATGCACAGGCTCGACTCGCTCGATCTGATAAATAAGGAAGCGATTCACGAAATGGGGCATGTCTTTGGGCTCCCGCACTGCACCAATGAGTGTGTAATGCGATTCTCAAATTCGTTAGACGAAGCGAAGGTGAAACCAGCCAAGCTGTGCGAGCGGTGTAGGTCGTTTTTGGCCCTTTATTAGATTATGTACCAAGAAAAACGACATAAAATGGCATTGAAAGAGTTTTTGAGAATGTTATAGCAAAAACAGTAGAATAAGCAGGAAGTTGGTGAGTAGATAAATTTTTTAAGCTTAAGAATGACAATTATACAAAATAAAGAAGGAGGTAAACATTGGAGCGGCACGTTACCATCCCGACAAACAAAATTTATATAGGTGGGCTTAGCTCTACTGTTATTAATACGTGCCGATAAAAGGAGGAGGAATGAAAATCAAGCTAGGAGTGGGAACTGTATTCCTCTTACTATTAATAGCTGTTAGTGCCGCTATTATTGGAACTATTGCAGTGCTGAGAGAGGATGAAAAACCAGCCGGACTTGAGGTCGTGGATATTAAAATCAAAGATCCGAAGCCATCTATATTGAGTGGCAGATCCATAACGATTGACCATGGCGAATCGGTTACATTCAACCTCACTGTCCAGAATAAAGGCGAGAATATTACGCGCGGGGACGCTTATACTGTTGGTATAGCGGTAATCACCAATGCAGGAGAGGTATACTGGCGATTGCCTCCTGAACAATTAATCGGGGTGGATCTGGGTCCCGGCGGAACGTCGCGTCATACCTTCACGGTGATAAATAAATAAAAAGGAACTTCCGTTTAGGGGACAATGTGAATTCCAGGCGTATATCAAATCACTGCAGACCCGAGAAGAAATTGCTCGAAGCGATATCGTGACCATTGCAGTACGATATCCGGCATAAACCGCTTCACTGGTTTCCAGCGTTCCTCGTACAATCATTGCTTTTGAGAGAGCTTGCTTTTAGCTCAGAGGAGATTATGCCCCCCTTCGCCTCCATTTTGTTTTACAGGTCGTAGAGGTACGATATAGAGTTTACCGTCGTTATAGTGCACATTTGCCTCCACACCATAAACTTGTTTTATGTTATCCGGTGTGAGGACAGAATCAGGGTTACCAGCGGCAAAAATTTTACCGCTGTTCATCATTATTATCCTATCCGAGTATCTCGACGCTAAATTAAGGTCGTGGATAGCCATTATCGCTGCTATACCATTTTCTCTCACGATATTTTTTATGATGTCCATCACTTCGAGCTGGTGTCTGATGTCGAGGTTGGAGGTGGGTTCATCGAGCAAAAGGACTTCAGGCTCTTGCGTGAGTGCCCTCGCGATGAACACTTTCTGGAGTTGACCACCACTGAGTTCATCAATGTCACGCATTGCGAGGTCTTCGATGTTCAGCATTTGTAGTGTCTCTAAAACCTTCTCAGTATCTCTTTCACTGGCTCGCCACCACAGATGAGGGCGTCTGCCCATGAGAACCGCATCGAAGACGGTAGCAGGGAAGACCCGGGAAGTACTCTGCGGGATGTAGCCCATTTTCTTGGCAAGTTCCATTTGGCGCAGCTCTTTTATATCCAGCTCATCGAGCAGTATGATTCCGCGCTGAGGCTTTAAGATCCTGTCAATACATCTGATCAGAGTAGATTTTCCAGCTCCATTTGGTCCCACCACGCTTAACATCTCGGATGCGGCAAGCTCTATGCATACCTCCTTGAGTATGGGCACACTCGCATAGCTGAACTCAATATCCTTTACTATTAGTTTCATTTTACCAATACTCCCTCCTCCTTCTCATTATCAGGTAAAGGAACAGAGGACCCCCCAGAGAGGATGTTACTACTCCTACCGGTAGAATAACAGGTGCTATGATTCTTCGTGCAATGGTATCACAGCCGAGTAAAAGAGCACCGCCGACGAGACCAGAAGCAGGGATTAAAAACCTGTTATCTCCTCCTATAACCATACGGCTCATGTGAGGTGCAACCAAACAGATAAATCCAATGGTCCCGGTGAAGCAGATGATAGAAGCGGTTAGGAAGGAAGAAATTATCATTATCAGGATTCTGTCTCGCTCCACATTTACGCCAAGGCTCTTCGCAGTCTCGTCTCCTGCACCCATCGCATTGACGTCCCATGCCTTCCACATGAGCGGGAAGAAGCAGCCTGCAAGAACAATAGATATAGGGAGTAGAGCATCCCACGAAGCCCTTCCGAGGTCCCCAACCATCCAGAAATAAGCAGCCTTCATCGCGTCTGCTTCTGAAAAATACATCAATAGCGTTGTTGCCGCACTGAAGATGTACATCATTGCAATACCTGCGAGGATCATAGTTTCAGGCGTTGCTCTCCTGAAACGCGTCAATCCGACGATAATGAAGGTAGGGATCAATGAGAAGATGAATGCATTTCCTATTATTAAATATTCACCGCCGACAATACCTTTGCTCAAAAGAATGGCGAGAGCAGCGCCAAATCCAGCGCCCGACGCGATGCCTAAGGTAAACGGACTGGCAAGCGGGTTTCTTAATATACCCTGTGTCATCGAGCCTGCGATCGCGAGTCCTATGCCAGCTAAAATCCCCAGTATGACGCGAGGCAATCGCAAGTTCCAGACGACAATCTCTTTGGTCGTCTCTGGATTGTGAAATAGACCACGCCATATTATTGAGTATACCTCGGTGACCGTAATGGGATACGAGCCGAGTGTTGTGGATATACCTGCAATGATAAAAATTAAGATGAGGGAAGAGAAGATAAAGAGAATCTTCCTTCCAATAAACTTCTTGTATTCCTCTTTTATTTCCGCTCTTTTTGTTCTCGTTCCGGATATGATCTCAGTGCTTGATGTCATTTTCATCCTTTAATAGTAGCTAAATCATTCGATAAGCTCCGCTCTCGCTCCTGAATAACAATATCATGCACTGCCTGCGGTGTTAAATCAGCGATGGGACAATATCTTCCCCCTGAATAGCTCGCTATCTCTCTGCAATATCCAAGCTGCATCTGTATAAACGAGTTTTTAACTACCTCGGTATCAATCACAATCACCTGTACACCCTTAGCTCGTGCCTGCTCCGCGAGCGCTAACAGCTCCATTCTAATATCTGTGGTTCCTCTCGAGACATTTGCACGACCGTCAGATATTAACACCAGCACGGGTATCGCTCCCTCATCCTTCTTCTTCTCGATCATCAGAAGATCCAGTCCCCTTTCCAGACCTGCTGAGAGAGGTGTTCTTCCGCCCGTGGGGAGTTCCTTCAAGCTTTTGTATGCTAAATCTACGCTTGAACAGAGAGGAAGCAAAACATCTGCCTGGTTATCTCTAAACGCAACCATTCCAACCTTGTCTCTCTGCTGGTACGAATCCAGTAATAACGAGAGAGCAGCACCTTTTGCACTCTCCATTCTTCGATTCGCACCCATCGAACCCGAGGCATCCACAACAAACATCGTTGCTGTTGATACCTTTCCTACACGGATCTTCTCTCGAATATCCGGCGATTTTATAACGACTGCTGTGGGGCTCCGCCCCACGACCCCGCAAGCCCTGTAAGGGCTTAAATCAGAATCACCCCTTCTCTCTTTCTGGTAAGGTGCCGCTGCACGTATCGTAGCATCAAGTGCAACATCCTTTATCTCTCCTCTCGGGATCCCATAGCGCACATACTTCCCATCATTGCAAAGAGAGAGTGTGGGAATCCTCCTTCCGGATATCTTCCTGCGATAAGTTCTATCTTTCTTTTCTTTTTGCCGTACTACTCTTATATCAATCGGATCGCCTATCTCAAAAACAAACTCCTTTTGTGGTTCTTTGTCTTTCCCAATATCATTGTTAGCATCTCCACTCTTCGGATTTGATGGCTTCTGTGGTTCGTTTCTATGTTCGTGTTCTTTCCTCTGCTGGTGCTTATGCTCCTGTTTCTCCTCTTCATGCTCCTTTTTTGTATCATGCATCATCTCATCGAGTTCTTCGGTATCCAAATGTGGTGGTTCAAAGGGCTTCCTGCGCATTCTGTGCGGGAGTGCCAACTCCATTGCCTCTTTTATGTCCTCAAGAGTGACTTCTTTCCTGTCATCGAGTGCCGCAATCGTTTTTGCAGCCCTAATTATAGTAATCTCAGCTCTATGCGTCCTTACACCGAGTTTAATGCAGGTATCTACCGTAAGTTTCAACAAATCGTCGCTAATCTCCACCTCATTAACAATCTGTTTCGCATGCTCAATTTTCTCTCTCACCTCTTTTTGTTTCTCCTCGAATCGTTCTTTGAATTCAGCAGGATTTTTTTCAAAACTTCCTACAAGCTTCACTATTTCTACCCTTTTCTCTGCTTCATCTATACTTTCTACACCTGCTTGAAGACCAAATCTATCCAGGAGTTGAGGTCTGAGCTCGCCTTCCTCTGGGTTCATTGTTCCCACCAGGATGAATTTAGAGGGATGAGAAACCGAGACACCCTCTCGCTCAACAACGTTTATTGACATCGCAGCCGAATCTAAAATGA
>DYFG01000020.1:6202-15357 GCA_020725315.1 Nitrosotalea sp.
TGACAGATGTATGATAAGAGTTGCTGCTGCATTTACCGCAACCGTCTTTACTCCTAACTTAGGACCGAAGAGCGATACATGCAAGGGCAATGAAAATTTCATAAGTCTCGTCGGGAATGATACCACAGTGCTTAATAATAAGGCGATTAGCACTCCTTTTGTCGTTATTAGCCCTTTATCAAGAAGGCTGCCCGCAAGGATTATCCCTGCATGAATGTTCACAATCTTCGTTGCAATGATTAGTGCGACTTCGCTTTCCAATCCCAAAATTTTTGTGATAGACTCCAAAATCGCAGAAAAAGAATCGAAGAGGTTCAGTTCCACCGCAACGGATACCAGAAACATGGTGATGAACATCTTGGGCACAATCCGTTTGAGCATCTTGTAGGTGCTCTCAGCGCTTCTCTTCAATGCACTTCTATTATCATCAACAGGAGCACAAGCTTGACCAAGATTGGTGGATAACTGGAGTTTGGATGAAAGAGCATTAGCGCCATTTAGCCATAATCTCGCGAGGAGTATTCCGAAACACATCTGTAAGAATCCCGCAAATCCTACCAGGCACACATAGATTACTCCAGTAGTTAACCCGAGAATTGGTATCACCACGGGTATGAAAAGGATGAAAAAATGGTGGAGGATGCTTGGAAACGAACTGATTACCGTGGTTGCGATAACTTCTCGCTCGGCGATCATCTTCTTGTTCAGTCCATTGGATAGCATGGAGTAACCGGCAGTGGGACTAAACGTGCACGTTATCACCGAGAGAGCAGATAGCGTGCTGATATTCGCTTTACTGGAAAGAGGTTTAATCACCCATTCAAACTTCTTCATCAGCCCGATGTTAACAGCGAAACTCGTCACAAAGAGACCTATGGCAATGACGGGAACAATTTTTGTCACCCAATAAAGGGCATATATCAAGGAAGTGTGGATAATATAGCTAATCATGTTAATTTGCAATCACTCCTAATACCGCCAGCATAGGCGTTTTTTCCATTAGCAGAGTCTATTCACTTCTCCACCCAACCTCTTTGAAGAAACGACTTTTTCACTCCTTCTGGAGGTCTTTCACCGTTGCATTCCACGCCTTGACATCCTCCATCGTCAGCGAAGCATTTTCCGTAAACGCTTTTTTAAAGGGTTTCACATCGATCGCCCCTCCTTGAAAATCTCCTTTCGCCTCGCCCATCTTCTCTTCTATCCACCCTTCCATCTCAAGGTATGCGCTCTTCAATCCTTCTATCACTTCTTCGTCTGCATTCCATAATCCTCGCTCATACGCTTCCAACAACCTCCTTCCAATCTCCTCAAGCGCCCATGGATTATTCTCCTCAAAGAACTTCCTCATTTCGTTATCTAAAACGAACGTTCTCGCAATGTCATCGAATATCCAGTCATCTACCTCCTGCGTCGTCGCTTCCCAGCCGTAAACTCTTCCTATTCGTTTTGAGATGTCCCCTGCACCCTTGTATCCATGACGCTTCATCCCTTCTATCCACTTTGGATTCAGGAGCTTTGTTCTTATAACTCGCCGAACCTCATCTGCGAGCGTCCTCACCTCGATCCGATCCCGGTCTCTCGTATCACCATAATATGCTGAAACCTCGTGCCCAGAGAGCTCTCGTGCAGCCGTTGTGAGTCCCCCGTGCGTCCCAAAGTAGCAACAACAGCCGCACAGGTCGTATTCATCGGTAACCGTCTTATTGAAAGTCAAATCAACGGTTCTAAGCTGTGATACAAGACTATCATGTGCTTCAATACCAAAATTCTTCTTTCCGTAGGCATATCCGTTCCAATATACGAAGACATCAGATAAATCCTTCTCCTCTTTCCATGCCGATGCATATACTGCCAAATTCACACCATTCCCATACGTGCCAGGCTTGCTTGCGAAGATACGTGCGTATCTCCCATCTTCTTTTCTATCTTCATCACCCATATTATCCAATGCCACTACATGCTTTCTCACATAGTTCTTTTCTAAAGGCTCATCAAGCATTGCGACCTCCTGTATCGCCTCGTCTAAAAATTCGATGCAATTATAAAAGCAATCTCTCGTAATCCCACTCACCCTTACGGTTACATCGATTCTCGGGCGATCGAGTTCTTCCAGAGGAATTATCCGGTATCCTTTTACCATTCCATCTCTCCAGACCGGCTCTACACCGAGTAAATACAGTATCTGTGCTAATTGCTCTCCATCTGTCCACATGATGTCGGATGCCATCCAGTACATTGCGATGTTCTCAGGACGCTTTCCGTTCTCCTCCTCATATCTCCTTATCACACCATCCGCAAGTCGCTTCCCAATCTCCCATGCCGCCTTTGTTGGTATCTTGAACGGATCGAGGGAATAAAAGTTCCTGCCAGTTGGAAGTATCGCTGGATTTCCTCTGGTGATGAGCCCAGAAGGTCCTGGCTCGATGTACCCTGCATCAAATCCGTGGAGCAAACTTCCCAGCTCGTCCGATGCTTCTATCCTCGATGAAATATCCATTACCTTCTCCCAGATCAAAAAGAGCTTTTCTGCCTCTTTCCTCTTCAATCTATCTCCTAATATCCTCTTTGCTGCTTCCAAAGGTTCTGCTTCAGATAAGAAAGCGGAAATAAACTCCTTTGCAATGCCATCCACCTCGGCTAAAAACTCGCTTTCTGTCTCTGAAGGCTGAATATCAAGTCCAATGAGCACAAAAATCAATTTCCTCAGCTCTGAATCGTATCTCAGTATCGAGTTGATGAACTCAACCTTCTTATCACCTTTCGGGACTTCACCGAAGATATGCATCCCATCAGGAATCTGCGTGTTGTATATGCGCGTGATAGCCTCATGTGCAATTCCTATTATCTTCTCAAAGGGTTTTTTCTCCAGGATTTTATCAAGCTTTATCTCCTCTGATAATCTCGTCTTCCTTATCAAATCAATAATAATGTGCTCCAGGGCATGTGCTCGTGCCTTGTCCGAAGTTTTTGTCCTGTTATATTCTGCAATCTGGTCTTCAAGCTCCTTTAAATCGCCATACAAGCCACTTTCAGTCATAACGGTTTGCATGTGATCTACGAGCACTGCATAACTCCTCCTCTTTGCGATCGTCCCTTCTGGTGGGTTATCAGAGTTATATATGTATAGATGAGGCAGATTTCCGATAGCAATGTCGGGATAGCAGCTTTCAGAAAGTGCAACCGATTTGCCGGGCAAAAATTCAAGGTTGCCATGCGTCCCCACATGAACGAGTACATCAGCACCGAAACCGCTCTCTAAATACTGATAGGTTGCGAGGTATTGATGAGGAGGAGGCACTTCAGGGTCGTGAAGGATCTTGCAGACCTGCCCATCGCATCTTGAACCTGCACAACCACGCTTTGGCTGAACGCACACCACTGCGTTTCCATATCGAACGCCTGTTATTACGATTTTATCATCGTAGACCATTGCTGCGGGGACACCATCCTTTTCCTCACCGGGTGGATCTCCCCATGCTTCACATGTCCGTTCCTTCACTCTTTGGTCAAGGGTATCAAACCACTTTTCATACTCCTCCTTACTTATTAGCGCAAGTGCACCACCTTTACTTACGATCTCATCCACCGTTGTCCATCTGAACTCCGAAATCGCTTTATGATTCATAATCTTCTCGATGAGTTCTTTTCCATTTTCTGGAGGAGCAACTGAATATCCAGCATCTCTCATCTTCTTTAATATCCTCGCTACACTCTCCAGGGTATCAAGATGTGAACCGCTTCCCACTGTTGCCTCAACGCTTGCACAGGGATTATTGTGGAGGATGAATGCAACTCTTCGTTCGGATTTCGGTTTATCTTTCAGCTCTATCCATTTCTTCACCCTATTCACAATCTTTTTCACCCTCTCTTCTATCTGCGCATGGCGCTCAAATTCATCATCGCGCTCTCTTCTCAAAACTCCGATAATTATCGGTTCGATTACGCCCTCTAATTCCGGCATCGCGACACTCCAGCCGACCTCCAGGCTGCTCAAACCCGGATTACCTTCTCTCCATTCTTCTTCTGTCGTGTGGTATGCCATCAGTGGGTGGAATACCGGGACATCGAGTTCTTTCAGTGCATTGACCGATCCAGACTCACCTCCTGCATGAAATACCGATTGAAGGTTTATGAGCGCATCAATCCTGTTCATGAAGAAGGCTTCTATGACTTCGCTGCTCGATTTAGCACCCAATTCTTTATCACCCATTCCATAGCAGAAGGCTGGAATCACGTCAAACTCGTTTTCTAATCCACGGATTAAAGCATTCACGATCCTAAGGTCTCTGTTTGCCCAATATGTTCGAAAGAAGAGAATACCAATCTTGTGTTTGTGCGCAGGTTTATACCACGCGAAATAGTCCTCTATGCTCTCGAAAGCAGTTTTAGAGTTTGGATGGTATATTCCCTGCCACATCGTCTCCTTTGGATGCTCGTATTTGTAATCCAGCCCTAAGACCTCTTTTCCGATGTATTTCAGCATGTTCTTCGTGTTATCCAACCCGCCATATACATGATAGGCATTGACCGTTGCAACAACCTCTAAAGGAACGTTTGAAAGTGACCAGAAGGAAGAATCATGCCCGAAAGAGATTGTTGGCACATCTCTTCTCAGGCTTTCGATTAGCTCGTCCCAATGCTCCTCATTTGATGGATGTAAGAGGATGATCTCCGCCCGCTCAAACGATTTTATGCACTCCTTTCGCTTCTTCTCTTCTTCCACATCATGGGCAGGCCACGCGTTTAACTCTATTCCAAGCTCTTTGCTTGCCTCAATTAAAAGCGGCATATCACTTCCCCATATTACGGCTGTTACTTTCATTTTTCGTACCTTACCTCTTCACGTTATTTTATAAAAGTATTATCTTTTAATTAACCCTTCTATCTTTTATGATATTAAAAAATAAATTGTTGTTATTATAAATAGTGTCGTCCCAATGAAGATGGAGAGCTCGATGGTAACCAGTTTTGAGGCGAACTTGACGCCATAGATGGAAGTGAAGATAGGGAAGATGTTCTTCGGGAAGTCCATTAAGGAGACGAAGAGGAGCAAGCCAATGAAGAGGGTGAGAAGTGCTTCCTTAGAAGTGAACAATCCGTTTCTGAACATCTCTCCTGCCATGACCATACCTGCGGCAGGGCTTGCAATCTGCGTGCTGATGACGATAATGGATTGAGGAGAAAGCCCGGTGGGATGTAAAACAGGAGCGATATGCTCGCCTAACGCTTCAAAAGCACCAAAATGCATCAATATCATTAATACGATAATAGTTATCCCCAACCTCAGCGATATCTTTTTCAATAGTTTTAGAGCATCTACAAAGGATTTCTTTATCGCTTCTCTCTTTGATTTAATTATCACATCTCCATTTGATTTATTTTCAAAGTTTGCATTCACTCTTTTCCTTTCTTTGAGGCTCAGTCTTCCATAAAAAAATCCTATCGTCACTGTTACGATAGCGCTGATAAAAGAGAATGCGATATACTTCACGGCAAGCGTGAAGCCGAGTGCAGGCACTGCTATTGGCAGGTAATACTGGAATAAGGTTCTCATTCGCATTGCTGCGGAGGATATGAGCACAGCGGTTATCGCTTCTTTCTCATTCACCTGCTTCTTATTTATTAGCGATGCTAAGGTTGCATGAGCGGCTGTTGCATTGAAGAGGAAGATAGCAGGTATCATTGCGGCATCGTTTGGGAGCTTAGCAGCTTTCGTTAAAGGTTCCAGGGGCTTGCTGATATATTTCAGTAAGCCTAACTCCATAGCTGCATTTGCGAGGAATATGCCTAAGAACATGAAGATCATGAGCCGGGCATACAAAATGAGGTAGTAGAAGAGCATTTGTTTTCACTCGCAATTTAAATAAAAAATATGCAGGGGGGATAAAAAAGCTCCTTCCCAATGAATAGAAAGAATAGATCGCTATGGAATACTCACAAAGCGAATTGGCATTGAATGGTAAACCCTTGTCTTTATTTTTACTCAGGATGTAAGTATTCTGCCACTTCCTCTAACGCCTCCACTATCCTCGGACCCGGTCTTGACATAATATCAGCATCTACGGGATAAACCCTTCCATTTTTCCTCGCATTTATCCCCTTCAATTGTTCATCATTCATTATAAAATCATAAGGTTGTCTTCCTGCCGCTCCATGCCCCACGCCTACAATTATAACATCAGGATTTCTTTCTATCAATTCCTCTAAGTCTACCTGCTTCCAACCTTCCAAGTCATCAAAGATGTTTTTACCTCCTGCCTTCTCAAGTACGTCGTTCTGGAAATTTCCTCCACCAGCTACCCAAACAGGGTAATACCAAACTATATAGGTCACATTCACCTTCTCTTCATCATTTACCTTCTCCATAATTTCATCCATCTTCGCCATCATCTCCACCACTAACGCCGTTGCGTTTTTTTCATCCCCTGCTATATAACCAATCCTCTCTATTGATCCAAAGATATCTTCAATCCTCTTTATCTTACGGTGATCAGTTACAAATACAGGGAAGAAGTCATCGAGCTTATCCACCGTCTCCTCTGGGTTTAGATTTACTCCCAGAACTAAGTCAGGATTCAAGGATATTACCTTCTCCACATCTACTGTTGTCATCCCCCCCACCTTCTCTTTGCCCTCTGCTTCCGGTGGATAATTGCAGAATATCGTTACTCCTACCACTTTATCTCCCAAACCGAGTGCGAAGAGTATCTCAGTGTTAGAAGGAGCTAAGGAGACGATCTTCTTTACCGGCTTGTATACCTTTACAGTTCTATTGAAATGATCCGTGGATGTCCTCGGCTCTCCATTCCAGTATGCATATACATACGCGGCATCCCTTAGGTCCTCTATCCTAAGAGCTTCAGGCTCTCCGAGCATATATGAGCAGATTGCGCTCGCAAGTTCTTCCCCCGATATCCTATCATCGCGGTTAGTATCACCTGGTATCCATGCTGGGGTGAGCGTAGCCGCGGTCGAGAGCGATACGAGTAGGATTGCGATTAATATACATGGTAACGCCTTTCTCATCTCATATCACGATTATAAAGAAGGGGTATTGGTCTATAAAAGATTTCACTTTTTGATAATAGATATAATTCAATTGGATAACAATTGTGTGCCAGTGAATCACAATAACCGTGAAGGAGTTTAGCATAGAGGCTAGAGATGAAAAAGAGGAGGTAGGGAAGGAATTTAGCTGGCTTTGGATATCATTCCTTTTTGTTCGTTCGTATCCCGGTATTCTCTCGGTGCTTTCATGCAGGTTTCGCCTAACTTGCCAAGGGTGGATATACGAATACCTTATCTTTTGGATATGAGATGCCCATGAACTCCTCAAGGGATTCCTTGTAAACGTCCATCGGCTTTATATCAATATCTGGATGGAAGATCTTTCCAAACAGTGTCATTGCAAAAGGTTGCTCCATTCCGTATATCGCACTCCACGGCACTGCATACACTCTATTATCCTTAGTGGCATTCAGGTTATCCCATTCTTTTCCTTCCAGCAACCGAGTTACTAAACTTTGCGGTTCAGTTTCGCTATCCCATCCGTAAACACCACTGACTGCCATTATGATTATGTCCGGATTCTCAAACAAAACCCATTCGGCGCCTACCTTCGGGTATTTAGGGATTGGAGGCGTTAAATTGCATGCGATGTTTATACCCCCCACCATTTGGATTAAATTATCATTAGTTGTTCCCGGTCCATAAGTTGGAATATCAGTAGTTTTCCCTATCGCTCCGCTACGTGTCATAAATACTTTCGGCTTTGCTCTTTCACTTATAAGGTCTTCAACAAGCGCTTTGTACTTATTGTACCACTCGATATAGTTTGAAGCTCTTCCTTCACTTTCAAGCAGTATTGAAAGCTTTGTTAGTTCAGTTGGTATGTGGTCAGGATCATAGAGGTTTAGACCTACTACCGTTATACCAGTTACATCAGATGGACCGAGTCTTTTCTCTGCCTCCCATGCATCATATGTGTAATTACCCACGAGCTTGTAAGCAATAACCAGGTCAGGACAAAGTCTTAAAATCTCTTCCCAGTCAGGAGCGCTCCATTTTCCAATAAAAGTTCTCTTAGATACCTCAGGGAAGTAGAAAGTATTCCTCTGCACGCTGTCACTGATTCCATTAATTTTATCCCCAGCGCCTAAAACCACCACCGCTTCAGCTGCATCGGAATTTAATACCACAATCTTCTTTATCGGCTTGTATATCGTCACCGTCCTATCAGCAGAATCCACAATCGTCCTCGGCTCTCCGTTCCAGTATACATGGACGTGCGAAGCATCTCTCAGCTCCTCTAAAGTGAGAGCTCCTCCATCGAACATATATGAACAGATTTCAGTCGCGAGTTCATCCCTCGTTATCTTATTGTCTCCTTCGAATAGCTTCTTATACTCTGCTGGACTTGCAGCCACAGGCATAACCGCCATCGGCACCGCAGATGCAAGAAGCACCGTTACCACTATACATGCTAATATCCTTCTCATTTCATATCACCTCCTTCTCTTTCTAACTACAAACAGACCCGCTATCAGCAGCGATACCGCTGCGATAATCGCTTCAAAGCCCGGAACCTTCGTAGGTGGCGTTGGACTTGGCGTAGGTGTTGCCACCGGTGTAGGAGTTACCGCAAGTGTTGGTGTAGGAGTTACTGGTGCCGCTACTTCCACCTTCTTCTCACCTGTTATTGCGAACAACGAGAACTCGGGCGTCTCTGCTTCGAAATAAATGGTTGCATCCTCCTCACCCACTTTATAAGTAGGAAGCGCCTTCCATTCCTTATCATACCTGTTCAGCCTTATCGTCGCCTCGTCAATGTTATTCGCAGCAATCCACGACCTCGCTACCTTGAACTCTACTTTTCCTTCTATCTTCGCACCCTTCGTCTCCTCCACCTTTATCTCGATATATACGTAAGTAATTCCCGTAGGCGCAAGCACTTCCGGCGGCTTATCTATCCTTTCAACTCTAGCCTTTACATCAGTTACGTTCCTATCCGCTCTTAACTTAACCATCGAGATGTTCATATCTTTGAATACCATCGCCACTTCCTTACCCGCTTCCATCACAGGGACACTTCTCTCAGCTTTCAGAACCACAGGCACAAATGGCGTTGGCGTGGGCGTCACGGTAGGTGCTTC
>DYFG01000020.1:15457-18563 GCA_020725315.1 Nitrosotalea sp.
GACCAGCGGAAGTTCACCGGTAATCCTTAGCGTCACCTCGAACTCTTCACCCGGCGGGGGACCCGCCGGCGCATACCTTCTCACCTCGCTTACTTCCGCTGCCTGCACCGCCGTGACCGCTCCTGGAAGAAAAATAGTTGCCACTAACAGCACAACCACGAGCAAAAACGTCAATCCCTTCCATCTTCTCCCTTCTTTATTCATCCTCTCATCTCCTCCTCTTCATCTTTCCATCACCATAACCGCTCTCCTATTTTTCATACCAATATATAAAATAGTATGATTTGATAAAAATAGAAAAGCTTTTATATTACAAATAGCATCCAAAATTTTTAAATAGATGACAAGAAGGGGTGATAAAAAATGAAAGATGTTAAAAAGGGGATATTAAAAGTGGAAGTAGTAACGCATCGAATGGTAGTGACCGCACTGGTGATGGCTTTTGCATTCGCAACGTTGATGCCACCTGTATCGGCAAAAACAGTTGAGGCAACGCAGATTATTACGAGCAAGTATGGACCGCAGTTTATCGTCAACTACGACAACATCACGATACGGCTCGATGGAGAGAAGTCCTCAGTGATTGTTGGTCAAGAAATACAGTTCTACAATGCCACTGGTAACGCCTCCGGAAAGGTAACGTTAACCGGGATTAGCACCGGGATTACCGGTGAGATAAGATATTCAGATCCTTACGGGAGGATTGAGACATCAGGAATGAAGACCGGCGATTATAATGCAACCGGAGAAGCTACCGGGTGCAATCTTACGACAATAAGTGTTGGTGAAACGGCTATGGAATTGAAACTGAAGAAGGGGGTTACAACGGTGAGCAGTATCCCTCAAGGCACTCGCATTACCGTGAAATTCACCAGCTCCCTGGACCCGAGCGATGGCGTAACCCTGAAGGTGACCGACCCCAGCAGAATTATACTGAAAGTAAATCCCGCTGACGGCACTGTCTTCGACAAGGTTAATGTCACTCATCTCACTGATATGGAGATAAATACCGCGGGATGGGAGCTTGGAAAATATGCCTTTCTCGTTTCTACCGAGGATGAATATGCACGTGGGCTGCGTAAAGATAGCAACGAGGTGGAATTGGAGATAGTGAGCCCTGAGCTCAAGATAAAAGCAGAGAAGACGGAGGTGGTGGTCTCGGAGAAGGTGAAGTTGACCGTGACAGGCGTACCTGACCGTAACATTTCCATCTCTGTAGAGAGAGGTGCAGAGTATGCCAGGTTCCCAGGTGGTGTAAATGATAACCCTAGAGACGACAAAATTGGCAATCTTAGCGACTTGAGAATAGACGCTGACGGCAAGAATGAATATGTCGTCTATTTCAACAGAATAGGCTCTTATACGGTGAAAGTGAAGGATTTGGACACTACTCCTCAAACAGAGGATTCCGTGGACATATCAGTTTCAAAGAAGAAGGTTACGTTCACCATGCCAGAGATATGCGCAATAGGGGCTGATCTTGTAGTTAACGGAACGGCGAACACCGGAAAAACAGTTGATATTGCTATTGGGAACCGTATCGTGAAGGTTGACGTAGCGATAGATAAGAAAGGTAAGTTTGAGGTGAAACTGCCAACTCCTGCTACGTATGGAACCGGTACCGAAGGCGCGATAACGATAAAGGCTCTTATAGATGGCGACTTCTCCTCGGGGCAAGACGTCTCCAGCTCCACAGATGACGGCTCGGTCATGGTATTGATGATAACGGGCGATTTGACTGCTGAATCATCGGCTACAATAGTCCCGCCTGGCGATTCTTTTACACTCAGCGGCACCGCACTGGGTTCGAAAGTGGTGGACATCATCATTGTTGCAGCGAAAGGTGGCGGTGGAAGAGGTATGAACACTGCAAATTCCGACGCTAACGGACTTCCTCGCGGAATTGTTTATGAAGCGGCATCGGTAAGCAGCGACTTTACCTGGTCCGCTGTGATTGACGTTGATAGAGGCGCTGATACCGGAACATATCTCGTCTTCGTGCTGAGCCCGGGAAAGAACAAGATATACGACGGGATTAGAACTGGCGAGTTGCTGGACGGGCTAAAAACGAAGTATTTCGGCGGTGACCTTCTCAGGCTCGCGGGGAAGACACAGGAGCAGATAAATGCCACACTCTGGGATGCGACCATCGGCACCGCGGGCAGCGATGATTTCCTTAAAAAGCTAACAATAAAAGTCGGAACGGCAGAAGTAACGCTCTATTCTCTTGCGGATGTAGATATTGGCAGTGATCTGGTAATTACCGGAACCTCTAACCGCGAAGGACACTCCATCATTGTCAAGGTGAAGGGACCGGTAAACCTTGGAACGAAGTTCGCAACGGTTGAAAATGGCAAATTCAAAGCCACGTTCAGCACGTCCGAGGCTTTAACCGGTGAATATACCGTAGAAGCAGATGACGGTGAGGGGCATACGGATACAACAACGGTAAACATCACCACGCCAGTGCGAACAGAGCCAACGCCTGCTCCAACGACAACTCCATTAGCAACACCTCTGCTGACACCACCAGCGCCTGCATCAACACCGACAGCGCAACCGGAGAACGCATCAACATCAACACCTTCACGGCTTCCAGTGCCCGGGTTTGAGGCTCTTCTTGTGATAACAGCACTGGTAACTGTGTATATGCTCGTATGGAGGACAGGAAAGAGAAGGGATTAGGAATGTGTATGTAGGGAGTGATGGAGTTTGACCATCCTTTATGGTTTTTCTTTTTTATTGTATATAAAGTATAACTTCCTTCCATTTTATTGTTCCTAACTAAGGACAATCTTAAATAGGGGAGCCATGCATATTCTGGTTATGGAAGAAATATTTGTATCTCATCCTATCCCTTTCCTCTTTCTTCTACTTTTTCTCTTAGCTCTTCAAGATGTTGTCTCACCACCTCCAAAGATTGGTCGGTTTCATTCAGAATTCTCAGTAAAGGAGATATTCACTGATAATCACAACTGGGACCGATATTATTACTTTCACCGACAGGAGATACGACAGGTAGAGAAGGGAGAAGTGGAGAAGATGATGAGTTGGGCGAAAACGCTCGGTAGCAGGATGTTCGATGTGCCTCATCGAGATGCAGTGA
>DYFG01000021.1:0-5844 GCA_020725315.1 Nitrosotalea sp.
TCTTCTAATGTCCAGATGTGGTCTGTGAGGTTAGCAGCCATTGCGGGTGTTCTTTCTTTCCAACGCCGTCTACCATCCATAATTTCGATTTTTAGTGCATCGTGTGGTTTAACGAGGTTGAACCATGCAAAGAACAAGCACAAATGCGTTATCAGCGGTTTTAAACATTTCGAGAAGTCGATTGTCTCCCTGATCAGTCTGTTGCCATTGACCGCAAGACCGTTTCCTTCGGCGTGTGCAGCCCGAAAAACGGTGTGCCCCTGTTCTCACTGAAAGTCTTCTTGCATGTCTTGCATCTGAGTAGCGCAGTATCCTGCTTGCCATAGTATTCCTTTAGCCTGATATTCCCCTTCCCTTTCTTTCCGTAATCCTGGCACGCCTCGTTTGGACAAAAGAATTCGTCTATGTTCACTTCTCCCATTTCGCTAAACCCTTAACATTTCTTATAGAAATATAGCATTTTTATACTTTTCTACGGAATTGGGACACGACCCACGAGAGAATAATAATAGTAACTAAGTTCAGTACTTTATTGATTACTTTATCCCCCATTAATTCAATTTCTTGTGCTAATTATGGGGCTCTGCCCCATGTCCCCGCAAGCCCAGAAGGGGCTTATGTGAAATCTCGTGGTTTTTTACATCAGCTTATACAAATACGCAAAGTTTTTATATTACAATATGTATCTATGAATTAAAAATCTCGAATGAAGAAGGACAGAAGAATGAATAAGCTCGAAGCTATCTTCTTTGGTGGCGAGAGCCTATGTATAGGGCATGTATTACACCTGTATGCCTCAAATACGAACAAATATGCAGTTCAGATGCCTTTCATTGCATCTACATCCAAAAGAGAAGTGGCTATTTACGTGACTGCGGAAGAGGAGCTGGTGAAAGAGGAGTTAGAAATAGTAAATTCAAAGGTTGACTTTGTTACGTATCGTCCTGAGGATATGGGGAAGATCTGCGTGCATAGTAAAGGGAGAATTGTCATCGATGTCTCCACCCTTGCTGGTTGTTCAACTGCTGGAGGAGGAGAAGGAGAGGAATGTCACCGTAGAGTTATAGGAAGAAAAACACTTTACAGTAGATATACCAATTACGTGCAAAGGGAAGAATATTTACGCTCTATTTGTAATAAGAACCCGGGTGCATATAAAATATTATGCAGCTATAACATGGATGAGCTGGAACCAGAAATGAGTAGCGCACTGATGAAATACCACGATAAGATGATTATGAGCATTGATGACACCGAAGTAGGTATGCCTTCGTCCATGCTGTCACAAGCCACTGATAACATTGCAGAGGAATATATGGCGCGATTTGTGAAGAATTATTTGGACATGATTGTGCTGGCACTGCTCTTAAAGCAAAAAATGTGCGGTACCGATATAATAAAATCTATTCAAAAGAGTTTTGGGGTGTCGCTAAGCACGGGAACCGTATATCCACTTCTGCATGATTTAGAAGGAAAGGGGCTATTAGACTGCGAATACGGGATAAGAAGGAGATACAGAAAGAGGATATACAAGCCAAAAGAGGAAGAGAAGGTGAAAGATATCCTGAGTGAGCATATCCAATCGAATAATATTCTAAACAAATTCTTGCGATCTCTTCCTCGGGATGTTATAACGGGGAAGAGGGTGAAAGAAGGGAAAAAAGATGGAGGTGATTGACATCCGGACTGATTCTTTCTCATCTCAGCGCTCCCCGCGTTCCCGGCGGTGAATAAATACGGGTTTTTATATCAGGATTTGATATAATCACAACTTATTAAAGAAAAAGGGTACATATCTCCCTTCAGGTACATCTCTCTTCTCGGAATAGAGAGTAAGGAGAAGATATGGAAGAGATTGAGATTAACTTCATCGGAGAAAAGAGAAAGCCTTTTCCGATAAGAAAGCACCCCGGAAGATACTTCTTCATCTCTGAGAACGATTTTAAAAAGCTGAAGCAGATAAACGAAGAATGCAAGAATAAGGGATTAAAATATCTCGAAGAAGTAAGGATAGTGGGGAGAGGAGGAATACCGGGTAACAAGCCATTCTTGCTGAGACGACCAGAAGGGGGTTTTCTTAAAGAGAGATATCTTTGTATCCTTGCAGCACACGCGGTAGAATTTGAAGAAGTAAGAAAAAAATATGAAGAATTAATAGAAAAAGAGAAAATAGTAAAAGAAAAAGAGGAAGGGAAATATGTTTACTGTGTGATAAAATCAGATGAAGAGATGAGGAGTCTTGGTGATTTGGGAATAGAGAACACAGGAGAAGTTTATACCATTCCTTATAAGGAATTCGCAGCTGTTGTGAGTGATTCGCCAATGAAGGAATACGAAGCGAGCGATGAAAATGTGAAAAAGCATGAGGAAATTGCACAGAAGATATTGTTAGAAGGTCACACGGTGCTGCCAGTTGCTTTTAACATGGTCTTTAAGGATAAGCGAACCCTGCTTGTAACGATGAGCAAAGCGAGGAAGGCATTAAGAAAAGCGTATGAAACCGTTGATAAAAAAGTGGAGCTTGGAATTAAAGCCATTTTCACTAAAGAAGCACTGAGCAAACTTAAAAAGGGCAGAAGCCAGTCCATCAAAGAATTTGAATCAGGCTTACTTAAAAGAATAGATGGTAAATTCGCATCTTCAAAGGGATTGGATTTGTTCAGTGACCGGCTGGCATTGAATATGGCTTTCTTAGTTGATAGGGATGGGATAGAAGAGTTCTCAGAAGCAATTGAACCACTATATAATGAATACGATTCTTTGAAGATCCAGTATAGCGGTCCTTGGGCGCCTTATAATTTTGTTGACATAAAAATATTGGGGAGAGGAGGTGGGAAATGAAATGCCATTTCTAATTGACGATATATTTCTGCGGATGCTTGGGGTTTCTATCCCCCCTTTCGATATGCTATGGCTGATGGAGCAGATAAGGGATCATGCTTATGCAGAGATGTATGACGTTGAGGAGATAAACAATTCGATGAAGGAGAACAGACTGCTTTACGAGCTTGGAGAGAGAACAGAAGATGAGTATAAGAGAAAAAACGAGGAACTTAACCACAAATTGAAGATGGCAAACCGCGTGAACAAAGTGAGTAAGGGGAACAGATTCAGAAATCATGAGATAGGCAAAGTGTAGAGAAGATAAAGATGAAAAAAGGAAGAAGGGAAGAAGGGAGACGCCTCGTGCCAAGATCTTTGAAGACGATAGACGCCATGCTGGAAAAGGGAACAGTAATCGACTTCAAGTTCTCAACCCTTGTATTTTTATTGATAAGAATGGATCTCGAGGGAAGAGCCACAATTAAAGGCTATGATCTCGGTGTGGACATTCATCCATTCAGACTATATAGGGGGTGAGAAGATGAAGAAAGAGCCAAGCTTCTTCTCGGATGAACTAAACCTTATCTTCTTCGGTGGGAAAGGTGGTGTGGGAAAAACGACATGTGCGGCTGCAACTGCGCTGCATCTATCAAATAAAGGGAGAAAAACACTTATCCTCTCCACAGATCCCGCTCATTCACTCTCAGATAGTTTCGGCATTCACCTAGGTAACAAAATCACGCCTGTAAAAGAGAAGTTATATGGTCTGGAGATAGATCCTGAGGAATTATTAAAGGAGTTTATGAAAGAGAACGAGATTACAATTACAGAGATAATTGGGAGGGGCACATATCTTGAAACCGAGGATATATCAGAGATGCTCTCACTCTCCCTACCCGGTATGGATGAGTATATGGCGATACTAAAGATGAGGGAATTGATGAGGGAAAAGGAATACGATCTCTTCATTTCCGATACAGCACCAACCGGGCACACCATTCGTCTGTTATTAACACCGGGATTGATGGATGAATGGGTAAATTTCCTTGAAAGGTTAGGAGATAAACACCGGTATATAACAAGGACGCTCAGTGGCAGATATGTAAAGGACGAGACTGATGCGTTCTTAGAGAAGATGCATAGAGACCTGAGGATGGTAATGCAAACTCTTGTGGATAGTAAAACAGAATTTGTGCCTGTTACGATCCCGGAAGCGATGGGCGTAGAGGAAACAGCAGACCTGCTTTCTGCACTTCAAGACCTCAGAATAAATGTCGGTAGCATAGTCATTAATAGAGCAAATTTATCCATAGAGGAGTGCGATTTCTGTGCCCAGAGAGTAAAAGACCAGGAAAGATATATCAAAGAGATATTTGAGAAGTGGGGGAGATATGACGTTATACGAGTGCCGCTGTTTCCTCGCGAGATAAGAGGCTTGGAAAGGCTAAGCGAATTCGCTGAGGTATTGGCAGGAACGACTTACGAGTATAAGCCAATTGCAGAGAAGAGACCACGAAAGATGAAAGCGGAATCGAGGATAAAGGAATTGCTGGAGAAAGACCTGAAGGTTCTGATCCTTGGTGGGAAAGGGGGAGTGGGTAAAACAACGATAGCCTCCGCGTCTGGTTTGTATATAGCGAGAAGAAGCCCGGAGAAGAAGATACTGATCTTCTCTACCGACCCTGCGCATTCTCTATCTGACTGTTTTGACCTGCACATAGGTAACAGGATTACTAAGATAGAGAACAACCTTTATGGTTTGGAAATAGATGCGGAAGAGGCGATGGATGAATTCAGAGAGAGATACATGGAAGAGATAAAAGAAGCATTTGATGCTCTAACAGATAGGAGAACTGCCATAGATTTACCTTTCGAGAGGGATATACTTCAACGTCTCAAGGAGCTTACTCCCCCTGGCTTAGATGAGATAATGGCATTTTCGAAGATAGTGGAGCTCCTAAGAAGTGGTGGGTACAATTTAATTATTTTAGATACCGCTCCAACAGGGCACACAATTAGGTTGTTAGAGCTGCCTGATATAGCATTGGAATGGTTTGATGCTTTCAGCAGGATAATACGCAAATATAGAGGGATGTTTTCGCTGACAAACACCTTGAGATTGATTTCTGAAAAGAGAATGGATACAGAAGAGGCGATAAAAATTCTGAGAAACGAAGAAGAAACTGAGTTCGTCGTGGTTACAATTCCTGAGGCGATGAGCGTATTTGAGACAGAAAGATTCATATCAGAGATAAAAAAGGCTGAGATACTTTTAGAACACCTTATTATCAACGGTATTACTCCAATTCCAGCTACGGGATGTAGTTTCTGTATATCGCAACTAAAAAATCAGAGGGAGTATGTAAAAGAACTAAGAGAACTTGGCTACAAAATCACGGAGATACCGCTATTCGAGCATCAAATCCGGGGTATAGATATGCTTGTGGATTTTGGCGAAGTGATGTACGGGGTAGGGAGTGAAAGTAACTGAAATGAGAGGAAATGAGCATTGGCAAAGGGGTATGGCTTATCTCGGGCGGGTCATGGGGTCAACATCGAGAGGATTGAAATACTTGAAAAGGCGAGATACCCAGTTAAAAAGGATTAAAGTAGAAGAAGAAAGAATACGCGGACAGAAGGAAGCGGCACTCGAGAGGAGACGCGCAGCCATGAAAAGGGGTGAAGAAATAACCGGAATGGATAAGTTCGAACTGAAAAAGTTAGCAAGGCAGCGTGGGTGGGATGATAAATGGGATCGCAGGAAGAAGAAATTGGATGCGAGGAGGAGGTAGATGATGATGATGGAAAAAATCAGCGCGGGAATAGAGGAATAAAAATGAGAAGGAAGGAGCACTGGCAAAGAAGTATGGAAATTTACTTCCGGGAGGAGAAGAGGAAGCGTGACCCTATAAAGCTTCGTGAAGGGATGGAAAAGGGTGCTAAAGAAAAAAGAGAAGAGATGAATTCTTATGTGAGAGAAAAAAGAGAAGAGCATGATGACTATGCGAGAAGATTCCAGGA
>DYFG01000021.1:5944-8872 GCA_020725315.1 Nitrosotalea sp.
AGAAGAATGAAATGATGGGTAAGTATGTTGAGGTATAGCGAGGTGTTAAAAAATGGTTACACGAGAAACAAAAGGTGAAGGAAGGTTGGTAACGGAATTGGATGATTCCACGTATAGGGCGATAGCGGGTAAGATACGCAGTCACTTACCTCCACACGTGTATGTCTCACCTGAGAGGATAAGTGAGGAAGGTAAGAAAGTGGTCAGGCTATGGAGCAGATACCCGGGAGCAGCGAAAAGAGCGGTTCAAAAGGCATTGGATGAATTGGGTAGGTAAAAAGGTAGGTGATAAAGATGACTTCGGTAAGAAGTATACGTGTTGAAATGGATAGTGAAATAGGGAGGATACAAGCAGAGATGAAAGAGCTTGAAAGGAGAATGGCTGCGGATGTTAAACGGATACGGAAAGAAGGAGTTAGATTTGCAAAAGACTTCTGGGAAGGAGAATGATATACTAAAAGAAAGGAGGTGATAAATAAATGACAACCATGAGACCGAGTAGTGGTGTATCACCAGGGAGGGATAGAGCAGAGAGAGGCAGGCAAGTGAAGTTCTTGAGATGGTTCAGGGAGACAACACAACATATGTCTCTCACTTTTCGTCCTCAATTTCTCCGACAACGCTGGATGGTAGAGGAACAGAGATGGCGTGGTAAGGAGTGGTGGAAGAGAGATAGAGAGTGGTGGAGATGAAGGGGAACGAAGAAGAAAGGGCTAGAAGGGAGAAGAAAAGGGTTAACAGACAGAAAGAGGCGATGCTCGAGAGAAGGCAGAAGGCGGTTGATAGGGGTAAGGCATTGACCGGGATGGATGAGATGGAGAGAAAAAAGTTAGCAACACAGCGTAGATGGGATAGAAAATGGAATCACAGAAGATGGAAAATTGATGCGAGGAAGGGAGTTTTGAAGTAAAATGAGGAGAGAGGAGCATTGGCAGAGGGGTATGGCGTATTTAAAAAGAAGAGAAATAGGAGGTGAGAGGAAAAAATGGTGAACATAAGTCCTAACCCGATGGGTATAAAAGCGTTGATAGGTAGAAGGAAGAAATTAAGGGAGAAGAAAATGGAGAGGCATGTAGAGAAGTCGGAGCTGAAGTGGAAGAGAAGGGAAGCTCTGGGGAAGGCATCTAAAGGGTATCGTCCAAGAGTGATTTAGCTCGTGTGAAAGAAAATGCCGGAAGAAGAGCGTGGAATGGAGAAAATAAGAGCGGAGATAGAGGACGCGAAGATACAGAGCGTATATGAGATATGGGTAAGGAAGCCGCCGGGACTCAGATTCTGCGATACAGATGTTTTAACAATAACTGCAAAGACGGAGGATGGAGAGGAAGTGAGTGACAGGTTCTTTTTCAGTCTGAAGCCAGATGGAACATTTTTTGCAGATACTCAGAACAGAGTAAGCCGATTAAGAAGAAGAAGGCTGGTTGAATTCCTTAGATACTACAACATCACAGAGAGAGCGGAGAAATACGACATAAAAAGGGGAATAGAGGAATGGAAAGGGAAGAAGGTAGAAGTGGTTAAAGCAAATGGAAGATACGTCTTCCCTTCAATAAACGATGTATATACAAAATTGAAGGGATGAGATAAACTCAAAATAAAAGGAGGTGAAATAGAAAGATGAATTACGAAGCAAAACAGAGATTGAAATTAAAGAAAAGCGCAAAACGATTGGCAAGATCCCAGCGTATGATGGATGAAAGAATAAAGAAGTCGGGATTGCGATGGAAGAGAAGAGAGGCATCGGGGAAAGCATCTTCAGGGTTTAGACCTGCTGTGAAATAGGTCTTAGGCGTGCAAGGCGCCAATGGGAAGAAGCTAAAAAGCAAAATCCTTTCCGCATTTCTGTAAAAAAGCAGGCAGAGATGCGGGATATTTTTTAAATTTTTAGAACGTAACGATGTCCCATAAAGAAGGTAGATATGTCTATGGGATCTTAATTAGCGGTGAGGAGAGAAGTTTTGGAGAATTTGGAGTCAGCAAAGGAGAGGTTTACACCATTAATTTTAAGGATATCTCCGCAGTGGTTGGAGATTCTCCTCTTAAGGCATACGAAGTGACGAGGGAGAATCTTTTAGCCCATGAGAAGGTCATAAGGGAGCTGATGAAAGCGCATACTATCCTCCCAATGACGTTCGGGACCGTTGCAAAGGATGAAAAAGATGTTGTGGGTATGCTTGAGAGGATGTATGTTGAGTTCAAGCAGGTGCTGAAGAGAATAGAGAATAAATTACAGATAGATGTGAGAGTGATCTGGAATAAGGATATGATTTATATGGGTATTTTGAGAGGAGACGAGGAGATAAGGAGGCTAAGTGAGGAGGTATCAAAGAAGCCTGCTGAGGAGACTTACAACGAACGTGTAGAATTAGGTAAGAAGGTGATGTCAGCATTGGATAATAAGAGAGGGGGGTATATAAAAGAGATAACTGAGGCTTTGAGTCCTTATATAGAAGATTCAGAGCAGAATAAACTCACAGAGGATAGAATGATAATGAACACCTCTTTTCTGGTGGATAAAAGCAAAGAAGAGGAGATTTATAGAACGGTGAACAGGCTGGACGAGAAGTATGGAGAGGATGTGCAGGTAATAGCCGTTGGACCTTTGCCACCTTATAATTTCTCGCATATAGAGATAAAGAAGATGGATTTCGAGACGATAGATTCTGCCCGTAAGATATTGGGATTGCGTGACGAAGCGACGATCTCTGAAATCGAGGATGCATATACCCACCTGGCATTTCAATTTCATCCTGACCGAAATCCAGATGAATCTGCGAGGGAGAAGTTCAAGAAGATAGAGCACGCATATTCTACGCTGCGCGATTATTGCTCGCGGTATGTATATTCCTTCAAGAGGAAGGACGTGGAGAAGACAATTATGGTTCGCAAATAAAGATATTTATAAAGGGAGAGGCGCACTTATAGGAG
>DYFG01000021.1:8972-11628 GCA_020725315.1 Nitrosotalea sp.
ACAACGAATTCAGCAGCAGCGGTGATGATTGGAGAGGAGCCGGTAATAATACCCAGTGAAGAAGGACTTACACCTTATGGTAAGATGTTTCCTTCAGTGGTGGCATTCACGGGCGAAAATGAGAGATTGGTTGGCGAGTTAGCACGGATGCACGCGGTTGAAGATCCAGATAGGACAGTGATTGGTATAAAGAGGAAAATGGGTACCTCGCACAGGGTAATAATAGGTTCGAGGGGATATACGCCGCAGGAAATCTCGGCTATGATACTGCAAAAGATAAAGATGGATGCAGAGGCATATCTGGGGACGGAAGTAGAAAAGGCGGTTATCACTGTGCCTGCATATTTTAACGACAATCAGAGGACAGCGACGAAGGAAGCGGGAAAGATTGCGGGTTTAGAAGTAGTCAGACTGATAAATGAACCTACTGCCGCTTCTTTAGCCTATGGGCTGGATAAAGAGGAGAAGAAAGAATTGAAGATTGTAGTACTCGATTTAGGTGCGGGGACGTTTGATGTTACGATATTAAAGATGAGAGAAGGGCTATTCAAGGTGATTTCTACGAGTGGAGATACCCAATTAGGCGGGCTGGACATGGACGAGAGGATAGAAGAATTCATTCTTTACGAGTTAGAGAAGGAGTACGGGATTGATATAAGGAGGGATAAAAAGGCGATGCAAAGATTGCGGTTTGAGGCGGAGAGAGCGAAGATAGAGTTATCCACGGTACCGAATACGAGCATACAATTTCCATTTGAAGTTATGGGATTAAATCCGAAGATGAACCTGGATTTGAGCAGGGAAAAAATGGAGGAGTTAATCGAGCCCGTAATTCAGCGGTTAGATGGACCAATACATCGAGCATTAGGAGATGCGAAATTTGCTCCTGAAGAGATAGATAAGGTTGTATTGGTGGGAGGACCAACGAGGATGCCAGTAGTCCGGAGAAGGATCGAGCGCTTCTTTGGCAAGGAAGCAGAGGAAGGGATAGACCCGATGGAATCTGTGGCAAAAGGCGCAGCAATTCAAGCGGGTGTTCTCGCTGGTGAGATAGATGATCTCCTTCTACTGGATGTGATTCCTCTTTCACTGGGTATAGAGACCTCAGGTGGAATTTTTACAAGGATAATAGAGAGGAACATGACAATACCTCTGGAGGAGAGCGAGATATTTACAACCTCAGAGGATAACCAGAGAAGGATGGCGATACATGTGCTGCAAGGGGAAAGGGCAATGGCTTCTGATAACACAACACTCGGCTTATTCTTCCTTGATGATATTCCACCAGCACCAAAAAGGACCCCTCTGATTGATGTCTCTTTCGATATAGACGCAGATGGCATCTTAAACGTGCGTGCAGAGGATTTAGACACAGGTAAGAAGAAGGAGATAAAGATAGAGGGGTCAGCAAAACTTCCCGACGAAGAGATAGGAAGGATGATAAGAGAAGCGAAGAGATACGAAGAAGAGGACAGAAAGAGAAGGGAGAAGATAGAAACTATAAATAGAGTAAAGGCGATAATAGATGCGGCTGAGCTCGCAATAGAAGAAAATGGCGAGGAAGATGAGGAGTTGAAAAGAGGTATTTTACAATTAAAAGAAGGAATGAAGGGCATTATTGATATTCAGAAGATTAAAAAGGATACTGAAGAATTGAAAAGAATAATGCAGAGGATAATAATAAGGGAGAAGAATAAAAAGAGGTAACACCGCCCTGTAAAGAAATCGGCGATATGCAAAAGACGTATAATGGTGTATTGTTTATGTTGGGGAAAAACAGTATCTCCAAAGCTTCCTCCTCTCTTACCCGTATCTTTCACCCCCTGGTTCGTCTCGATAAGCTAAGTCGCGTATTGTTGAACCAAGATCTCCTTTTTCTTTAACCTCGGACTCATCCAGTTGCACTCCTTGCATCCCTCGTTCAGTAATTCTGTTACAGGTGATCTTCTGCCGCATGAAGGGCATGTCTCCCTCTCTTCATCCATCACCGGAGCTGCTCGCTTCTCTAAAACCATCTCTTCGCCCTTTCTCTTTGCTATTCCTTCAACTGAGTTCTAATATTCATTACGGTTATATCGGATTCTTACATAAACAAGACAAGATAAAAAATGAGGAGAGATATCAAAGCTTATGATGGTACAGTTATTCACCCTCCCTTCACCCGAAGATCATCGTGAAGTATTTAGCCAGAAGACCTTTCTCTGATTGTGACACGAGATTCAATTCCTGCTTGACAACTGATATCGACCTGTTTTTCGCATTGATTACGGCTTTTCGCCATCGGGACTACAGCGGTCAGTCGGCTGATCTCGGCTCTTCTCGATAGGCGATAATCCTTCATGTTTCACTGAGATTTCGCTACTTCTTCTGGTGTAACCTCTCTTTTTAATGTTTTATCGCCACCTTTTGTTATTCTTCTTACAGTTCCGCCGCTTTTTTTATCCATTCTGCCGCCGTCGGAATAGATACACCAACAATCCCAGCTATCTCCATTGGTGTAGCCTTAGCTAAATCTTTTATTGTCTCTATTCCGGCTCCCTTCAATTTAGCTTCTCTCGTAGCTCCTATTCCTTCAATATCCCTTAAAACTGGTTCTATAACTTCCTCCTCCACCGGTACTTCTGGCGGTATCTCCTCTTTAACTTCCTCCTCCACC
>DYFG01000021.1:11728-18509 GCA_020725315.1 Nitrosotalea sp.
TTCCTCCTCCACCGGTACTTCTGGCGGTATCTCCTCTTTAACTTCCTCCTCCACCGGTACTTCTGGCGGTATCTCCTCTTTAACTTCCTCCTCCACCCTTTCCTCAACTGGTGGCGGTACTGGCACTCCAGCTTTATAACGTTCCTCGTATCTCCTCCTTCGTGTTTGATACCTCCCTTTTAAACGCTTTTTTCTCTCTTCGTATTCCTTTACCATCTTTATCCCACCTCAATACTTTTAGATGTTACATGGTTTAAAAAACTTTATGTTAAAACATAGATATAAATCTATCTATTTTTTTCTGTCCACGAGCAGGTACTCCAATTGCTGTGGGCGGTACTGTATAAGGATGAAAAAGCGGAAATCTTTTTTGTCCGCAGGATAGGTGGTTGCAACGTTTGATGATAACTCTTCATCACCACCTTCGCTTGATAAGAAAGGATCAGTGATTAAAAAAGAGAGGCGAAGAGAGGCTCTCCTCTTGGGCATGAAGGGAAAAGTAGAGAGCGAAAAGAGAGAGCGGATGTGCTCATGGTGCAGAAGATAAAAGAGTGCCCGAATTGCCATCGCCCTTTATCTTCTCAGAGCAATAACTACGTTTCTCATCAAATTTTGTCTATAAAAGTGGCAACTATTAATTAAATACCATGGAGAGAACAGGAATAAAGGCAGGTTGTTAAGTCTTAAATCTGCTGCCCCAGTGTGGTAATGGATATCCGTCGGGCCTGCGGAGCCCAACATCCGGGTTCGATCCCCGGCTGGGGCACTTTCGGATTTTCACCGCAGTGTAACCCCGAACAACCGCTCAAAGTTATTCTCTATCTTCTCATCCACCATCTCTACTGTAATCTTTCTTTGTCTCGCTATCTCCTCATACACCACCCGTACCTTCTGTGGAAGATTTCGCTCTTCCTCGTCAGGTGAAAGATAGGGAGCATCGGTCTCGGTGAGCAAGAGCGAAAGTGGTGCCTTCTTCGCTACCTTCTTCATGCTCTTGCTTCTCACTATCGAGGTCGGCAGTGAGATGTAATACCCTTCCTCACAGATCATATCTGCAAGCTGTGGTCTTCCGGTGAAGCAATGAAAGACCGCTTTCCTTACGTCTTCATCCGAGATGATCTTCAACCCTTCTTCGAATGCCTCCTCACCCGTGCTCCGCAGGTGGAGTACAACCGGCAGATCAAACTCCTTCGCCAATCCGAGAAACTCCACGAATATCTCCCTCGCCCTCTTCAGCTTCAGCGGGTCTCGTACCCAGTGGTAATCAAGCCCTATCTCGCCGATGCCCACGATTCTTCGCTTGTTCTCACTTATAAATTCCTCATACTCATCTATCTCCTGGTCGGTTCTTCCTTCTACATGTATCGGATGAAGTCCGAGCGTGGTGAAGATGAAGCCTTCGTGCAGTGTGGCAAGCTCTAACACCTTCTTTGAGTCTTCAGGCTCCACCCCACTTATCACTATACCTCTCAACGCCTCCCTCGCATCCTCTATCACCTGCTTCCGGTCAGTGTTGTATTCCTTGAAGGTCAAATGACAGTGTATATCGATGATTTTGACCACCCAACAACTTTTTTACCTTCGGTAAAAACCTTGACTAAAAACACTCTCTTAGTTTTTCTTTTAGCACAGGTTTTCTTTTTCTAAAAAGAAAAAGTGTTATTTGAACAACATCTCAGATCTTTGCAACAGCAGCAAATCTTCAGTACTGAGCTTCTCCCCTTCTCTAAACTTCTCATAAATGTCCTTAGCCCTCTTCCTCGCTTCCAGCCTCTCTCTGAATGTCCAATCTTCTCTTATCTTCCGCCTCAGCCCATTTATTACACGGTCGAAGTCCTTCAGGTCTCGGAGATAATGGATATAACGCTGATGTGCTTCATCCGCTTCCTCCTGCGTCTCTAAAAAGAGCCGGTGCGCCTCATCCGCCTTCTCTCTTATCCTATCCGCTTCTTTGAAGCATTCTACCATCTTATCATGGCATTCATGGGAGAGTTTGACGTAGTTAATCACCTCTTCGTGGTATTTATCCGATCCCTTTCTGTACTTCTGTGCCTTTTTCAGCAATTCCTGCAACTTTCTGTCCTTCTCCAATTCCTTCTCCATTCCATCGAACTCTCGCCTCAACTCCGTTATCTTTGCCACTAATTTCTTTTCCTTCTCCTTACTCAGCACCTCTACCTGCTGCCTTAGCTCTAACTCGGCTATTCTCTTTCTAAGCCGCTCAAAAGCCTGTATGCTCCGCATGTCATTCTTCTTCCGCAGCTTCTCCACCATTGCATAGTTTAGAGATGCCTTTCTGTTTAACTGGGCCCTCTTCGCCTTCTTATCCGCGATCAGCTCCTCATATTCCTCGCGTTGCTGCTTGAACTCCTTTGCCTTCTCTATTGCCTCTTTTATTCGCCCATTTAACTCGTCTCGTAACTCTGACCACTTACTGGCTTCGGAATTAAATTCAGTCCTCCTATTCTTATATTCCTCCGCCTTTTTTATTATCTCCGATCTCCGCTCCTCTAGTTCCTCAAGCATTCTTGATATATCATCTCCCCGCTCTTTATAAATAACTTTATCATTTTTACTTCAGCTCTGGAAATTTATACGCGTCCTTTCCATCAAAGCAATACTGCACATGCTGAAAACCTTTCCTTAACTCTATAACATCATCCTTTACCTTCGTTTCATCCACGTTCGCTATTATTAGCCGCCCTATAAGGGATGCTATCTCCCCCATCTCCGATTCCTTCATGCCCATCCTCGTAAGCTCCTGCACACCAAGCCTGATCCCCGTTGGCTCTTCGGGATCTTCATCCGAGGGTAACAAGTTCTTGTTGGTTATGATATTCGCTCTCTCCAATTTCCTGGCAACCTCCGAGCCACCACCCTGTTTAAGCACGTTAATCGCAATTTGATGCGACTCGGTAAATCCTTTATGCTCGCATAAAACATCAAATCCCTCCTCATATAAACTCTGCGCTAAAACTTTTGCATTCGCTATTATCTGAGATGCGTATGCTTCGCCGAACTGCAGCATCTCAGCTAACGTAACCGCTAATCCCGCAACATGATGCAGGTGATGATTGCTCACCGTTCCTGGGAATACCGCTTTATCTATCTTCTCTTTCAGGTCCTCTCCACAGAGTATTATCGCACCCTGAGGACCCGGGAAGGTTTTATGCGTGCTGCTCGCGATAACATCAGCCCCTTCACGCAAGGGATCCTGGAATTTCTTACCCGCTATAAGTCCTAATACATGAGAAGCATCGTATACTATCCTCGCCCCCACCTCATCAGCCACTTCTCTCGCTTCTGAAAGAGGATGAGGAAAAAGGAAAAGACTGCCTCCAAACAGTAGTAACGAAGGTTTTTTTAGTTCTATTTTCTTCACCATCTTCGTTACATCTATATTCATTTCATTCGCGTCAAAGGGGAAGGGTTCTAACGTCAAACCCCGTATAGCCGGGATAGAAAACCGTGAATGACTTATATGTCCGCCATCAGGTACCGACAACGCCATTATGCGGTCCCTCGGCGAAGTAAGAGCAAAAAGAGCCGCTATATTCGCATTGACACCCGAAATAGGCTTTACGTTTACATGCTCAGCCTCAAAAAGCTCTTGTGCATACCGTATTGCCTTCTCCTCTATCTCATCGATATATTTGCATCCCTGGTAAAACCGTCTTCCAACATCCCCCTCTGCATACCGGTGTGACAAATCTGACGCGAGAAGCATCCTAACGGTATTGCTCGTGATGTTTTCGCTCGCTATCAGTGGTAATGCGTTTGTAAACAGTTCATGATGTTTCCTTACCGATTCTACAATCTTCTCTATCTCCCTGTGCATATCTGCCATTCGTCTCTTTCTTCTCCTTGCTTGCCTTTACTTTCGATTGTGGGGCTCCGCCCCATCACGGGCTCTGCCCGTGCCCCCGCAAGCCCTGTAAGGGCTTATTTAACGGTCCAATAAGATAGAAAGAACCGCCATTCTCACAGGAATACCATAGAACGCCTGAATGAAATATCTCGCATTTTTTGTCCGGTCTACTTCCCCATCGATCTCATCAATCTTGGGGAGTGGATGCATAATTACCACATCCTCGTTCCTTTTTATGAGCTCTGTAGTTATGCGATAAGTCCCTACAACTTTGCTATACTCCGTGGGGTCTGGAAATCGCTCTCGTTGTATTCTCGTTACATAGAGCACGTTCACATCCTCTATAACCTCCTTGATATCCGTGGCTTCAGAAATTTCAGCACCCACCTCTCTTAAGTCCATTTTTATCTCCTCTGGCATCCTTAAAGCCTCCGGGGATACAAAAAAGAGCTTCGCTCCATATAAGGATAAGGCATACGCCAGCGAATGCACCGTCCTTCCGTATTTCAAGTCACCGATCAACGCAATCGCGAGCTTGTCGAGCAAATTCTCTTTTTTAATGGTGTATAAATCGAGCAACGTCTGCGTGGGGTGCTGCCCCGCACCGTCACCGGCGTTTATGATTGGAACAGGTGAGAAAGAAGCAGCCATTCTTGATGCGCCCTCCTTTGGATGTCTGAGCGCTATTATGTCGCAATACTCAGATACGACCTTGATTGTATCCACCAAATTTTCACCTTTAGCTGCTGAACTCGTCTCGGGTGAGGATAAGTTGATGACCTCCCCACCTAACCGCTTCATTGCCACTTCAAACGATAGCCGTGTCCGAGTGCTCGGCTCGTAGAAGAGGTTAGCGAGTATCTTCCCTTCTAATAACCCGCTCTTCTTTCTTGCACCTTCTCCCTGCCCCCCTGCGTATATCTCTAACTCCTCTGTTCTGTTTAATACGTAATCTATCTCTTCCTTCGTGAAATCACGTGTCGAAATGATGTGTCTTTTCGTGAACATCACATGTATGAGGATGTAAAGAACTCACATATAAATATTCCATCCAAAACTAAAAATAAAAAATGAGAAAAGAGGACAAAAAGTAAGAGAGAGATCTCAGAGATTTGATAACTTCATCTATCTCTCTCTAGGCCTTTGTTTTCATTGTTATCTCGAGCGACGAGACGTTCGCCTTATCTCCCCCTTCTCCTACTATCTGCTCTGTTCCTATTTTTATGTCCTTCACCTCTACTCCTGGCATGAACTTGTTCTTCACTACCTCTGCGGTATCCACTGCCCGTGATATCGCTCTCCCTCTCGCCTTTATCACTACCTCGTCGAAGCCGTTGTTGAACTGCGTCACTACAGCCAGGACATAACTCATCACAGACTTGTTCCCGACATATATCACGTTGTCTTCAGGCATTTTTGCATCACCACTTCTATGTATGTTGAGAATATATTTAAAGGTATCCTATTCACCCCCGTGACCTGAATACAATTCAGCCATCCATAGACAGAGGAACAGATGCAGAGCCATAATCATGGGGAAGCATATATTTTGGCGTACTTTCCTTTTATAATTAATACGATGAAAGCGTTGGTCTTCGAGCCCTTTTCAGGTGCATCCGGCGACATGATCATTGGCAGTCTGTTGGATCTGGGCGCGAACGAATCTAAAATAGCAGATGCAATCTCTGGTTTTCACCTCGAGCTGGAAGTAAAAGAGGTGGAGAAGCAAGGAATTGTAGCGAAAAAAGTCACGTTCATAAGCGAGAAGGAAAGACATGCTAAGAGCGCACGAAAGGTGCAGTCATATAAGGACATCGTGAGCAGGCTAGAGAACAGTGGATTGAGCAAAGAGATAATACAGAACTCGTTGAGCATTTTTGAAATGATAGCAAATGCCGAGGCTCAAGTGCATGGTGAGCAAAAGGAGAGCTTAACTTTTCACGAAATTGGTGCTCTGGATACCATCGGAGACCTGGTAGGGAGTGTCATTGCAGTTCTGGATATTCATCCGGATATCATTATAAGCACACCTATTTCGGTAGGCAGCGGATTTGTAGAGGCTGAGCATGGGATTCTGCCTGTTCCTGCACCTGCGACGGTTGAAATACTGAAAGATGCTTCTTTATTATATCAAGGCGGACCGTTTGTCTCTGCATCTGAACTGCTTACACCCACGGGGGCGGCGATATTAGCTCATTTCGTTCACCGCTCTGAGCCTTTCTTACCTCAGATGCGTATCGAAAAAACGGGATATGGCGCGGGTTCAAAGGATTTGCCACTGCCTAACGTCTTAAGGGTAAGCTTAGGTGAAATCAGGGACTTGTTTAGGGATGATGTTGAAGTCCTGGAAACCAACGTTGACAATGTTACGGGCGAAGTCTTGGGCAATCTCATAGAGGTTCTCATGGCGGATGGTGCGAAGGATGTAGCAATCGTACCTGCGCTCATGAAGAAAGGCAGAACGGGCTATATTATCAAGGTGATTACCGCCTCCCACGATGCATCTCGAATAGCGTATAGAATAATGGAAGAGACCGGTTCGTTAGGGGTTAGAGTTATGCACGTGAAGCATCGGTTCGTTGCGGATAGAGAAGAGAAGAAGGTGAAGGTGAGAATCAAAGGTATCGAAAAGGAGATTGGCGTGAAAATAGGGAGGGATGCGAGGGGTAATCTGCTCACCGTGGCTGCTGAATTTGAGGATGTGAAGAGGGTTGCGAACGAGCTGAAGATGCCCCTAAAAGAGGTGAGAAGGATTGTGGAAGGAACCTTCTTCTATAAATAAACTAAAGGATTAGGTGGTGTGGATGAGTCCCTTAGAGAGTGCATGCGGAGGTTGCCAAGAGGACAAAGGCGCAGCGTTGAGGTCGCTGTCCCGTAGGGGTTCGAGGGTTCAAATCCCTCCCTCCGCATTAA
>DYFG01000227.1 GCA_020725315.1 Nitrosotalea sp.
ATAAATTAAATTTAAATTTCGTGATAATCTTATCAACATGTGCGGAATATGGGTTACAGTAATGCCATAACGAAATTTAAAGATGCACTCGAAGATGCAAAAGAACTAGAAGACCCAGAATCAATAGAAAGAATGCGAGCGTTAATAAAGAGTGTTGATGAGAATATCGAAAATTGCCATGTTGCAATAGATAAGAGAGAAGTTGAGAAATTGTTCAATGAATCAGAATCACTGCTTGAAAAGTCAGACGAGCTTACAAAGAGTAGAGAGATGTTTAATGCTAGAAAGATTCTAATGGAAGCACATGAGAAAATAAGTAGTGCTTTTGAGCTCTCTACGAAAAGAAAGTTCTCAGATGCCCTGAGGAAGGTAAGCCATTTTTCAGAGATGATACGAGGTAGGATGAATATTATAGAGGAGAATATTACAATAGTAACTCCGCCTGTCGTTGTTACTGGGGTATTATCTGAAGTAAAGAGAGAAGGAGAGCCGGAAATTAAAATACCGATTGAGGATGATTTTCGAAGATTAGTAGTCGGAACAGCTCTCGATAAAATAATTACCACAACAGAATATCGAATGCTTTTAGAAGAATCAAAGCGATTAAAAATACCAGGAGAACGTGCAGACGCAATTATTCAAGGAATTGCCAATGAATATGGTGCAACCATAAGCAAAGTTGAAATGCCGCCTTCCGAGATAGAGATAAAACGTGGCTACGAAATCCTGCAAAACAACGACCTCAGATTCGGTATCCGTGTCATTAACAACAGAGGCTACATGATTGCAGATGTAGAAACCATACTCGATTATCCGAGAACGCTCTTCTCTTTGAGAGACAACGTGATTCAAACGCTCGCAAATATCCATCCAAATGGAGAGCGAACTGCAAAATACATACTTACACCGCTCGGCTGTATCCACAACGAAAAAATTAGCGCGACCGTATTATACAAAGACCATACAGGTGAAAAACGAACCGTGCAGATGCGACCCAAAGAGGTGCATTGCGTATGCCCGTTCCTCAAGGAGAAAGCGATGCGAGAAGTCGAATTCACAGAACTTACAAATAGAAGCGAATATATTCAGGAAGGTTTATCGTTCAGTGGTATCAGTGTCAAAGAAATTGTAGCGTTCGTCAAAGAAGCATGTGCGCACAGGCTCCATCTTATCAGCGAGCATGAAGTAGATACCACAAAAATAGTTTATTTCGCAGGAGAATCAATTGGAGAGAAGGCGTATTATCTGCTCACCGCCGTTATTCAGCCTTATAAAAACCTGACGCAGGTCGCACTCCGGGCATACTCGGACAAGCCCCACGGGCTTCACGGGTTCTTGAAGGAGATTGCGAGTAGCATACGACATCTCGTGGGTTCGGTTCAATCTGCGCGAGAAATCGGCATCATCGAGAGCACACAGGTGATTAATATTATTGATTCGGTAGTGCAGAGGACGAGTTTTGGTGTGGTTGGGGAAGGAACAGGCACGATAAGTGTTACTATTGAAGGCAGTATTGTTCAGCGGTCACAGATTGGTTTTGCAAGAAAGTGTCCAAACTGTGGTATGGAAGTGCAGGCGGATGAGAAATTCTGTACGGGGTGCGGGGCGAGATTGGGGTGAATGAATGGAGGCATAC
>DYFG01000228.1 GCA_020725315.1 Nitrosotalea sp.
GATGGAAGACTTTCTTTTTAATAAGAAAATCTTCTTCTTAAATCATGGGCATAACGAAAAAAGCATGGATAAACTACAGGGATACGAGTAAGATTGAGCTGAGGGAGCCGATAGCAATAGTAGGGTCACCAGGACTCAGGTCCGTTGGTAAACTCGCAGTAGATGCGCTCGTTGAGAAATTACATCCGCGATTATTTGCTGAACTCTTTTCATATGGTTTTCCGGGTATGTACTACGGCCCTTCTTATCTCGGTGCGCCCAGCAGCGCGGGTGTAAAAAGAGCAAAAGGCAACGTAGTGGAACTCCCACGAGTGGAGATCTATATATTTGAAAATAGAACCCAAGAGCAAGTCCAAGTCCGTGATATCGTAATAACACGAGGTTATCAGGCTTATGATGTCCTCGGCCAATATATGGTCGCTGATAAAGTTACGGATTTACTCACGGAGCTTCACGTAAAAGAGATGATTTCGCTCGGTGCGCAGGTAATAGAGGAGGGAATACGCTGCTGTGTGACCGATTTGGAATTATTGGAAGAGATGTCTCAATATGGAATTAAGAAAACAAATGTGGATAGCTTTATAGGGTTTTCCGGGCTTGTGGTTGCAATAGGGAGAGAGAAGGGGATAAAAGGGGTTTGTTTATTCGCAAACACAACGCAGAATGTAGTAGACCCAGAATATCCAGATTTTAATGCGGCGAAGAACTTATTGGCGAAAGTAGGTGAGATATTAAACCTTAGCGTTGATACATCAGAGTTGGAGGAGAGTAGGCGAGTAGAAAAGGAGCTGATGGAAGAGGAGGTAGAAGAGGAAAAAGAGCGGAAAAGTGAAGATTTGAGCGGGTACGCGTGAGATGGCAACAACGACGAATGCATACGAGGATGCATGCAGGGAGATAGCAGATGTCGTAGCGGAAAGAGGGTTACGCGAAGCAGAGAGCATAGATAGGTTAAAAAAGGAGATAAGCAGGAAATACGGGTTGTGCAGTATTCCGAGGAATTCTGATGTGCTGAAATTAACCCGGAGTGAATTTAAAGAGCGATTAAAGAGGAAGCGAATGCGAACGGCTTCTGGCGTTGCCCCCGTTGCGGTGATGACCTCTCCTTACCTCTGTCCGCATGGAAGGTGCGTAATGTGCCCGGGTGGGCAATTCTCGGATTTCGAGTCGCCGCAGAGTTATGTAGGGCGGGAGCCGGCTGCATTTAGAGCTGCTCAACATGGTTTTGACCCTTACGAGCAGGTGAAAGCGAGACTCTATCAGATAGCGGAGATAGGACATGATTTCGAGAAGGTTGAGTTAATCTTGATGGGCGGTACGCTCACTGCGAGACCCGTGGATTACCAGCGATGGTTTGTGAAACGGTGCCTTGATGCGATGAAGGAGTTCGGGGACGAGAGAGGGCGAGAGATACGAAATACCGGCATTACGTTTGAGACGCGGCCCGATTACGCGAGAGAAGGTGAGATAGACCAGATGCTGGAGATGGGTGCCACAAAAGTCGAGTTAGGTGTGCAGCAACTCTCTAACAACATTTTGGAGCATATAAGGCGAGGGCATTCGGTAGAAGAGTCGATCGAGGCGAACAGAAGAGCACGAGATAGCGGATTAAAAGTAGGCTTTCACGT
>DYFG01000229.1 GCA_020725315.1 Nitrosotalea sp.
TTGTATGATTTACAGTAGAAAAGTATTAAAACTTTATTATACCTGAGTAGTTACGTAAATTCTTAATATCCTCCAAATTCTGCTTGCTCTGTGTACCGCTGATTGGATTGAGATACTTTTCCCGGTTCTTCTCCAACTTTAGGATGAAGAGGGAGATAAAAAATCAGTGAATCATATCTTTTTTGAGCTAAATATGCCTCGACGGAAGTTCTTTCCCCTATTTAGTAACACGTAATTTCCGCGGCTCGAACGACGGTTCCAGAACGTTAAAGAAGAAAGCCTATCTCGTTCGAGACGGCGGTACCATCACGTCGAACCTCTCGGGATCGTGAACTACTTCAGATATCGGATGAGTGACGGTCCAAGCGAGGCATCCAAAAAAGAACACATTTCAAAACTATTTAAGCTCTTGAATAGTCAATATTGCCGACTACTTTGGGTGTGTTTTAGCTATGTGGTCCTTGAGGTTTTTGGATTTGAGTCTGACTCCACATAGGGTGCATATGACCCATCCATCTTTTCTAGCTGGGCTCATTAACTGGTTTATGAATTCATCCACCGTTAAACCCCTAGCGTGGGCCAGTTCCTTAACCTTCCTAGGTATCCTCCCTAACAGTTAAGATTGCCCAGCCCTTCTCAGGCATAAGTGAATATTCGGTAAACACCTTTATAAATTGAATAGTCAAACATCTGCGTGTTTTGCAAGGAGTTAAATAGAGGGCTTTGAATTCCCGATTTAGAATATACTAAGCTGAAGATCCTTCAATCCTTCTGGTGCTTTTCCTAAATCAGGAGAAGTGCCCTTTTCCCTTTCTCGATATATCACTCGCAGATTTTCAACACGCCGAGACCAATAAGCGAGGTCAACAGGTGAGAGCTTATGCGAAGTCATGAAATTCACGATCTTATCCTCGGTTCCATGATTAGTGAGCTGTGTAATCATGAATTTTCGTAAGGAGTAGGCGCTCATTCTTCCATACTTTCCATTACCATTTCCGATTCCAGCTTTCTTAGCAGCTTCTTTGATTCTTTCATTTAGATTCCGTTTACTCAATCTCTCAACAGATTTCCCATCGTATTTTTTACTCCGGACCTCTGGATATTTCTCCAGTTCACGAGCCCATCCAAAAATTAGTAATAGAGGGTAAAAGATTAAGCATCTATCGTTTCAGCGGATAACACTATTTTTCCGATGCGTAATAATCCCGTACCGCTACTGATTCATAGACCTTTTTGGCAATACCACATTAGCATAGGGTATGAAAAGACGTATTTTTACGAGATAGCCCAAGCTAACACTGCTCTTCTTCTCTTCACGCCGTGGCATTAAAGCTCAACAAAGAGGTCGCACCACGCTCGGTTCTTGAAATAGGCGATGATATTGTGATTGCAGGCGATGAGAATAGCTCCTTTCAGTTTGCTCTCTGGCGTCTTGTAGTAGCACTTACTTCTCCGGGCTTTAATATTCCCAAAAGGGCGTTCACCAAGTTTCCGCCTCCTGTATTTCTTCTCATCAAAGTCCTCTCTTGCTGCCTTTCTCATCGATTTACGAACAGCCCCCTTCTTCTGCTTCAACGATTCACCGCTGAGTGCCGAGCCATCCACGACGAAAGTCTCTAAATTCGC
>DYFG01000230.1 GCA_020725315.1 Nitrosotalea sp.
CCTTCATTAACTATTATTCGCACAATTCATGTAAAAACTTTTCGGAATGACTATACTTCCTGCTCGCCATCCGTGACGATATAAACCTTTGAAAACTCTTCTATCAGATCTAGAGGGGAGAACTTATGGAGAAGCCCAGCTTCTTTAAGCACAGAATCGAGCTTACAGTAGCCGTAGAGGGCTAAGAAGGACGTGAATAGATGCCCGAAAACGCTCTCATCGTCCTGCAGATACATCCTGTCGGCATTCAGCACATTTTTATAGGTATCAAACTTATCCTCCACACTACCGCACTGCTTACCTCTACTCGCCTCTTCCCGAACCTGATCAGTCTTTCACGGTAGAAGAAGTGTCCTGTGAGGTGAATCCTTCTATCGTATAGCTCGCTATTCCTCCGAGCAGGGAGGAGGAAGGATATCTCTTGTTCAAGAAGAAGCGCCACAGCGTCCTTGGAGAAGAATCCACGGTCAAGTATGAGTATCTTACCCTCTATGCCGCTCTCCCTGAGCGAGTTATACAGAGAGGTTATGTCTTTAATCGATCCTGGAAGTGCCCTTATCATGGTTGGTATGCCCTTATCCACCGAATAGAGGAGCGAGAGATTTATCTGAGGGACATACACGTGGTCTCTGTTATATCCCATCTCTGCAATGTTGATGCCCTCGGAACGTGTGAAGACAACGCTCAGATCGTAGACAAACTGCTGCCCATTCCTCGATAGTTCCCTGAAGATGAGATCTTGACCCTCTCTGTTCGAGCCAACCGCCTTCAGCACCCCAGAAAGCTTCTTCGGGCTGAGATTCGGAGTAAGCTTCTCCGGATCATGGAGTCGCTCCCATACGCTCCTAACCCGCTTTAATGGGATATAACCAAGAATGCGTGTCGTAGCAGGTGCGTAAATCTCCTGCCAGAGTTCGCCAAAGCCTTCTTTGAGCAGTGGGATTAGGTCCTGCATCGCTCCATGGAGCAGCATGGCATTGCCGTACTGTCGTATGCTTCTAGGCCGGAAAAGCGGAATCCCCTTCTTGCTGCTGATAAAACCGCGCTCTTTGTCGAGTTTCCCAAGATAGGTTGATCTCTTCCGCCTCTTCTTTGACTCTCTATCCCAGAATGTGGTTGATCGGTAAACGTAGTACGAACTCCCGAACTTCTTTATCTCTATCCCTCACCTTCGCTTCTCCGTGCCCTTACCCAAATGCTTACCCATTCTTCCTTGTTATACCCTATTAGGGTATAAATATAGAGAGTCTGCGATACTACCTTATAAGCACGCAATTGGTAAATACAGGATGAAGAACTTCATGTTTTGTGAAGTTATTCCCTAAAATTGGAAAAGTTAGGAATAAATAACAGGTATCGGAACTTCTAACAATACCGATTCAATTAGGCGACTTGATTTGGCATTATCCCAAACTTGAAGTCTTTGAAATTCTGGACGCAGTTCCAAATTCCCTTTTTGATATTGGCGATATAATTTAAAAATACTTCTATCAGGTTTATCTGAATATACCCGCCGCTCTTTAGATAGTATTTCAGTTGGTTGTTCTTCTTGCTCTTCGAATTCGAGTTCTTCTTTATTCATATTCTAACACTCCTTTTTAAGCGACCAATTGCGTATAACGT
>DYFG01000022.1 GCA_020725315.1 Nitrosotalea sp.
TTCTGTGAAAAAGCGGAAATCTTTTTTCTCCGCAGAACGGGTGGTTGCAACGTTTGAGGTATAGGGATCTTAGATATGACACTCTCATGGATACAGATTTTGTCAAGAAACATTATCGCAAAGCATTGTTGGAATTAGAGGAAGAGGATAAAATTCAAATTGACGGAGAGGGTCCGAGAGGAGGATTACCTGAGAATGCTCTAATTACTTTCCCTTAATAGCTATTCAAAGGAAGAACTCGAAATGAAGGTTATAGAAGGTGAATAAAAATGAACACTGGAAGTGAAGTTATAGCGAAACTGAAAAGTATACTGGAAGAAATCGGCGTTGCGTATTCCAATATTCTATTATTTGGAAGTAGAACAGGGAAGAATTTAAAGAAGTGGTCTTGAGATGGCTCAAGAAAGCAGAAAACGACTTAAAAACCGTTAAACATCTATTACCATCCACAATACCCGTAAGATACAGCGAAGCAATCAGTACCGGTTGATGAATCAGGTAAATGAGTAACGAATGCCTTCCCAAGAAGGTCAAAAACCGTATAACCGCAAATTTAGAGAGATCATGAAGGTAAAAGTTCCTCGTGTAGTGAGGATAGAGTGAATTGCCAAAGAACACGCCGATGAGCACGACGCCAAACCAGGGCAACAGCGGGAAATAGTCAATAGAGTAAAATCGGGCTGGCGTCAGTCCTAACCACAGGAACCACGGAAAACTAACCGTAAGGTTCTTCACATAGATGCCAAGCGCGATGAAAACGATACCCAGCAAAAGATTCAAGAAACGGAGTCCCTAAATGTTTTGGTGCAGCAGTTCAAGAGCCCACCCGCCAAAGTGACAATGACAATTGGATAAAAAACCGCTGAGATACCAAAACTGTCACTGACCACACCCATGAGTGGCCGGGAAAGAGACCCGACGCCGAACCCTGCTAACATTAACAACCCAAATGCTAATCCTGTTCTCGACAGCTCGATTTCCTTGCTTATTGTGGTTATTATCGCTGGAAGAACCGCTGGAAATATCAAGCCCGCGAGTGCTAACGCAAGAATAGCCCAGAAGAGAGGGAGAAAGGGAACGATAAAAAAGAGCGGGGCAACGAGGAAAAAGCCAAGAGCCATTACTTTTTGCTCCCCTACGAAGTCGGCTAAATGTCCACCGACTAATTTACCTAAAGCACCACCAGCGGTAAAAACCGAGGTTAATATCACTGTGAACTCAGGGCTTAATCCTTTAGCTTCATTCAGGAAAATAGGGATAAAAGTCAATGCACCACCGAGAACAAACCCAAAGAGCCCCTCTGTCAGGTACACTCTTCGTATCGAACTCGTCCTTATCATCTGGTGAAGAAAAACGGTTAAGATATAAACATGAGAATGAGCATCGGTGTTCTGCTTTGTTCGTTCCACTTCAAAGTTTCCGTCCCTCCGTTTTCTGAAGAGTAAGAAGGCGATAAATAGTGCAGGAACTGCCAGAAATACGTAAACGAACCGCCACTCGTAGTAAAACGAAATAAATCCCGCTATCAAGGGCGTTATAGCAAGTCCTATGCTCGCTCCGGTCTCGTGTACGCCATACGTTTTCCCTCGACTAACTTTGAATGATCGTGCGATGTGAGACAGCGCAGAGGGATGATAGAAACTGAGAAAGAAGCCCATTACGATAAAAACAAGGGTAACGGCTCGAAAATCCCGAGCGAGCAGGAGAAGAGCTGAGAGAAGAGCAGTTGAGAGGAAGCCGAACCTTATCAGCCTTAGTCCCTCAACTCTATCCGAGAGCAGACCTGCCGGAATGCTTCCCAACCCAATAGCTGCCGCAAACGCAAAGGAAAGTAGACCTATCGAGGTATTCGTTAAGTGAAACTCCTCCTTTACTAACAGTGACAGCGCGGGGAGTGCAACAGCCGTGATGTGCATTAAGCCATGTGATGCCGTCAGAGGTAAAAGTGTAAAAGTGAAAGGTGTGTTCCTCCCTGTTCTCATTAATAATCACTCCTTAATTTGGCCGATAAGTTTTGTACTGTTAAAATAAAAAAATCACGTTTTTGCATCGACTAAACCCTTACTGAGCCTTTCAGGTTCGCGGGAACGCGGGCGGAGCCCGCGATTTCGGGGTCAACGGGGCGGAGCACCGTTTATCAGTAAGCCCGCTAGGTACCTTTACTACGTTCAGTATCTCGCACATAATCTTTGATGAGCCTTTTACCAGTTTTATTTCCAAGTTAAACTTCCGAGCGAAGTTCTTAACCGTTTGTGCGTATTCCCTTTCCTTCATGTCCGCTTTGGAATACCAGATCTTCACGACCCGGTAATAATGATTCTTCAGGATCTTTATTATCTGTGGCGTGTCAGCCGCTGCATCTCGGTTCATCCGTCCTGCTATGATATTGATAGAGGATTCTAAAATTACCTGTGGCTCCTTTATGAGTGCCGCCCCAACCGGGGTCATGAAAAATGTCCCTACTTCTTCGTTCAGCAACGCCTGAACCCTCTCTCTCCCGAGCGCAATTTCAATACAATTGTTCAATATCTCGCCTTTTTCGTCTCGCGGCATCACCACTGGAAGAGGTGCCTCATTGAGTACACGCTCCATTGCTCCCACAGAGCTTCCACACAGCCCGTAGCCCAGCACAATAACATCCACCACCAAACCCATTCTCTTTATACTATCCTCAATCTCCACCAGTAGTTTCTCCGGATAATCATGCATCTGCAACTCCAGCACGTTAATAATCACGGAATCGTTAAGGTTCCTCTCATGGATTTCCCGCGCTATCTTCTCCAGCGTCTTCTCTTTTACTGCCAAACCGTCCTCAAGGAACTCACTCGAAAATCGGTCGATTACTGTCTGATGCCGTACCGTTATCACCGAATTCGTGGTATCCGGCAGCAGAAAAAATACCTCTTTCACACCGGATTTCCTAACCACCTCTTTTATCTCTCTTCTTAAAATCTCGCAGGTGATGAGCCCGATGTGCATGATTTTGACTTCTCCTTCTCCTTATTTATTGAAGAAAAAGGGATAAATGCGAAGTGAAAAATGCTACGTTACTCCTCCAACACTTCTACGCCGTATTCCTTCTCAAGAAAAGCAATGACATCCGCTCTGTTTATCCGCTGCTTATTCGGCAGCTTCCTTTTCTGTATCCTTCTCTCTTGTATCCTATACCCAGGCCTCTTTAACGACACACAGACATCCATTCCATATATCCCGACTTTAGGGTCGTAACGGATGCCAAAGTCGGTATGCTCTGCAATGCCAAATGAGAAATTGCCGTAAGTGTCAAACTGACTCTTTAGAAGTTTATTCTGTATTTTAAAACACCGCTTAAGGAAATCCCGTGCACGCTCTCCTCGTAACGTGACTTTGCATGCAATAGCCTCGCCTTTTTTTATACCAAAGGGCTGTATAGTTCTCCTCGCCTTTCTCTTAATCGATTTTTGACCCGTGATGTGATCTAAAAGCTTCTCCGCTTTTGCTAACTTCTCACCACTTTCACCCACACCCATGTTGATCACCACCTTCTCCACTTCTATTCTCCTCATCGGGTTTTCTGGCATTTCCTTTCTCTCCTTTCGCGATTTTTGGTATTTAATTTAATATCCGCTAATAGCTCGGATTTATGATGTACGTAATCCGGGGACCTCTATCTTCTCCTCGCCCACCACGAAGAGAGAATCCTCAACGGTCTCGAAAGGTTCGCCTCCATCAAGCGGTTTTATCCGCACGATATTTGGGTGTGAACTTCGCACTATTTTTATCTCCTCTATCTCACCTGTCTGAGCAGAGTGCTTCCCGCTAATCACTACCACTTTGCTCCCTTCCTCGTAGGCAAAATGCTGCACTATCTCGTTATCGGGAATTGAGATCATCAACGAATCATGCGGTTGTATCTCCTCACCGGACTCTTCGGGAAGAATGTTTCTACCGTCATGCAAGTTCAGTTGTATCTTTCCTTCTTTTAACATCTGTTTCCCATCCACCCTGCACAGTTTTGTGGAGGCTTCTTCTTCACCTATTTCTACCAGCGATAAATTCCCCTTCTTGTCCAGGAGCACCATATAATACGCCTTCACGAGTGGAATGGAAAGAATGTCAAAGATACCAACGGCGAACTTCCGGTCTTTCCTCACCTTTCCATTGACGACCACATTGCCTTCGTTCAGTATCCGCTTTGCCTCTCGACTATTATCCGCCAACTTCAGCATATCCCTTATAACCAAAAGCAAAGGCATGCTTCTAGCCTTTGGATGCGCTCCAGGTCGTGGTTTTACTGCCCAGTACGATGCTTTTCGTTCTATCTTCCAGCTACGAGGTGCTGCGATCCGTTTTTGATGCTTTACCATTTTTGGTTTCGTTCCCCTCCATTCAGTTATGCATACGCATGTTTTACCAAATCCTCTGCTCTTGCTTCAAACTCCTGTAGTGCTCTCGGTGTTGTAGTCGGTTTCACACTCTTAAGAGCGGCTTCAAAATGCTTCTTCTTTATTACTACATTCTTTATTGCATCCTTCATCTGCTCCTCGGCTATTCCGGAAGCGAGGAACTCACGCAACGCAGCCATTACTGCTTCTTTAATGATAGCCGCTATATCTGCACCGACATACCGGTCGGTCCATTTCGCCAGTTCTTCTCTATCAACATCCTCTCCTAAGGGTTTACCTCTCAGATGAACCGCGAAAATGTCCTTCCTCGCCTCTTTATCCGGCAGTTGGATGTAGATCAATCGATCAAGCCTGCCGGGTCTGAGCATTGCGGGATCTACAATATCAGGTCTGTTGGTAGCCGCTATGACAATCACATCCTTCAGCTCCTCTAATCCATCCATCTCTGTTAAGAGCTGTGAAACTACTCGTTCGGTTACATGCGAGTCATAGCCCGCCCCTCTTATCGGTGCAATTGAATCGAGCTCATCAAGGAAGATAATACAGGGAGCAGCTTGTTTCGCCTTTCTGAACACCTCGCGAACCGCTCGTTCTGACTCTCCTACCCATTTCGACAAGAGTTCAGGTCCCTTAATCGAAATGAAATTCGCCTCACTCTCATTTGCGACTGCCTTTACGAGCATCGTCTTTCCCGTGCCCGGCGGTCCAAAGAGAAGGATACCCTTCGGAGGCTTTGTATTTAACTGAGAGAACGCATCAGGATATTTGAGCGGCCACTCCACAACCTCCCTCAGTTCATCTTTCACACGCTCCAAACCGCCGATGTCATCCCACTTCACATTTGGCACTTCGACAAATACTTCCCTGAGCGCAGAAGGTTCGGTGTTTTTTAACGCCTCACTGAAGTCTTCCTTTGTAACTTTCAGCTCCTCCATCACTTCTGGCGGTATCTCCTTCTCGATATCTATCTCCGGTACTACTTTTCGGAGCGCATGCATAGCAGCCTCTTTACATAACGTAGCGAGGTCTGCACCGACAAATCCATGCGTGAGATTGGCAATTTCTTTGAGATTTACATCATCTGCCAGTGGCATTCCCCTCGTATGCACATGTAATATCTCCTCACGACCGTTCCTGTCCGGAATGCCTATTTCGATCTCACGATCAAAGCGACCTCCTCTTCTCAAAGCCTCATCGAGCGCATTTGGTCTGTTCGTGGCACCGATTACGACTACCTGCCCACGCGATTCAAGACCATCCATTAACGAGAGAAGTTGAGCTACTACTCTTCTTTCCACTTCTCCAGTTGTCTCTCCTCGCTTCGGCGCTATTGAATCCAACTCGTCAATAAAGATGATAGAAGGGGCGTCTTTCTCCGCCTCCTCAAATATCTCACGGAGGTGTTTTTCACTTTCGCCATAAAATTTACTCATTATTTCGGGACCGGAGATAGAATGAAAATTGGCATAGGTCTCATTCGCAACTGCTTTCGCGATCAGCGTCTTTCCAGTCCCAGGTGGTCCATGCAGGAGAACACCTTTTGGTGGCTCTATTCCCAGCCGCTCGAAGAGCTCAGGATGTCTGAGCGGCAATTCTATCAGCTCTCTTATCAGACCTATCTCGCGCTTTAGTCCACCGATGTCCTCATACGTCACATAGGGAACACCTATTTTCTCTTCCCTCGCCTTACGAAGCACAATCTCCGTATCTATATTCGGTATCACGGTGCCTAAGGGAACGGTATTAGTAACGAGAAAAGAAACAGGATTTCCTAACAACTCAATCCGTATGATTTGCCCTTTAGTAACGGGCACACCTTTTACTCTGCTCAATAAGTATCGTTCGCCACCCGCAATTCTTATAGGTTGCGTAGGCTCAAGTGTAATTCTCTTTGCCTCTTTCACCGTCGTCTTCTTTACTGTCACCTTATCATCTAGAGCGACGCCCGCATTGCTCCTTATGTTTCCATCTATGCGTAGTAATGCCTTGCCACTATCAGGTGTGTAGCCAGGATGCACAATAGCGGTGGCAATACTCCTCCCTTCTATCTCTATCACATCTCCCGGTATGAGTCCAAGCGTTCGCATCGTTTCTGTATCTATTCGTGCTATTCCTCTACCCGCATCTCGATGATATGCCTCTGCTACCCTTAGTATTACTGATTTATCTTTTTCTTCTTCGTCTGCCATCTCCTTATCTTTTCACCTATTATATCATCAGTATACAATTAAAAAACCTAAGTGTCAGGCTTATATATGCTTTTAAGAAAAAAAATAGTGCGAGTACTATGGAAGAAGAGTTGTTAATGATCCCAGGACCGGTACCGGTGATACCACGCATTCGTGAAGCGATGTCAAGACCGATGATAAACCATCGCGGAGACGAATTTGCGGAGATCTATGAAGGGATAGTTGAAAACCTCAAGAAGATCTTCCAAACGAAGAATGACATCTTCGTGCTCAGCGGGTCAGGAACGTGCGCAATGGAAGCGGCGATCGGGAATCTTATCCAGAGGAATAATGGCAGGGGGAGAACGAAAATGGCGTGTATAACACTAACGAACGGCAAATTTGGTGAACGTTTCAAAGAGATAACCGAGCGCTATGGAGAAGATGCTGTTACATCTGCTCATTTCGAATGGGGACAGCCAATAGAATTAGAAAGGGTAAAGGAAGCGGTGGAAAATAGTCCCAATCCTAAGGTCATTACGATGGTACACAATGAGACCTCCACTGGCATTCTTAACCCTGCAAAGGAGGTGGGGGATCTTGCGAAGAAGCACGATGCCGTCTTCGTACTCGACTGCATTACGTCAATCGGTGGTGATGAGGTTCCCGTGGACCAGTTGGGTGTGGACATCGCTATCGTGGGGTCACAGAAATGCCTGGGGACACCACCAGGGTTATCAGTAGTCTCAATTAGCGAAAAGGCTCTGGATTTGATGCGGGAGAACCCAAGCAGACCTTATTACATGGACCTTCCTGCGTATAAGAAGAGCTTGGAGAAGAGACAAACACCTTACACGCCAGCTCTGCCTCTATTTTTCGCGCTCAGAGAAGCGTTAGAGGTGATAAGCGAGGAAGGTATGGAGAGAAGGATAAAGAGACACCGGATACTCTCAAAGGCGGTTCGAGCGGCAGCTACAAGGTTAGGGCTGAGCTTATTCCCAAAGCTAAATGAGGTAAGTGCTTACTCTAATACGGTCACGGCGATAAATCTTCCGCTGGCGAATGGCATCACTGATGAGCGACTTAGAGGTGGTATGCGAAAACGAGGTGTGATAGTGGCTGGAGGGCAGGAGAAACTGAAAGGTAAGATATTCAGGATCGCGACAATGGGGAATATAACAAGCAAGGAAGTGTTGAGGACCATCGAGGCGTTAGAAGCGGTTTTAAAGGAATATAAGTTTATAGAGGAAGAAGGAATCATTGAGAAGGTGATGAAAGATGAAACTGTCGGAAAAAGATGCTGAACTATTTTATAAACTGAATCCGGCATTGCTGGTTTACACCAATCAGCGAAAGGGTATACTCAGGGCTGGAGCCACGGTTGAAGAGTTCATGCGATTACCAATAGAAGAAATGAACAAAGTCAGAGAAGCCTTGTACAAGCACCCAAAACTGATTGATTCCTTTGTGCAGGAGAACCCTTACAATTTCTCGCAGGACGAACTGGAAATAGTTCGTAGCTGGAAGAACTTCCTTAAAGATGAATTCTATTTGTTCCGCTACCTTAAGCAGTATGCTATCTTTCTCGATGATGATTCGCCACCAAAGGCGTATGGTGTGCTCGCACTTAAGAGTGATTTTCAGGAGATAGTAGGTCCATGGCTTCCGATCTTTCTCAAGGCGGTTCTTTTACCTTTTAAAGGTCAGATTATATATGATGGTATCCTTATACCGTACCCCGTTACTTTTGGTCCTGGTATTCGACGAGATTTGAAGGAGGCGTATCAAGAAGCAAAAGCGAGATTTGGTATTATAACGTCCCTCCCCTGGGTGGAGAAGGAGGAAAGTGATGCAGAGCGCTTAAAATCTTACTTGAGCACTGAGGCGATGCGAGAGAAGTATTGGGAAGAGATAGAGAAGTTGATTAAGAAGGATTCAAGTCTTTTAACGGTGTATCATCAGGAGATGGGTAAAATCCACGCACGAACGTTAGGTAGGCGTCTATCAGAGATAGGGCTGAGGAATGCCTGGTTCGCGATACTTGAAGGTGAGCTAGTCGCTGGAGGGAGCACGAGGGAAGAGGTTGAACAGATTGTTGATAAGATTGTTCCGGGGAAGAAGAGGAAATTTGCTTACGTCTTCCATTTGAGGGGGAGATGAAGCGATGGTACGAGCACAACGAGCAGGGGAAGGGATACAGGTTTTCTCTTTTGACGTTGACGGCACGTTAGTGACCCCGGGATTTGCCGATAGCGTTTGGCTGCGGGGAATACCAGCGGCGTATGCGGAGAAAGAGGGATTGAGCTTTGAAGCGGCATTTGAACGTGTGAAGAGTGAGTACGATAAGATAGGAGAGAACCGGATAGAGTGGTACAAGATAGATTACTGGCTGCAGAAGTTCGACCTGGAAATACCCTGCGAGAAGCTCTTCAAAGAATACAAAGGCGAGATAAGGATATATGAGGAGGTAGAGCGTGTCTTGAGCGTGCTGAAGGAAGAGGGATATGAGCTCATAATAAGCTCCAATGCCGCAACTGAGTTCATTGAGTTCCAGATCAAACCGCTCAAAAAGTTCTTTTCACGGGTGTTCTCGGCAACCTCTGATTTCCGCGAGGTAAAGAAATCCTATGATTATTATGCACGGGTATGCGAGCTTCTGGACGTGAAGCCACGAGCGGTTGTTCATACCGGCGACCACTGGGTGTTTGATTTTCTCAATCCTCGTAAGATCGGTATAAACGCGTATTATCTTGCCAGAAACAGGAGAAGAACCCGGGCGGATGAGGAAAGCACGGGAAATGAAGGAACAAAGGTAAAAGAAGAAGATGAGTTTGTCATACGCGATTTGAATGAACTCCTCGATAGTCCGGTTTGTTGAAATGTTCCTTTTATATTCTCATTATCTCTATACTCTCATCGGTATGGTGTTTTTACCATGAAGGACTACGAGGTCAAATGCATACGGTGCGGTGCGCGCTTCCCCAAGGATGATATTGTATATACCTGCAGGAACTGTGGCGGTTTGCTGGATATAAAATATGATTATTCTAAGCTCGATCTGGAACGAATCGTCAAAGCGAAGGGTGAAGGCGTGTGGAAATATCGTGCTTTATTGCCGTTCGGTGACGAAATTAAGCCGATAGCTATAAATGAAGGGAATACACCGTTGTACCGCTGCGACAGACTGGCACAAGCCATTGGCATTGCGGATTTATGGGTGAAACACGAAGGACTGAACCCGTCAGGATCGTTTAAAGATCGGGGAATGACCGTCGGTGTGACGAAGGGAGTGGATTTGGGTGTAAAGGGTGTCGCGTGTGCATCGACGGGCAATACCTCGGCATCACTGGCGATCTTTGCGGCAAAAGCACGTCTTCCATGCTATGTGCTGCTCCCGATGGGTAAAGTAGCATTAGGGAAGGTCGCACAGGCAATAATGCACGGTGCAAAGGTATTCTCGCTCAAAGGCAATTTTGATGACGCCCTCAGGGTTGTTCGTCTGCTCTGTGAGGAAGAATCAATCTACCTCTTGAATTCCGTGAATCCGTACCGATTGGAAGGCCAGAAGACGATAGCTTTCGAGGTTGCGGAAAAACTCGGATGGGCGGTACCGGACCGGGTTATTCTGCCGGTCGGGAACGCGGGGAACATAAGTGCGATTTTTAAGGGCTTCTCGGAGTTGAAGACATTGGGCATCATCAATGCTATTCCGCGGATGACGGGCATTCAAGCGGCAGGGGCGAAGCCAATAGTGAACGCATTTAAAGAGAATAAAGAGGAGATAACACCAGAAGATAACCCAGAGACCATTGCATCCGCGATCCGAATAGGGAATCCCGTGAATGCAGCCAAGGCGTTGCATGCGATGAGAAGCTCAGGTGGCGTTGCGGAATCGGTGACCGATGAGGAGATAACCGAAGCACAGCTTCTGCTGGCAAGGCTGGAAGGCATTGGTGTCGAGCCGGCGAGCGCGGCGTCTATTGCGGGACTGAAGAAATTAGTCGAGATGGGCGAGATAGAACGAGATGAACGCACTGTCTGCGTTACCACCGGACATCTCTTAAAAGACCCCGAACGCGTGATACAGATATGCGAACCGCCAATCGAAGTAGAAGCGGATGTGGAAGTGCTCCGGAAGATGGTGAGAAGAGGTCGGTAAGCAAATATTTACACCGGAAATGAATTTTGTCAGGGGTTTTTGGGTTTGAAACAATTGATGTTATTTAATGGTTGTGGGATATTATCATTAGTGTCTCCAGCTCTTTAATAATGTTTTTAAAAGGAAAAACACTAATTTAAAGAAGGTGTTGGTATGTTCGAATGTATCTCGATAGACCCGAAAGTTTGCCACAGAGAAGCGTGCATCAAAAGAACCCGTATTCCCGTCCACCAGATTCTTCGCATGTTAGCTAACAGGGACACAATTGAAGAAGTCCTCGAAGAATACCTCTCGTTAGAATGAGGACATTCTCGCTTGTCTGGATTACGCTGCAACCCTTGATGATGAGCACCAAGCAAAAGAGAAACCAAAACTACCTCTTTGAAGGCATACTTTTCATCGCAGACTGACGGAAATCGGCTCCCGTTCTTTCATTGCACTCACCTTGAGAATGGAAGAAAAAAATTAAAGACAGATAACAGAGAACAGTTGCTTAAGCGAAATGTGGGACTTGTACGTTTACCTTGTGCTGGGTTTACTTATCTTTTTTGCTTTTACCGTGCGGGTTATTACCGGCTTTGGGTCTGCGATGCTATTAGCACCCTTAGTTGCTCTATTTTTGGAGCCGAAGCAGGCGGTTGTTTATATCATACTCCTGGAGTGTGCCATAGCGGTCGTATTTATACTTAAAGAGCGACTCAATTTCGAGGTCAAGCAGATTTTTGTCGGTGGAATTTCTGGAATAGTTGCGGGAATAGTGTTGTTTGGTCTATTAGCAGAGAGAATAGTGGGGTTTATCATCGGGGTGAGTGTGTTGACCTTTTCCATCCTCTTTCTCTTGGATATACACTTCAGAACCGAGAAGGAGGGGCTACTTTTTAATAGGCAATTACAGCTCTCATCTACACCCTTTCCCAATCACATAAACCTCTGCACTCCGTTTCCGTGTGGCCGCGGGCGAATACGCCCTCGTCTCCCTGAATCTCTCTTTCACACTCTTATAAAACTGGTTATAGTAACTGCCTTGAAATATCTTCGCAACGAAGTTACCCTGTTTCTTTAAAAGTGCCGAAGCGATATTTAACGCGGATGTGCTCAGTTCAAAGGAGCGAAACTGATCAAAATCTCTATTCCCTGACAACTGTGGCGATGCATCTGATATCACGACATCCACCGCGTCCCTTCCTTGTGCTACGAGCGCCGCTTTGATCGCTGTTATACTCTCCTCTTCTCTTGTTATGTCACTTTTTACTACCATGACACCATCTATCTTCGCTATCGGTTGCACATCCACGCTTATAACCACGCCGCGCTCCCCGACTAACTCGTGTGCAACCTCTGACCAGCCACCGGGAGCAGCACCCAGATCTACCACCGCATCACCCGCTTTTATCACCTCGAACTTATCGGCTATTTGCACCAGTTTAAATGCAGAACGCGACCGGTAACCTTCCTTTTTCGCTGCTTTATAAAATCGATCGCGCTGCAAGTCTGCTCTTTTTACCATCTCCTTCTTGTAGCCATGACCAGGATGGTACGAAGAAATCCGGCACTATTCTTCGCACGTGCATTACGTAACTCCTCACGGGTGGTTCAATATACCTTTATATCCGTTTTACCGTTACTTCTATTCGCTCCCAGTCCTCTTTCACGCCCCTCAATGCGGAGACCGCACCGGCAATCACTTTCCCTATCACGGTTTGCACAAACTCATTCGCTTCGATCTCTTCCTCATCTACCACTATTTTTAATTCTACTTTCTCCTCCATCTTTCTTCCCTCTTTTATTTAAAAAACGGCTCTCTATACTGCATCGCTAACTTCAACTGGTTGAGTATATGCTTCTCGTCCACCTGCTCTACGGGAACGAGATTATCATCTCTCAGCAAGCAGCTCTTTATCTTCCCATCAGAGGTTATTCTCAATCGAGAGCAATTCGCACAGAACTCAGTATTATCGATCGGGTGCACCACTTCTACTTCTGCACTCTCCACAACATATTTTCTCCTGCGCTGCAGCTCTCTCGTTTTTATCGCGGATGCCTTCGATTTGAGTTCATCCTCGACCTCAGAAAAGTCAGCTTTATACTTCAGCATGGAAGGGGTAAAAGAGGGGATCAATTCTATGAGCTGTAGGATTGCCGCTGTCCCACCCCCTCTTTTGTTACATTCCTGCACGAACCGCACCATATCAGCAATCTCATCCTCGTTTATCCCTTTGAGAAGAACCATATTGAGCTTGAGAGGCGTAAGACCCGCATCAATTGCACGGTATATACCCGCAATCACCTGTGGAAGGTAATTTTTTGTACGCGTGATGAAGTCATATCGGTCTTCTCGAAGCGAATCCAGGCTGACATTCACCCTATCCAACCCAGCATCCGCAAGGTCAGCCGCATATTTACTCAAGAATATGCCGTTCGTCGTTATCGATATCTCATCTTCAAATTCTCTCATGCCCTGAAGTATCTCCACGAGGTCACTGCGCATCAAAGGCTCGCCACCCGAAAATTTTATCCTCCTTATCTCAAAATAAGCAGACGCAACTCGTGCTATCGCGATGACCAGTTCGGCACTGATCTCTTTATCCTTTTCCTTGCTGCTTTCCCCTTCCAGATGACAATAGATGCAGTTCAAGATACACCGGTTTGTAAGAGAGAATCGCAAACTCCTTATCTCCCTGCCGTACTTGTCTATTAATCGTTCTTTATCCTCGAGTACTCCCCTTTCTGGTTCCATCTTCCACCTTCAGGTAAATATCATACTCATCACCAGCATACTAATCGCCATGCCTAACGCAACACCATATACGCGCCTATCCCATGCTAACACCTTCCTTCCATCCAATACGCTAACTGGAATCAGATTAAAAACAGCGAGCCATGCATTGATCACCAGCCCAAACTTGCCTATCCAGCCAAATATGCCGGAAGGAACGAGTAAGAAGAGGGTGAAGAAAAGGAATGCCAGGATCACGTTCATCATCGGACCGGCTAGAGATATCTTTCCATTCTCCTCCCTCGTGAGATATGGATTGAAGATCATAACAGCGCCAGGCGCTGCGAATATAAACGGAGCTAATAACGGGAATATGACTGCAAGTAAAAGCATTTTAGGTTCCATTCTAAATTCTGACCAGCTTCCATACCGCTGTGCAACGAATTTGTGTAACAGTTCGTGGAAAATAAAGGCAGACCCGACAGTAACAGAAGAAAGGATAAATATTTCGAGCACATTTAGTTCAGAGCCCAAAGGCATCCAGCGTTTAATGAGCACGGTAAATGCAAAAGCGATCGCAAGCCATGCTATCACCAGATGCTTTATTTCCGTTTCGCTTGTCCGTATCGGCATTTTTATATCGCTAAATTACATAGCCCGGGACGGATTCGAACCGACGTCACGAGGTCCAGAGCCTCGGATGATTGACCGCTACACTACCGGGCTATTTTCTTCAATGCGGTTTTCGATATAAAAAACTTAAAAAAGGTCCTCTGAATTTTAAACAGAACGTGAGCAGAGCGTATTTTTCTAAAAAAAGAGAAAGAATGAGGTAAAATTTTCATCCTTCCTCTTCACTCTTGCTACTGTTCGCACACATATTCAGGCTTTTTTAAATTGTGCTTCTAGTACGTCACCGATAAACGTGCCGATTATGAATATTATCACGAGGAATACCACTTCTATAAATATTCCGATTGCAGTCGCCGCAAAGAATAACGCGCCACCCACGAAAAAACCGATAAGCCCAAAGATTACTCCAAGAATAATACCGTACATAATCCCCTTCTTGAAAAGTTCCCAGCGTTGTTCTTTTCCGGGTTTCACGTAGCCGTAAACCAGCCCAATAATAAAGGCGAGTAGCTCAAATATCATTTCTTTTCACCTCTTAACAATTTAAGATGGTAGGCGTATATATATACTTTTTGAAAACCAGAACCTTTTGATTTTGAATGGTTATGATGGAACTTTTTTCTTCTTAGACAATCTTGTTATATACAAACTATGATTTTGGAGGAAGAAGAGGAGATACAAAGGAGATACAACGCGGAGTATATTGCGTGGCTGCAAATCGAAGCAAAGGAAATAGCGGCAACGCTCAAGAAGCTCGATCCAAATAGAATAAATGAGATCATCAAATTTTACGAGAAATATATTGAGCACCCAGCTTCTATGCACGTTCCTCTTGAAGGCGGGGGGGAAGAGACAATCGAGCAACTCGTTGGCAAAGATCGTCTCAAGAAGATCATTTTATTAAAAACAAAGGCGTTTATTTTCGCACCCTCTATTTTAGCTCCTTACGCGGGATCGTTAGATTTCGGCACGGCGATGTATCGCAGATATCATCTTCACGGCCTGTGGTTCTCCGTCATAGCATTGAACGAGGCGTATCTCAAATCCGCAACCAAACCCATGCTGAGGTACCTGCTCGAACACGAACTTGCCCAGGGTGAAATCTACGCAGAATTAGCACTGCAGCAGATCAAAATCCTCAGCTTAGAGATGAAAGGCATAATCCACGAAGAAGCGCGGATGCAAGCGATACAGCGGTCAGGCATTTCTGATGAAGAAGTGGAACAAGAAAGACAATTGATCCTCGAGCTTTCTGCACAACATCCGGTGGTTCCCGTGCATTTAGCATCAGCATCACTCTTTCGATACCTCGAGGAGAATTGGGAAAAAGTAAAGCGGTTCGGAGTTGCCAGCCAGAATGAAAGTGAAAAAGAATCAGAGATCCCCCTTGAAAAGCTCGTGGAATGGTCTGATTTTTCCATTAACGCATTTAAAATCTTCTTAAGGGATTTGAAAAGCGAAATAACCACGACAGGGGCAGAATACGGCATCGAGATAGTGTAGCTACACCTTTCGACCTGCCTCTCTCCGTAGACTCGTTCTACTTACTGAGAGATGGTATACCAATGAAACAATTAGAAAAGGTCGAATAACCTTTTTATTTCAACCCTTGTTTCTCTATCTAAGAAAGAAAGAGTTCTATGCTGCGAATAACCTTTGTAGGAACCGGTGGCGCGACACCTACGCCGAACAGGAATCCCTCTGCGATAGCGGTGAATAGAGAAGGTGAGTTGATGCTGTTTGATTGTGGTGAAGGAGCGCAGCAGCAGATGATGAGAGCTAAGACCGGCATGAAGATAACTTCAATTTTCCTCACGCATTTTCATGCCGACCATGTGCTCGGTATCCCGGGTCTGTTACAGACGATGGCGCTGCAAGGCAGAGAGATTCCCTTGGAAATATACGGTCCGAGGTACGTGGATAAATTCCTCTATCATCTTCTCTCTCTGGGTTACGCCGGCAGGAGTTTTGAAGTGAGGGCGATAGAACTGGGACCTGGTGATGTAATAAAAAGAGCAGGATATGAGATCCGAGCGATAAAAACAGTGCACAATGTGGTAAGCATAGGCTATGTGCTGGAAGAGGATATGCGACCGGGGAGATTTAATAGAGAAAGAGCGCTCGCGCTTGGTATTGAACCCGGCCCTCTATTCTCCAAACTTCAATCAGGACATTCTATTTGCGTTGAGGGAAGGGAGATAAGACCTGAAGAAGTTTTAGGACCACCGAGACCGGGCAGGAAAATTGTGTATACCGGTGATACGAGACCGTGTGAGAGCGTGATAGAGGCGAGCACGAACGCTGATTTGTTGATACATGATGGCACGTTATCAGAAGAGACAAAGGAATATGCAATTGATTACATGCATTCAACCGCTTTAGAAGCTGCGGAAGTGGCAGATAAGGCGTCTGTGAGGAAACTCATCTTAACACATATCAGCGCACGATACTCAGATTTGGAAGGCGCAATGAAGTTGGAGGAAGAAGCACGGCTCGTGTTCGAGAAGACCGAAGTTGCAAGAGACCTCACGACGATAGAAGTTGGGTACAGAGATAAGTGATCTCTTATCTCCTTGCTCCTTTCAGATTTTTTAGCGAGATAAATTTCTTCTTTTTCGATTTTAACGGTTATCACTAGTTTTTGAGTTCGTTTTCTTTTATACGGTCTTATTTTATCAACTTTATCAGACTTTTTTCGTTAATTTCACGAATGGAGCTGTTACAGCGAATATTAATCCATTGAAAAACACCGAAAATCTTTTATATTGTTTCACCATTTTTAGTGATTAGCTTGAAGCGAGATGGGCGAAACAGAGGCGAAATGGGATAGGGTAACAAGGCACGAACTCCGTCGTGACAGGCATACAGTCTCTCTACTAACGGACCATTTAGTGTTTTCGCCGAAGTATCGCGGGAAGGTGTTAGAAGGCGAAGTTGCGGAAGCGGCGGAAGAGATCATTCGGGAAACCTGCAGAGAGCTGGATATTGAGGTTATGGACATGGCTGTGAATCTAGATCACGTTCATTTATTCATCAAATATCCACCGAAATATTCCGTTAGCTGGATAGCGAAGCGGATAAAGGGAAGAAGTAGCAAGCTTTTGAGAGATAAGTTTCCACATCTTAGGGAGTGGAGCCCTGAACACCTGTGGGCACCTTCTTGCTATCACGGATCTGTGGGGCAGGGATGGGAAGTGGTGGAGAAGTATATTACGGGGCAGAAGAATTATTACATGAAAGAAGATGCTATACCAGTAGTTGTAGTTGATGAAGAGAAAGAGAAGACATACAAAATCGGCTTCATAACGCTTCATACAAAAATTTTTGCGGTTACAGGCCCCGTACCTTAAGTACGGGGTATGTGACTTTTATACCTTAACTCCGTCAAGTCATAGGGAACATATAATTTCTAAGTGTCCTATAAAGTCAGATCTTAGCATTTAACGAAAGGATAAAGCCAAAAAGGTTTTTATTAATTATGTTCCCTACATATGGAACATGGAAGAGTGGGCGAGAAAGTGGTTGGAAAATCAGAGACATGAGGGGAAAACGTGTCTCGAAATTAAAATGCGGGGGTCAAATTGCTATGTCTATCATACAACTAATTGTTATGACAAAGAGCTAAAAAGGGGGCGCAAAGTATCAAAATACCTCGGAAAACTTGACAAAGAAAAGGGATTTATTTCAAAGGGACAAAACAAACAGACTGTTGAAGTTCCGCGAAATATCACCGAATATGGTAATTCGATATTGCTACACGAAATGATGAAGGACATCAAACCCCTATTGAAAGAGGGGTCCCCCGACCACTGGGAGGAGATCTGCGCTCTTGCTATGGTTGGTGTTTCTGGCAAT
>DYFG01000023.1:0-13810 GCA_020725315.1 Nitrosotalea sp.
TCTCTAACCTCTTCATCTCCTCCCTCGTAGCAAATTCCTCTTTCATCCCCGTTTTCGATCAAACTTACTCTTTTTTTCTTTGTATAAAAATGAGTTGCTTTTATGCCACTCACTTTTTTTCACGGCGATTACGTCAACTCCACGTAGAAGTAGTACGTCTCTGTTGCCGATGGTACATCACCTACTGGGACGATCATCTGAAAGTCTTTAGTAGTGCCGTCGAATGCAGTTTTGCCTTTCATGATTAAACCAACGAATACGTAGTGAGCTTTTGCAGTGGGATTTAGAGTAGCAATAGCTCCTGATCGCCAACCCTGTCCAGTCAGTAGAAGCATATCCGCAGTTGTAGCATTCATAACAAGGCTACTGTCGCCAGCAATTGTTATGGTCACAGCGGTATTCAATGTGTTAGTTGCATTATCAGATTGACTTGCATCCCAGCCCCATAAGCTAGTTATCATTTCTGTAAAAGCAGCAGTGTTATTGGTGTCTAAACTTTCCCATGGAGGTATACTCGTATTTGTGGTAGCAAGCACTTCTCCTCCTAAACTCACATCCCATGTCCATTTATACATTATGTTTCCTGCTGAGTCAGTTAAGCGAATGTCACCACTGACGTTTCCATAGTAGCCCTGCCATTTCGCGGTTCGCTGGACTACATCAAGATTTATATCTGTAATGAATCCGCCTCTCGCAGTGTCAGTTGCACCTACTCCTTGGTATAGTCCTTCTCTGGTTACTGTGGCTACAATTAAGAGATCACCAGATAGACCTTGAGTGCCAACAAATCCCATACTAGTAATGTTTGTCAAATCGCTTACTACTGTGTCAACATTTGCATCCCACGTGCATATCGTCTGATTTGCAGTAAAATTGACCCATGTACTCGCTGAGCTTCCATCAGATTTTAAATAGCTCAACGAAAGATTTATCGTCGCTCCCGCACCCATCTCAAGACTGCAGTTTACTATATGTGTGTGAATTTCGTTCACACCTTCTCCTAAGTCATATCCGTCATTCCATGTATTACCCGTTATGTTATACCAACCGAGAGTCACATTATGGCTCTGTACAGCAACATCCGCCCCTTGCGGAAGCGCACTTGCCTTCGGAATAGAGGGCAGCGCAATCGCGACCGCTGAAGCTACAATAATCGCCGCGAGTATTATCCCCGTCGCTTTTCTTCTTTCATTCAACTTTTTTCTTTTCACCTCCTACAATTTTTTTGTATTTTTTGAATATAGCTAAGTATCCTTTTAAAAGTTTTTCGCTTTTTTTCTTCTTTTCCGTTACTTTATCCCCCCATTAATTCAATTTCTTGCATCAGCTATACAAATACAAATAAACAATTCGTCAATCGTTGTATTCAGCGCTTTGGCTATGCTATGTGCATGAACGGCTTTGCCCGTGTTAAAAATAAGTCAAATTTTTGTGGGTCGGGAGGGTTGATAAGGGTGGTCTGGCCCCTTATTAAGCGGACCCGGCGGGATTCGAACCCGCGATTCCCGGCTTAGAAGGCCGGTGCTTTATCCGGGCTAAGCCACGGGCCCTTCTCTTTCCTCTTTTCGCGTTCTTATGTTATGTATAGATTTGTAGCTCGTTGCATTTAAAAGGAAAGTTTTATCACCCCGCAGACGAAGGATTTTAACATAACGAGAAGATGCCAATCCCAGAGACAACCCAGATGATGCAGCAGTATTACCGGATAAAAGAGAAATACCGGGATGCAATCGTACTCTTTCGCGTGGGCGACTTTTATGAAACCTTCGGTGAGGATGCAAAGGTCGCATCGAAGGAGCTGAACATCACGTTAACCGCTACAGGCAGGGGTAAAGGACCGGCGAGTAAAATCCCCATGGCGGGCGTGCCCTACCATGCGGTAACACCCTACATCAAGCAGTTGATAAAGAAAGGCTACAAAGTGGCGATCTGTGAACAGATAGAGGATAAAGAGCGGAAAGATATCGAACGGCGTGAGGTCGTGCGGCTTATTACGCCGGGCACGGTAATCGAAGATTTCTTTCTCGAAGAGCGGGTCAGCAATTACCTGATGTGCGTGAACCTCGTGGAGGGCAAGGTCGGTATTGCCATCGTCGACGTTTCAACCGGCGAGTTCTCACTGACCGAAGTAGAAGATGACCCACCACATGCCGCACTGATAAATGAAATTGAGCGCGTGAACCCAGCAGAGATAATACTGCCCGAATCACTTGAACTCGAGCTCGAACGGGACGCATGCACCGTTTCCCGCTATGACGATTACTACTTTGATTATAAGAATGCGTATACCACGCTGATAAACCATTTTGGCGTTATCTCGCTCGATGGCTTTGGGTGTGGGGAACTCAAAGCGGGAATAACCGCAGCAGGTGCCGTGATCTCGTATCTCAGGGATACCCAGAAGAAGGTGTTATCACACCTCAAACCGCTTAAGACGTTCTTCGTTTCCGATTACATGGTGTTAGACCGTGTGACCGTGAGAAACCTCGAACTCTTTAATAATATACGGGATGGAACACAGCGAGGTACGCTTGTCAGTGTGTTGGAGAAAACGCTTACAGGAATGGGCTCACGACTCCTGAAAAGGAATTTGCAGTTCCCGTTGCTCGATACTGCTGAGATAAAAAGGAGGGAAGAAGCGGTAAATGAGTTCTATGCGGATATACTGCTACGGGAATCGTTAAAGGCGATCTTCAGGGAGATATACGATATCGAGCGGATAATAAGCCGAGTATCGTATGGAAACGCGAATGCACGTGACTTGATCTCACTCAAGCGTTCGTTACTGCAAATAGAGGAGTTAAAAGCGATTTTAAAGAATTGCCGCGCGGAAAAGATAAAAAAGACGCTGCGAGCATTCATAGCGAAGACCTTCGCTGAGGTTGTGGAGTTAGTAGAACGGGGCATTGTAGAAGAGCCACCGGTAACCGTAAAGGAAGGAGGGTTGATAAAAGAAGGATTTAATGCCGAACTGGACGAGTTGCGAAGGATAAAGCATGCGGGAAGGAAGTGGTTAGTTGACTTCGAAGAAGATGAGAAAGCTCGCACCGGAATAAAATCGCTCAAAGTGGGTTATAACAAGATTTTTGGGTATTACATCGAGGTGCGGAAGACCTGGGCAGAGAACGTGCCGTCCTCGTATATACGAAAACAGACGCTTACAGAAGCGGAACGGTATATCACGGAAGAATTGAAGGAGTACGAGGCAAAGGCATTAAGCGCAGAGGAACGAATAAAGGAACTGGAGTATGAGTTATTCGAACAGGTAAGGAAGGAAGTTGCGAAACGTGCGAAGGAAATTCAAGAAGCTGCGAATTCGGTTGCCGAATTGGATATGCTTCTGGCGTTCGCGGACGTTGCGGCAGAAAGCGGCTATTGCTGTCCGGAGGTAGACGAAGGTGACGAAATTGTTATACGAGCGGGCAGACATCCAGTAGTGGAGAAGGGGGTAAAGGAAGGATTCGTACCGAATGATGTTCGACTTGATAAAAACAACCGATTGCTGATTATCACGGGACCAAATATGAGTGGGAAGAGCACGTTCATGCGTCAGGTTGCATTAATCACGCTGATGGCACAGCTCGGCTCCTTTGTGCCTGCGAAGGAAGCGAAGATCGGTGTTGTAGACCGGATTTTTACAAGGGTGGGCGCTTACGACGACCTTTCCATGGGTCAGAGCTCATTCATGGTGGAGATGAGTGAAACGGCGAATATCTTAAATAATGCAACCGACCGCAGCCTGATAATTCTTGATGAGATCGGAAGAGGCACGAGCACGCTGGACGGAGTCAGTATCGCATGGTCCGTCGGGGAATATGTGAATACGCGACTAAAAGCGAAAACGATGTTCGCAACACACTTCTACGAGCTCACGGAGCTCACAGATATACTTGATAACGCACGATGCTACAATGTCTCGATAAAAGAGGTTGCCGGTGAGATATTCTTTATACGGAAGGTTGTGGAAGGAAAAGGCTCAAAGAGCTACGGGATACAGGTTGCGAAACTCGCAGGATTGCCTGAAGAGGTCATACAATCTGCGAAAAGCGTTTTGAAGAGGATGGAAAGCGAGGCAGAACGAGCAGGAGCTGAAGAACCAAAAGAAGAGCACGAAAAGAACGTGGTTGTGAAAACGGAAGTGCGGGAGCATCCGGTGATAGAGGAGTTGAAGTCAATAAAGTTGGAGCAGATTTCACCGATAGAGGCGTTGAATTTGCTGTATGAGCTGAAGAAGAAGATAGGTGGATCCACGTCGTAGATGTATGCTGCTATAATTGCCAGTCATGCTGCTGTAAATAACTGGACTGTAATGAACCTAAACCAACCCAAAGCGAACATTTCGTCTAACGTCTTGCGGATAAAAGAAGTTGCCGAAGGCAATTTTGGCAAGATGAAATTTTGCCTTTTATCCGTTGTTATGCGCCGTTTCGCTATTTTTATCGCTGCAATTGCTGTCTGTCCACTTCCTATGAATGGGTCCAAGACAACTTCATCTTCGAAGGTATAAAGTTGAATCAATCTATATGGCAATTCAACAGGGAAGGGTGCAGGATGTCCAACTTTTGTTGCAGGTTCCGCTGAAAATGTCCAGACGCTTTTGGTAAATTCAAGGAATTCTTCTTTAGAAATTGTGCTTTTTCTTCCTAAGTTTCCTCTTGTCCACGTGCCTTTAGAGAATGCTAATATTCCTTTCCCACATTGTAAGGAGGAGAAGTAACCATCAGATGAACGCTATTATCTGGTAACTCTTCCATCTTTTCGCTTGACTTGCAAAAAATCTTGTCAAGATACTGAGACAGAATTGGGTTTTCTGTGTATTTTACAAATTCTTCTTTAGGCAACCCTTCATATAGTCTGCTCGTGTAAAAGGATGTAGAATCGTGATTGATTCTTCCTGGAGAGCCAAATGCACTTGTTTTCGTTCCATTTTTTTTCGATAGTTTTTCATTTGCCAGCTTATTTCGATTCTTCTGGACTCACTATCTTCTACCAAACTTGATAATGCCTCTTTAGTAATCTCTACACCTCTTGGATTTGTTCCTGGCTTGGGTAGTTTGATGTAATTCCGTCTTCCTATTTTATCGAAAAGTAGTTTTTGTGCTTTTAATGGGATATAAAAAAATCCTCCAGTGTCATTCCAGTTAATTTGAGCAAGGAGGATAGTAGTTTTCACGAAATTCTTTTGCTTTTTGAGCATCAACTCTCCATATCAGTTTAACTCCACCGAAATTTTTACCTGTAATTCTTTTGATTGATATTGGTTCTCCAAACAATCTTGCGTCCACTTCCGGCTCAGTAATAGGGATTTTAGTTTTCACATTTGCTTCGCCGAATTTATATATAAGTAATGCAACTATTATCCTCTCCCGAACTGAACCGACTTCCATTCCTGTTTTACCTGCTCTTGAGCTCTCTGATTCTGCTAGTTGAAACAAATAGGGTAAGCGTCTTTTGATTTTGTCCACAAGTTTTTCATCTTCAAATATTTCTATCAAACTACCGGGCATTCTTTATTCCTCAATTTGTTTTGTAGGCGAAATGGCGTATAACGGTGAATAACCGAACTCGAGTTCGTTTATCCCTCCAATATGTTATACTAAAAAGCTATTTAAAAGTTCGTTATTTTTAATTACTACCCATGCACGCGTCCAGAAAAAGATACGAATCGAAGTATAAGCCATGGCTCGAGCATCAGGGAAAGGCAATACTGGGTGAAGGACGAGCAAAACTGCTCATTCAGATTCGCGATCTGGCGTCCATCAGGGAAGCTGCGGAAAAGCTTTCTATACCTTACCGAACTGCATGGGAACATATACGGAAGATAGAGGACGCACTAGGCGCTCCTGTAGTGAAAACTTATCGTGGTGGTGCACAGGGCGGGGGTGGTGCAGGGCTTACGGAAGAAGGGGCGCGATTGGTACGTGAATATGAACGGTACGAACGTTATTTAGAAGGTGTATCAGCGGATAAGGAGTTTTGGGAGGCGCTGTATATGAAAATAAGCGCACGGAATAGACTTAAGGGTGTGGTAAAAGGGATAGAGAAAGGTGAAGTTGCTGCTTCGGTACGAATCGAGATCGCAACGCCAACGGTCATCACGGCATTGATAACAAGGGATGCCGTAGATGACCTCGAGCTCAAAATAGGCGATGAAGTCGAAGCAGTGATAAAAGCAACCGAGGTAATGATCTCCACGGAGTGAAAGGCAAATTCTACCACTCGTAGTGGATTTGAAGAGATAATGAAAAATGCAAGGTAAAGGTAAGAAGTCAGATTCAAAAAACCTCTTGCATCCTGAAGAAATCGTTCATGTCCCCCTTTGCTTTCATTTTTCCTTCTCTGAACGCTTTATATCCTTCCAATTTCCCTTCTGCAATTGCAATCCAATCCTCTTTGCTCGCCGTGATGGTAAGCTTTGGATTGGTTGCTTCTCCTTCTTCAAGCTCGCACTTCTGGTCTTTTATCTTCACATAAAACTTCCCTCCACCCTCTCCCGTGATGTTGTATTGGATAACAGTCTCCCATCCCTTCGCCTCTTCCGTATTGAATCCAGCGACCATTCCCTCGAAGATCAGCCTGAGTGGCAACTTGCTCAAGTCTTTTGGCTTAGCCTTTTCTCCATATTTCTTCATGTAATACTGCACGTAGTATTTCGGCAGCATTTTCGTAGATGCTATCGCCACGAATAGTAAAGTAAGAGTAATGGCGTGCGCAACATGACTATAAAAGTCCAACATTACGCTTATTACAGCATTGATAGCGAAGACAGCGGCGAAGATCCACGTTAGAATATAATTCACCGAGATGAAAGCGGGAGTATCCCAAACTGCTTCTATTACCTGCTCTCTTGCATGTTGCAGTGTGAATGGATCTCTTATGATTAGCGATACAAAAGCCATCAGAGCTAGAGCGCCCCATAACAACGAGCTAATGTATCCCTCCAAAATTATACCGGCAACAGGGGAAAGAAGTGAGATGCCACAACCTGCGAAGAAGCAGGGAAAAACAATATCTATCGTCTTTAAGTTCCCAAACTTCAATGCAATGACTGCAAAGACGAGAGCTGAAAGAATAGCAGAAATTACACCTACTTTAAAATATCCCATCAGTGATAGCGCAACAAAAGGGATAAGTGAGAAATAACTTAGAATACCTACCAGTTTCTCAAGTGGCGTCCTTTCTTTCCGCCATGATTCTTCACTCATTGTTGCCACTTCCTCAATCAATCCATCCTTTATCCTTCCAGTATTCGTAATCAGCCCTGAAAAAATCCTCGTTCACTATTATCAAATTCTTCAACTGTTCCCTTATCTTCACGCTCCCTTCCGGGATAGGATATTCCCTTCTCTCTTTGATAGCCTTTATCAGATCTCTGCCAATTTCCGCGGCGTTTTCAAGAACAGTTTCTTCGAGTTCCCCTGGTCCGACTGCGAATCCCGTCACTTTTCCTACGGTATATGCACCCCAAGTCCTTAGAACTCCATTCATATACTCCGCCACATCGTCCACACTTCCAACGCCTGCGTAAACCGAAACAGAAGCGGCGTATTTGCCCTGCATGCAAGGTCTGTGTGCAAATGAGACGCATCTATCAATGAATGTCTTCATCTGTGCTGTTACATGACCAACGTAGACTGGACTGCCGAGCACAACATCATCAGCTCCGAGCATTTTATCCTGAACTTCTTTGAGACCATCTTTCTGCGGGCACTCTCCTTCCCTTAAGCACGTAGCGCATCCAGCGCAATACTTAATTTCCAAGTTGCTGAGCATTATGATTTCTGTCTCTGCATCCATCTTTTCCGTCTCTTTTAACATCCTCTCAACTATTTTGTATGTGTTGCCGAATTTCCTGTGGGGACTTCCCACTATTCCAATAATTTTCATTTAAACTCCTCCTCATCCTCGAATCCTTCCACGCTGAGCTCTCCACCTTCCTTCTCCATCAACTTCTCCACTTTATAGCCCGCCTCGTCTAACTTCTTCGTGCAAAATTTGCACAGCTCCATACCCTCCTCGAAGATCTTCAGTGAATCTTCCAACGAGAGATTGCCCTCGCCCAGTTTCTCCACTATCTCCTCTAACCGCTTCATCGCATCCTCAAAGGTCATTCCTTCCCCTTCTTCCATTTTTACCTCCGCCCCTCAACGTTAAAGTTTACATCCGACAGATAGAATTCCAACCTCTCTTTTTATAAGTAGTATTCAAATTATATATGGATATGGCTCAACGAGAGGATATCATCAATTGTTTCAATCGTGAAAATCCCGGACAAAATTCTTTTCCGGTTTTAATCCGCAGGATAGGTGGTTGCAACGTTTGATGTAATGTATGAGAGATTTAAACCGGTTAAGCACGAGTTTTTTCTTCTTCTAAAAGAGCTTTTAATAAATGACAAGCCAATAGAGTTTGAATATGCGAGTAACAACTTCGTGTAGCCTCGCCAATCTATAATAAAGACAAAACATAACCCGGATAACGGTATCTGACTGTTTAATACTGCTTCTTCTTTTCCTTCTCCTTCACTTCTGAAACTGCCGCCCCGTCCTTGAATAATACCTTGAGCGTGTCACCAACCGAAATATCAGTTATACTCCGTACAATCTTCCCTTCCGGCAATTTCGAAGAGATACTATACCCCCGCTCAAGGATTGCCAACGGACTTAACGCGTCCAGTTTGCCCATAAGTGCTTGTAAGCTTTTACTCTGTACGGTCACGAGATGCGTGATCTCAGCAACGATACTCCGCTTGAGTTCATCCAACGTCTGCCGATATTGATTTATCCGCTCGGTAGGCTTTCTAAATAAGATGCTCTTTTCTATACTCTCCAACCGCTTCCGGTAATATTCAATCGCTTTAAAAAGGTTCTGCCGCGTCCGCAACTCCAAAGACCGCAGGTTCTTCTCTATCTCACGGCTGTCCGGCACAACGAGCTCTGCCGCTTCTGAAGGGGTCGCCGCTCGTTTATCAGCCACAAAATCCGCGATCGTAAAGTCCGTTTCGTGCCCCACCGCAGAAATCACAGGGATACCCGATGAGAAAATCTCCCGGGCGACAGACTCTTCGTTAAACGCCCAGAGCTCTTCTATCGATCCCCCTCCTCGACCCACGATAAGCACGTCTATCTTCTCCCGTTCTGTACTATACCGGTTCATCAGTTGAATAGCTCTTACAATTTGCGCGGGAGCTTCCTCCCCTTGAACGGCAACGGGCGCAAGCAAAATATGGACGTGTGGGAATCGTTTCTTCGTGATCTTTAACATATCCCGGATGGCAGCACCGGTTGGCGAGGTGATAATGCCAATTCGGCGTGGAAAACTCGGTATCGGCTTCTTGTACACCACGTCAAACAACCCTTCCTCCTTCAACTTCTTCTTTAACTGCTCAAATGCATGATAGAGCGCACCTATCCCCGTCTCTTGCATCTCCTCCACGTATAACTGGTACCTGCCTCGTTTCTCATACACACTTATATGACCTCTGACGATCACGCTCATCCCATCCTCAGGGATAAACCTCAGGTCGAGGTTTCGTTCCCTGAACATCACGCACTGCAACTCCGAGAATTCATCCTTGAGCGTGAAGTATAAATGACCAGAAGTAGGCTGGCTGAGATTGGACAGCTCGCCCTTCACATAAACGTCCCGCAGCACCTCATCCTCGTCCAATCGCTGCCTGATGTATCTCGTAACCTCCTGGACGGTGTATACGTGCGGTGCTTCTACCCCCTTCTCTTCCTCGATTCTTTCTATCTCTATCTCGGTTTCTCGTTCGCTCTCAACCTCACTCTTCTCTTCGTCTCCGTCCTTCTTCGAATGCATGAAATCCAGTAAGGTAATACCCTTTCTCTGTTTATTCATTTCTATCTCCTTTTCATCCTTTGTATTCTGTTTATCCTGCTTTTCACCTCCCCCTCCTTTCAATTCTCTTGGGAGTTTCTTCCTTTTCCTTTACAATCTCCTCTTCGAGTATGCTTCTTAATAGAGCCATCATCTCAGGAGTGCTCGGTATTTTATCTCTTCCTCTTTTGATCCCTCTTTCTCTCTCTGCGAATAGCCTGATTAACGCATTCATCATTTCCCGGGTGCTCGGTATTTCCCCTCTTCCTTTTTTAATTCCTCTGGGAACTTCTTCCGCTGAAAGCAGGCTGACCAATGTATCCAGCATTTCGTGATTCTCAAGAAGCCATAGGTAATCCTCTCTCTGCGACGTATTCTTGAGCACGCTGTATGCCAGATTAACCTGAGGATTCTTCTCGAGCAGCCTATATTTCTCTCGTATAGCTCTTTCAACCTCTTTTTTCTCAGCGTGAAGCGAACCTGCATCTAACCCGAGTATCGATAGAAATGTCTCCTTATCGGGGGGGAGATACTGCTTCCAGTCATGGTTGCTGTTAAGTATCTCATCCCACCGTTGCATATATCTTCCAATTGCATCGGGTTCATTAAGAGCAGTAAGTATAATCCTCTCAAAAATGCCCCTATCTATCCGATCCCACTTTTTCCTATTCCTCTCCCTTGCTTCAAGACGCTCCTTATTTGCGTATTTAGCAACAAAGCCCAGCATGAAGTCATACTCTTCACGTGATGTAGTATCATTGAGTACCGTGCGGATTTTATTCAATAGCTCTGAGTCTGCCCTGCACTTTCTTCTTATCTCTTCAGTTTTGGAGTCCTTTGCAAGCCCTGCAATCTCGTATAGATCAGGCATCCCCTGCATATAAAGAAGGGTATAATCCTTATACCTGCTCAGTATCTGACCCATTCTGATGTACTCCTTCTCGATGCCGATATGTGCACTGTGCTTTTTAACCAAATCATTCTTTTCAGGAGGAAGCATGCATTTTGTAACCTGCTCGAATGTAAAAAGCAGTTCGTCATACTCTTTCTGAAGTCTGGGGCTGCTCAATACATCGAATGCCTCCTCGATCACCTCTTTGGGATAGCTTGAGAACTTCAATTTCCTCTCATAAGCCTGCTCGATCTGGTCTTTTGGTGCCCCTCTCTCTACACCGAGAACGCAGTAATAGGTAGGTGTGCCGTTCATGAGCTCGTCTGTCCATTCTGGATGCAGGACTTCAAATCGCTCGAATTTACTGATGTACCTGCCGACCCGATGCGCATCCATATAAATACTGGATACCTTCCAGTACGGGTCATCCTGAATTGGTATTTCTTGCTTTATAACCTGTATCCCCTCAGCTCTTTGTTTTTTCTTTCTTTTACTCATCCATTCGCCTTATCTCTATCACGCTGCCGCTCGTCAGGTTAAGATCGGATATTCTCTCTGCATCCTCAAGCTCTCTATCATCATCGAAAATCGTCTCATTCTCCCCCATAACGCCCTTCTCCATCAACTCTCTCTTGAGGTCTGATACTGTCTCCCACGGGTTAAGATAGAGATCCAAAGTAACCTCTCTCGACGGGTTTATTATATTTACATGCACGCTCTCAACACCGAGCAGTTTCTTCATCCATTTATTCTTCTCTTTTTTCGAGAGCCTGCTCCTCGCTTCTAACCTCACGGTACGCTGATTGCCCGAATCTGCATCTTTCGCGGTGACATTCAGTATACCGAACTCCTTTCCCACTTCAAAGGTGACGTCTATCTTGTTCTGGTGGATAGGCATAGGTTCTATGGATATCCAAAATTCTCCGAGGAACTCGTTCTCCTCCGGATATTCTCCTTCGCCCTGGTATACGGGAATAACGACCTTATCCACGAAACTCCATGCATTCGTGTAATTACGTCTCCGTGCAATTGGTATCTTTGTGTTCCGCTCAATTATCCTTGAGATCGTACCGTCTGCTGTCTCTACACCCAATGAGCTTGAGATCACATCACTTATCTCTATATTCTTCGCAATCCTCGATTTTTCTTTTATGAACTCTGTGCTTGCAATAGCAGCACCGAGTGCGACTGCTTCATAGGGATCACCTTTTAGAGGTTCTTTTTCGAAATACTCCGTTACGAATTGACGCACTGCCGGTATGAGAGTTGTACCCCCTACAAGCAATATCTCATCTATCTCGCTCTTTTCAAGTGATGCGTCGTTTAATGCCTGTTCAACAGGTTTTTTTGTTCGCTCGATCAGGTCTGATATCATACTGTTAAGTTTTGCGCGGGTCAATACCAAACTGAACGGCGGTTTGTTTGCAGCCACAAAAGGGATGCTGATTGTCGTGCTCTCTACTGAGGACAGCGCGATCTTTGCTTCCTCTGAGGCTTCACGGAGCGTTGCATGAAGAGCCAAATCCTTTCTCACGTCAACACCGAGTTGCTCGTATAATCTTTTACTCAGATGCTCCTCAATACGCACATCTATGTCATCACCTCCGAGCCTATGCTCGCCTGCGCTTGCATCCACGTCAAAGAAGCCTGATGTAACGGAAAGGATAGATACATCAAACGTCCCTCCTCCAAAGTCATAAACCAGTACCCTTCTATCACGGTCCTCTCGTATCCCGTATGCTAACGCCGCGGCAGTAGGCTCATTTATCATCCTCAAAACATTAAACCCTGCAATCTCTGCAGCATCCTTGATTGACTGCCTCTGGCTATCGGAATAATTTGCTGGAACTGATACTACGGCATCAACAAACCGTTTCCCAAGCAGTTTTTCTGCGTCATCCGCAAGTTTTTTGAATATACATGCTCCTATGTATTCAGGCGGGAATTTATACCGCCCGATCTTCTTCTTAAAGTCTGTCCCCATTTCCCTTTTAATAGAACCCACCGTACTCTCAGGATGCACGATCATATTTCGCTTGGCTACTTCGCCTGCTATAACCTCACCCTCGGTCTTGAAATAAACTATGGAGGGTGTGACCTTCTTTCCTTCGCTGTTCTCCACTATCACTATTTCATCAAGCAGCATGTACGCCATTTTTGAGTTCGTGGTTCCGAAGTCTATACCCAGTATATTTCTATCCATCACCCATCTCCCTCATATTTTAATAACTGTTGATTATTCTTAATGACCTCATTCTCCTGATACCCGCTTTGCAACGGTGTCTGTTCCTTTAACGCTATCTTCTCTTCAAGTTCTATTACCATGCTTCTCAGAGAACTTATATCCTGTGTAAGTCTCTCGATTTTCTCTTCTTGCATGCATTCTTCTAATTGTGTTATCATACCTTTCAGAGAGGCAATATCCTCTGTATGTTTCTCGATATTCCCCCTCTGCAAGCGCTCAAACTCCGCTATCCGTTGGTTTACCTCTGCAAATCTGAGCTTCGCGGGGCTGATCCATCTGAGGATGCGATCCCGTAAGCCCCGCCTGGTGATCTTGATTACTTCAACGGGACGTTTTGAAATGATCACTTCGGCTGGTCTTACGACGGTATTTTCAATGCGATATCCTTTTCTTATCACGCGAAAAACCGAGTTCTCAGGATATGTTGTGCCGTACTCCAATCCGATGGCGTTATGCATTCTATCATCGAACTTATCGCCTGCTGCCGGCTCTATCGGGGTAAGACCTGATGCTGAAAGCAATTGACCGTAGATTACATCTATATTCTTCTTGAGATTTTCTGAATAACTTTTTACAATATCACAGGAGATAGGATTGTATACCGCAGTTATACGGCTCAAAGAATCTGCCACAACAAGTAGCTTCTTTGCAGAGTCTATTTTTAGCTCCTGTCTCTTAATCTCTTCATTTCTTCGAGTGGTCTCAATATAGTCCTTGAATTCTTGCCTTAATTTATTGTACTGGGCTTTCCACTCCTCAGCTGGAGCGGTGCCTGAGCTACCCACCTGCAATGCCAGCACCACTATTCCAAGCCTTTTATAAGCTTCATATCT
>DYFG01000023.1:13910-17711 GCA_020725315.1 Nitrosotalea sp.
TTTATTCCTCCAACCTCTTCACATATACATCCTCATAGATAGGTCCTTTAGGCGTAAGCGTGCTCTTCTTTAATTTCAGCTCTTCTACATGCATCTTCCCCAGATAGATATCCCTCAGTTCCGCTATCATCTTCACGATCCGCCCTATCTCCGTTGACTTTAACGGCCTTTTCACCCTGCAGAGCGTTACATGTGTACTGAAGCGCTTTTCAAGCGGGAATCCTAAATCGTGCAGTGCCCATTCCACATCCTCTCGCAGCGCTTTCAACTCCTCCGCACCTCTTCCAATACCCACCCAGATAACCCGTATGGTTCGTACCCTATCCGGTAAAGCCTCTGGAAAGAACCCCACACCGCGCAGTTCTATATCAAACGGTTTTTTAGTTATTTCCGCTAATGCGCTCTTAACCCGTTCCACATCATCTTCCGGAACATCCCCGAGGAATTTTACCGTTTGATGCGCCTGGTTCACATCCACGAATTTTACTGCACCATGCAGTCCTAACCCTACAAAATCTTTATTTATCTCCGCTATCTTTGTTCTCAGTTCCTCAGAGAGGTCAACCGCGATAAATGCCCTCATTGCACTCTTCCTTATCTTATTATAATCAATACTTTCTTTCTAAAGAAAGATAAAATTAATTGATTCTCTTCGCTCTCTTTTCTAACGGTAGAGTTGAAGAACATTTTTTATCCTCTTGTGATGCGGGTTCGCGTTCAAAGAGACGAAGCAATTTTATCATTCGTGAGCCAGAGCGTTGCCTCTTCTCCTCCTCGCGTTCCTGATATGTCCTTATTGCCCTGAGGAGGTCTACTCTCCTGAACTCTGGCCAGAACGGAGCACAGAAATACGCTGCACATTCATTCCCTAACGCCTGCCAGGGCACGAAATTGCTCAACCTCATCTCCCCACCGGTTCTTATGATCAAATCCACACTCGTCTTTGCTCCCGAATCCGGCGCTTCATCCTCTCCTTCAAGTTCGCTTATGTATAAATGCTTTGAGATCGTCTCTTCATCGACGTCATCCGGATTCAATAAGCCTCTTTTTACCCTGTTCGCTATGATACGCACCCCATCAACGATCTCCATCCTTCCACTATACGCTACTGCAATGAATAATTTGAAGTTGGTATACTCCTCGGTTGCGTGTTCTGCTTTTTGTATCGCTTCTCTCACGGATTCCGGCAGCAGATTGGTATTCCCTATTGCTCTCACTCTTACTTTACGCTTATGAACCCTTTCCTCCTCGCTTATCTTCTCAAATTCCACACGCATGAGTTCAAAAAGCTTCTCTTTCTCCTCAGCCGTCCTGCAGAAGTTTTCGATAGAAAAAGCATAGAGCGTGAGCTGTTTCACCCCGATATCGAAGCACCATTCGATCACACGTTCCGTTATCCCCGCGCCATAATTATACCCCTCTTCCGTTGAAATTCCCAGCTTCCTCGCATACCTTCTATTCCCATCCATGATTATCGCTACGTGTTCAGGTAAACGCCGCTCTACTATCTCCTCCTCCAGCAGGTTCTCGTATTTCCCGTAAACCCTCTCTCGCAACCAGTTGCATACTCCCGCAGCTTTACGCACTGCAAAGAGCTTCAGTCCGTTGGGTTTTGTACTCATTTCATCATTCTCCCCTTCACCTGGTCACGCTCCTGATCTCCTTCCGAAGTCCATGACCTTTACCTTCAGCTCAGAAAGCTCTACAACCGTTGCACAGCCCGCAACTGGATTTATACCCCTCTTTTTTTGATATGGGGTTTGTGATTGCCATGTCCCGGAATTTATAAGGAGCACGTTCCGGTATTTAGAAACACCAACGGTATGGGTATGTCCAGAGTGGAGTATCTCAGGAACGGGGTCAATTACACCATAATCATGTTCATCGTGAACAATAGAAACAGTGTTTCCATAGATTGGGGCAAGATGTCGTCTTCTCAGCATCTCTACCATCACGTCTTCCGGCTTTGAATAGCTCAACCTCGATACCGAGTTAACAAAATCATCATAAGATTGGCCGTGGTATACCAACACCTGCCTGCCACCAATTTGTATATAAGCGGGGTTGCTCACGAAGCAGGTATCAGCAGGGAAGAAGTTCCTGATGTCTCTTGGCAATGGAGGCTGTGGCTCTGCACTTCTCACCGCATCATGGTTTCCCGGCGCTAACACGACCTGTATATGCGAGGGAAGAGCGCGAAGATATCCCGCTGCTCTTTTGTATTGCTCTTCAATATCCGTAATCAATAAATCCTCCTCCTGACCAGGGTATACCCCTATTCCATCAACAATATCACCAGCAACAACCAGATATGCAATCCCACTGCTTTTTGCTGCTTCTTTTAACCACTCTACGAAACTGTCCCAGGTCTCTTCCAAGAAGGTGGTACTTCCTACATGCAGATCAGAGATAAATACTGCATATAAGACCGTTCCCCTTTGCTTCTCCTTTTCGGGCAAGGGTAATGAAAATTGCGCGGTTGATGAGGAGATGGGGACATCTGGATAGATTATCCTATCCGCAATGAGATACCCGCCGTGAGATACAAAACCAGTCACGCCTATTACCTCATCAGGTATTATCTCCTGGTGATGTGGCACGATTACGGATAGCATACCGGTACCGTCCTCCAACTCAACTCTGATATTTCCTTTTGCCGTTTTATGTATAGAAGAGACCATCCCCACCACGGAAATCTCGTCGCTTCCACTCCCATTTTTTATAACCCGTATCTGCCCGCATTTTAGCCTCTTTTTTAGTATGCCGCTTATCCGCTCATATCGGTCAATGAAATGCGGTAAGAAATCGTTGTTGTCTCCATCCCTACCATGCTCAGGGAACGATTTTATTATAGCTGGGGCTTCCGCGTGCATCTGCGGTTTGACTCCACTCTTTTCTCTTTCAGCAGCTCGTGCGCCTTTTTTGATAAAATCAGCTAGCTGCTCTGGTGTAATTACAAAAATTGAAGGGTCTATCGATTTAATCACGCTTTCTGCGAGCGCAGCTATGTCGAGCTGTCCTTCGCTTTTACGGTTATCGGAGTAGTGTTTGAGGAGCTCAATTGCCTCGGGATGAACCTGGAATCCGAAATCGGCGAACCTCTTTACAAGTTCTCGTTCCTCCGCGCTTTCTCTTCCCTCGCTAACATTTCGCACAATCATTGTATTGTTCCTTTGGTAAAGCGTTCTTTTAAGCCCTTACAGGTAAACCCTTACAGCTAAACCCTTACAGGGTTTTCCGGGTCAACGGGGCAGAGCCCCGTTATTTCGGGGTCAACGGGGCAGAGCCCCGTTATGCAGGGTCGTGGGGCGGAGCCCCACATAAGAAAGGTTTTTCACAGCCATTCCTTTATCCTTGCTTCTAAATACACCTTGGGCAGAGCTCCCTGTATGACATCCACAGGGTTGCCACCTTTGAAGATGAAGAGTGTAGGTATAGCCATTATCGCAAATTCCGCGGCTATTCTTGGATTCTCATCCACATTCAGTTTTCCAAACACGACTCTTCCCGCGTATTCTTTCGCCAACTCTTCGATTACCGGTGCAATCATTCTGCAAGGACCACACCACGCAGCCCAGCAATCCACAACGACCACGGGATATTTTTTTACCGTCTCTACAAAGGTAGAATCGGTTATCGTCACAGGATGGTCTATTATATCCTCACCTTTTCTTCCTCCCTCTTTCTTCGATGCTACCTTCTCTTCCATTTCACGCATTTTCCTCTCTCTTATCCGCTCTATCTCCCTTTCTTCATCGTTCATACTCGCGCTATTCTCCTCTTTTTCTTCTCTCATAATAA
>DYFG01000231.1 GCA_020725315.1 Nitrosotalea sp.
CGAAAATTCCGGTAGTTATGGGGCAGCTGATGGTAGTATCGTGATTTTTAGCCAGTATGGCACAGATTTCGTTTATGGTGATAAGTTTGCCTTCAGGGATCGTCTTCATAATTTCGTCTACTTCTTTTGGTGCTGGAATAACAACAGTCCCTGTCCCCCATCTTTTACTCATTTTATCGGTGATTTTTTCAGCTTTTGGTAAGCCTTTGTCATCTGCCAGTTTCTCTCGCAGCTTTTGCGCGTTTTCAACATGATTCCTCCTTTCTTCAGTTTTCTTCAAGACTGGTAACTAAAGAGTGTTTATTTTGTCACCCTCACCTACCCTCTCCCTTCAAGGGAGAGGGTAGGTGAGGGTTTCTCCACCTTGTCAGGGTGGTGGATAAGCATTGGTAAACATCTCTGAAAAAGCCGACCGTGTCAAGTAACAGGCCCTTTCCTATACATCTCTTCGTGTCTTAACGACACACTATGTCCTTCAGGCTGGGGCTGCCCAATCAGCCTCACGGTCATATAGACCAGTTTAACAAACGGGCTCACCCCTGAGCTTCAGCTGCATCATTTAGTTGTCGGTAGGTCTTTCCCTCCTTAAGCATATGATAAATCCACTCAAGTAGCTTCCTGGCAGTGGCTATTTTGGCTACTTTCTCCCCTTTCTTTTTCGCTATCCTCCAATAGAATTTTTGAAGATGACCAGCTTCTCTAACGGAGTGGGTAACTGCTTCTGTTAGTATCCAGCGTAGCCACCGAGAACCTTCTTTTGTGATTCGTCCGTGGTAAAAAGTATTCCCTGAGGCATAGGTTGAGGGAATAAGCCCGGCATAAGAGCAAAGCTGTTTTGCTGAGGGGAAACGATTTATATCTCCAATTTCGGCCAGAATCAAAAGAGCGCTGTAGTAACCCACCCCAGGGATGGTAATAAGAAGCGTAACCTCTTTATCTTCCCTGGCAGAGGCTATTATTCTCTTGCTCACTGCCTTAATTTCCTCCCCCAGCTTTTCTAGAACAGAGAGGTAACCGCTAAGGGATATAGTGTGTACCTCTGGGAGGCTCAAGGAATGTAGAAAAGCCATCCCTTGTTTGCCAAAGAGATCGGTGAATTCGTGTTGAATGTTGTTCTTAGCTAAAATAACATGGATCCTGTTCTTTATTCCGGTCTGGATCCGGACCAGGCTAGCACGATAGCGTAGGAGCTCCCTCAGCATTCGCACAGACTTCTCTGGAACATAGGAGAGGGGCAGGAGATCAGCCCTCATCAGATGTGCCAGGGTTCGGGAATCCACTTTATCGTTTTTAACCCTGGCAGAAGCAATAGCTTTGGTTTTAAGGGGGTGAACAAGTTTTACCTCTATCCCATTCCCTTCCAGGAGATCATAGAGCCAGTACCAGCTACGAGTAGCTTCAAAAGCTACTTCCACAGTCTCTCCTAACTCCCTGAGGAATTCTAATATTTCCCCATTGTTGGGCAACTTCGCTTGTTTCACAATCTCACCTTGTTCATTAATCGCGGTAATCATTGAAAATCTCTTATGGAGATCTAAACCAGTATATATCATTGCCGCACCTCCTTAATTATTATTTTCTCTCAGGAGGTCGGCTTTTTCATGTAATCA
>DYFG01000232.1 GCA_020725315.1 Nitrosotalea sp.
TGAAGATAACGAAAAAAGGACAGGCGACGATACCAAAGAAGTTACGGGAAAAATTTGGGTTCAGGGACAGAGCGATCGTTGTGGAATCAGAAGAGGGCATTTTCCTTAAGCCACTCCCAGACATTTCTGAAGAAAAGGGTTCGATAGGGGAGCTATTTAAAGGCAGGACAGCAAAAGAGATCATTGAAGAAGCACGAAAAGAGGATGTAAGGAGGGAGGAAATTCTGGAGCGGAGATAAAGGGTGGTATTTGACACGGAAGCACTTTTAATCTTCTATTTGGGTGAAGAAGGGGCAGCTGTAGTAGAGGATCTGCTCAAAAGGATCCAGAACAAAGAGATAAAAGGATTTCTCAATGTCGTTAATCTCACCGAATTTTATTACATTCTGTCTTGCAAAATTTTTTAGAGGATGTAAATAAGGGTAAATGCAGTGGGATAACCACTGTGCTGGTGTGTAACGAGGTTTTTCATAGGGTTATGCTCGCTGAGGTCGTAGAGAAGTATGGAATAGAGCCTAATTGAGTCCACAAACTCAGCCTCGAATATCAGCTCTAACACATTCTTCAGTGCTTGCTGCACCACCCTATCTCTGATTGTTGGAATGCCCAACGGCATTCGCCTGCCATCTGGCTTTGATATAGACACTCTTTTTACCGGGTCAGGCAGATACCTATCCTCCCGCAACAATCGCTGAATTTCATTGAGATTCTTCCAATTCCAAACCTTGAAGATCAAGGAATGGTATTTCTTCTTCTTCCGCTCTTTTCTCACCAATCTCCAACAGGCTGTTTCAATGCACAAACCACTAATCAAACCATTTCGGGAATCAACGTAGCGTCTTTCTCCTGAGCTTACTTTCGCCGATTTCCTACTTGATTCGACCAAAGAAACATATTTCTTAGTGCAGGTTCTTTTATAAAGTAAAGTGCGATGATAAGGAAAGAGGAGATTGAGCACATCGCGTGGTTAGCGCGGATAGCGTTGCGGGACGATGAGAAGGAATTATTTGAGCAGCAGTTGAGCTCGATCCTGGATTATTTCGCGGTATTAGATGAGGCTGATACCTCGGATGTGGAGCCGACCTACCATGTAATCGGCATAACGGACGTGGTACGGGAGGACGAGCCGAAGGAGGCGTTAAGTCAGCCAGAAGTGCTGCGGAATGCACCCAAGAAGGAGAAGGGTTATTTTAAAAGTCCACGGATATTATGAGTTTGATTATGAACGTGGGGTTAGTTTGACTGCACCGTCTCTTATTACCTCGGCCTTCTTCGCCCAACCTATTTTTATTCGTGTGCGCTGCCACTGCTCGCACCGTGTTCGTAATGATCCTCGTAAGAATCGTGATCTCCTCTGTTTCCTTACCTTAGCAAGCCGCTGTTCCATCACCCTCTCCCGCTCCACAAGCGAGTCACAGGGTATTCCCGTCCCATCGATGACGAACTCATTTATAAACTCGTCGAATTTTGCGTAATCCTGAGCATCTCCGTGAATGACGGTTTAGCGTCCTGCACCTGTCCTCTGAAAGGTCTGTAGGTCCTTAAACCCCACGGGCGCTCTTTTTCA
>DYFG01000024.1:0-14959 GCA_020725315.1 Nitrosotalea sp.
GCTTTTGCATCACTCCTGAAAGAGAGGAAGAAGAGATTAGAGGAATGCACACCACTTTTTGAGGCAAAGTATGCGGAGAAACGGAAGCAGTTAGCGGAATTGTTAGCACCTGAGATCCGAGAGATAGAGATAGGGATAGGTGCACGAGCGGGGAAGATAGGCGGCGAAGAAGTTATGCACCGGCACGAACTCACGTTCTTTAACCGAACAGTGCTTGCTTATGACGTATGGGATACTATGGGAGAGGGTGAATTGAGAGAGCGGGTAAGAAGGATAACTAATTGGCGAAAATTTTACATTGGCGAATTTTTGACCCTGGATGCCATTGCGGTCCGTTCTGTATCGGGTGATGCACGAACGTTTGCCGAATATGTGAAGGATGTGGCAGAAGGAACTGATTTACCACTTGTGCTCTGTTCATTCGATGCAAAAGTACTGGAAGAAGGTTTAAAGGAGGTTTCGGATAGAAATCCGTTGATCTATGCTGCGGACAAAACCAACTGGAAAGAGGTTCTGAGACTTGTAAAGCGCTATAACGTCCCGGTTACGTTGTTTTCGCCAGACCTCGATATGCTCAGCAGTCTCGCTTTGACCTTCTCATCGGCTGATGTAGAGGATATCATATTGGATCCAGGGACCTATCCAACGGGGGAAGGACTTGCCAATTCATTTTCACGATTTATAAGGATAAAGCGTGCGGGAATGTTAGAAGGGAATAAAGTACTCGCCTATCCGTTGATGTCTGTGCCTCTGACCGCATGGATGATACACGACGATGCGTTGGAGGCTTCTTACTGGGAGGCGGTTATCGCAAATGTGTTCATCATAAAATACGCAGATATCATGATTTTGCACTCGATAGAACCATACTCGTTGATAGCAGAGCGAACGCTGGTAGCAAATATATACACGGACCCGAGACGCCCGGTCAGTGTGGAGCCGGGATTGAGAGAGATCGGAGCTCCAACGGAGCGATCACCACTTTTTCTTACTACTAACTTCGCTTTAACCTATTATACGGTGGAGAGCGATATCAGCGCGAACAAGATAGATTCCTATCTGCTGGTAGTGGATACCGATGGGATCGGAGTAGAAGCATCAGTTGCGGGCGGGCAGCTCAACGTAGAATTGATAAAAGAGACGCTGGAATCGTATGAAGCGGAAAAGAAGGTGAAGCACAAGACATTAGTGATTCCTGGTCTTGCCGCGAGACTCTCGGGCGAGACTGAAGATGCTACTGGCTGGACTGTGCTCGTCGGTCCACGGGACAGCGGACGGATTCCAGACTGGATGAATACGAATTGGCCACCTAAAACCAGTTTTTGAGCACTAACTATGACCTGGGCGGTATGGATAACCGGCTTACCGGGAAGTGGTAAGACCGTAATAGCAGAGAAAGTGAGCGAGATCCTGGAAGAACAGGGCGTCGGTGAAGTGAAGGTGCTTGAACTTGACGAGATACGTAAATTTATTACGCCAGCGCCATCCTATTCGGACGAGGAGAGAGAGATTGTATACGCCTCGCTGGTGTACATGGCGAAACTCCTGGTGGAGAGTGGCAAACCGGTCATCATAGATGCTACGGCAAATCGAAGGAGATACAGGGACAGAGCGCGAGAGACCATACCGAATTTCGCTGAGGTGTATGTGAAGTGCTCTTTATGCCTGTGCATGGAACGAGAGCGGGACAGGAAAGCGGAACATGCTCCTCCTGGCATCTATGAGAAAGCGACGGTGAAAGGAGCGACGGTGCCGGGCGTGAATGTGCCGTATGAAGAGCCAGTGAATCCTGAGGTCGTGGTGGATAGCGAAGAGATGGGTATAGAAGAGTGTGCGAAGAAAGTAGCGGAGTTTATACTGCGGTGGTATGAAAAGGCAGATTGAAAGAGTTAATACACAAAAGCGAGCAGTTGGCCGCCGATACCACTCTCAATTGCTTTCTCATGCGAGATCACACCTTTCGATGTCGTGACTATAAGCATACCAAAATCTCGTGCGGGCAGAAGTCTCTCCTCCCATTTCTCATATTCTTTCACACGGACGTAAAACCTCGGCTTTATCGCATTGCAATCGTTTATTTTACCGCAGAGCTTCACCTTGAAGAGACCTGCTTTTCCATCTTCAACAAATTCAAATTCGGCTATATAGCCGCCTTCTTTCAGTACACTCAGCACGTTACCTATCAGTTTCGAGGCTGGTTTGAGCGTACACTCCATCTTCCCTACTCTCTCTGTATTCTTAATGTGCGAAAGAGCATCTGCAAGCGGGTCGTTTAGCGACATTTTCTTCTCCTCTTATCTCATCACAATTAGCGTAGTCAAAATAGAAACAGAGCCAATGATTATGCTTATATAAACGACTCTTTCCATCCATAGCCGATTGATTAACTTTTGCCTTTCTTCATCTCTTGCTCTTTGCTCTTGAATTTCTTTTTTTAATTTATGCATACCCTCCATATATTCCTCTCTCGTGACATACTCCGGCGGCATCTTACTTCCTATTTTTATTTGGTATATAAAGACTTTATTGTCAACTCTTCTTTTGGTAAAGCTTTTCTTTAAGAAAAGGTTTTAGTTATACTTCTTAAATCCTATCTCTGCTGCTATCTCCCTAAAGCACTGTCTGCAGAGATAAATTCCATATCTACGTACCAGACCCCTCCTTCTGCCACATCGTCTGCACGTGTTTGCACCTCTCCCAAATCGCTTAGTCCGCTCTTTTGCCATCTTACCTCACTTCACTCCTCCTCACCTACAAACAATAAAATATTTTGCCAAAGTTACCATATGACCCGTTATCTCCTCTTCACCTTCCCTTTTTCTTAGCTTATCCAGCCCCATGCTCACGTATTGCCCCCGATCTTTACTCTGACTATCAAATTAACGACTTCTTATTTTTGTTTATTATAATGGAATGGATAAAGAATATTTAATATTGTTCATCTCTTCAACGTTCACCCTTTGTTAAAGTCATCACAGCTTCTTGAGATGATACTTACATATATATTTATTACGTGGTTGTCGAGAAGGTGAAAAGAGGGAGAAGAAAAGTAGCAGTTGCGGGAAAAGGTGGTGTGGGTAAAACCACCATTGCAGGCACACTTGCTCGACTCTTTGCGAGGGATGGGCAGGGCGTCATCGCGGTGGATGCGGACCCTGCAATGAACTTGAAATTTGCACTGGGCATAGAAGAGAACCCTCCGCCTATATCTGAACTTAAGGAGATCATTTTTGAACGGACCGGCGCGTATACCGGGACCGGCATCTACAAATTAAATCCCAAAGTGGATGATATAATCACGAGGTATGGGGCAAAGGGGCCGGATGGTGTAACGTTGCTGGTAATGGGGACGATAGAGAAAGGAGGAACTGGATGTACCTGCCCAGAAAATGCGTTCCTTCGCTCCTTGCTGCGGCACGTGTTATTCGAGGAACATACCGTTATAATGGACATGGAAGCAGGGATAGAGCATTTAGGGAGAGGAACAGCGAGAGGAGTTGATATCATGCTTGCCGTGGTAGAGCCCGGGATGAGATCGGTAGAGGCCGTAGGTAGAATAAAGAAGCTCGGTGAGGATATCGGAATAAAGAACATTGTGGCAGTGATAAACAAAGTTACGGATTTAGAGGTGGTAGAAAGGATAGAAACTAAATTAGAAGAGATGGATATACCGCTGCTGGACCTTATTCCCTATGAACAAGCACTGATAAAGGCTGATATGGAGTGTAAAGCTCCGTTAGATATCGGGGGAGAAGTAGTCGAACATATAAAGGTGATTAAAGAGAAAATTCTGTCATATTCCTAAGATTCTCCGTTTGAGTTCTCTTGAGTTATGGCGGGCTGAGGTGCTTCCTTCTTTTTCTTTGAGACCTCGACCTTTGCTGTTCGTATCACTTTTGGGCCTAACATATACCCCTTTTCGAGTTCTTCCAAAACGGTATCCTCAGGAAGGTCCTCATCAATAGCCGTCATAGTAACTTCATGTTTATAGGGATCAAACTTCTCTCCAACTGCTTTGATCGGCTTTAAACCCTCTTTCTCAAGCAGAGCCATCAGATCTTTATATAGTAACTCAATTCCTTTAACAAAGGATGCTATCTCACCACCCTGTCTCGCCGACGCAAGAGCAGTCTCAAGACTGTCGATGATTGGCAATAAATTCTTTATTAACTCTTCAGTTGCGCACGTCTCATACATTTTCCTCTCACGAGCCGCCATCTTTTTATAGTTCTCAAAGTCCGCCTGGAGGTACTTCAGCCGAGATAAATACTCATCTGCCAATGTGGTCTTCTCTTCCAATTCCTTCTTCAATCTCCCTAATTCAGTACTTGTAACCTCTACCTGTACCTCTTCAAGTTCCGTTTCTTCGTCCCTTTGTTCCTCTTCCTGCTTCTTAACCTCTCTCAAATTCGGGTCCTCCCGATAAACACGTTTTTAGTATGCGTTCGGTGATTAAAACTTTGTGTAATTCTGATAATTCTGCGTTCATCCTTTCTGTCCATGCATGGATAGCGGTAAAAAAAATCCCGAAAATGCGCGGAGCGAAGATGAGTTATATACCTTCTTAGTAATTTCATAATTAGGTGATAAAAATGGGGGTATATGAAGTTCTGTTACCAAAACGAGTGGTTTTTGGTGAGCGGGTAGAGGAGCAGATCGGGGCAGAAGCGAAGGGATTGGGTGCAAAAAAAGCGCTCATTGTTAGCGATGAGACAATTAAAAGAACAGGCTTGCTCGAGAAGGTGGGAACTCCTTTGAGAGAGGTAGTAGAAGTGGCTATTTTTGATAGAGTGGAGTCAGAGCCGACTTTAAAAGCTGCGGAAGCAGTCGCTATGGCTGCAAGAGCAGCGAAATATGACCTGGTTGTTGGTCTTGGAGGAGGAAGCGTGTTGGATATGGCAAAGGTTGCCTCTGCGGCAGTTGCGAACCCGGGGCAGGTTGTAAGCGATTTTTTGGGGGCAAACAAGATTGCGAATCCGAGCGTGCCGAAGATGTTAATCCCGACAACTGCTGGGACGGGTGCGGAAGCTACACCATATGCGCTGATCATTGTTGAGGGGAAGAAAAAGGCGATAGCAAGCTCTTATAATCTCGCAGACGTTGTTTTAATCTCGCCATCGTTCACGGCATCAATGCCACCAGAAGTGACCGCTTCCACAGGCATGGACGCATTGAGCCATGCAGTAGAAGCGGCTCTCTCACTTGGTGCGAACCCGCTGACCGATTCGTTCGCATTAGAGGCGATAAGGAAGATTGCGGATAATTTAGAGGAGGCATTTGCGCATGGCGATAATCTCGATGCACGGTTAAAGATGTCGATAGCCGCGATGCTGGCAGGTATGGCATTTGGAAATGCAGGTGTTATCGTAGGTCATGCCGCAGCGCATACCATTGGAGCGAGATATACCATCTCACATGCGAAAGCGTCCGCACTTGCTTTACCCTATGTAATGGAGTATAACGCACCTGCGGCTGAGGAGAAGTTGGCGAAGGTAGCACGAGAACTGGGCGAGGATATATCAGGGTTGTCGGATGAAGAAGCAGCTTCTAAAGCTATTGCACGTGTTAAGAAGATGCTCGAAGCATTAAAACTGCCAACAAGGCTTGCTGATTTAGATGTGCCAGAAAAGGACTTGCCTGATTTGGCTGATGCGATTATGAAGGAGAAAGGATACCTGGCACGGAATCCTCGTAAAGTCGAGCATGGAGATGCAGTAAAAATGGTCGAGCGGATGTGGTCGGGGTAAGCATGCGAATAGAAAAGAGCGGGAGGATAATCATCGTTGCGGTAGTAGTAGCCGTGATACTCGTGGGAGCATTTTCCGCGTTATTCTTTTTGACCGGTGAGAGGTGGCATGTTCCACGAAACAAGATAGCCATAATAGTGGTTGAAGGGGTGATAACAGAGGCTCACGAGGGAGGAGCAAATCCGGAGACAATCAGAAAACTTCTGAGCCGGGCTGAGGAAGAGGAGGGAATAAAAGCGGTCGTGCTCAGGATAAACAGCGGAGGAGGAGATGCAGGCGCATCATGGGATATGTATAGGGCGGTGAAGAGGGTGAATAAACCGGTTGTTGCATCCATAGGGAATATCGGTGCTTCTGGAGCATATTTGGTTGCGGTTGCAGCGGATGAGATTGTAGCTACGCCTATGTCGGTGGTTGGAGGTATAGGGGCTTCAGTAGAGTTCCCTTTTGATGTTCCAATAAATGCGTCAGAAGAAGCTGAAAAGATATCTTCCCTGCCTTCCGGCGAGTTAAAGGACATGTTTGCCGATTACCGGCTCAATGAGAGTGAACGAGGTTATTTGAAGGAGAGATTAGAGAACGTGCTTGAAGTATTCTTGAATTGCGTTACGGAGAAGAGGAATATAAGCGATGAGAATAGAGCGATAATAGCGAAAGGAGGCTGGTTCACCGGCGAGGAGGGATTACGTATGGGACTCGTAGATAAAATAGGGAACCTGGACGATGCAATAGAGGAGGCAGCTAAACTTGCAAATATCTCCGTGGAAGATACCAGGGTTGTAACTTTAAGAATAGAAGATTCAAAGGTAATAGAGTCGTGAACTAAGAGAAGTTCAGTAGTTAAAGCAGATGGGGAACGAGAAGAAGGAGAGGGATAAAAAAAGGGAAGAATACGAGGAGGGATTAAAAAAGACACTAATACCTTCTCTATTTGGTATCCTTGCGGGAGTTATATCCGCTCTCGTGGTGAATAATCCTACATCAGAAGATGGGTTGCTTATCGTAATCCTCATGATCATGGTGCAGAAATTTGTCTATCCCTTTGTACATACAAACCTGACCGGGGCGAAGGATTGGATTTACATCTCTTTTATGACCTTTTTCTGCTGGGCTATCACCTACACCTTGCTGCTGAATTAACTTCAGAGAGAGAGATGAGTAGCTGCAATAGCGAGGGCATCGGTGACATCGTCGGGCTTTGGTATTTCCTCCAGGTGAAGTATTTCCTTTACTTTGGTCGCAACTTCACTCTTCGTTGACCTTCCATACCCCGTTATAAAACTTTTTACCTCGGAGGTATTGTACTCATATGTCGGTACTCCAGCGATAGCAGCAGCTAAGAGACAAACCCCCCGTGCTTGCCCAACGCTCAATGCTGTTTTCACATTGATGTTGAAAAAAATCTTCTCGATTGCCATAGCATCTGGCTTCATATCGGTTATCACGGCAAGCAAATCGTTATATATCTTCTTTAATCGCTCACCCTTTGATCGCTCCAGAGTCGTCTTTATACATCCAAAGCCAATTGATTTTAATATCCCGTTATTGAGTTCAACAACTCCCCATCCGGTTATCGCAGTTCCCGGGTCTATTCCAATCACACGCATAAAATAATATAATAGAGATGAAGTAAAATAATAAGGGATAAATAAAAAGAAAGGAGCAAAGCGAGTGGAGAAAGAAAGAAGAATTGTCGTTCCTGGCGATTTCTTGGGTACCTCTGAGGAATTCACCCTTGGAACGGGTGTGTACGACGAAAGAGGGAATATATATGCTTCGCTGACTGGTGGCGTGAGCATAAGTGATAAAAGGGTTATAGAGGTCATTCCAAAAGTGGAGACACCACCAACGCCTGAGGAAGGTGATGTGGTAATAGGCAGAATAGAGGATATAAAGGATACACTTGCCGTCGTGAGTATAGCATGCGTGAAAGGGAAGGAGAAGCGAGAAGTTGCTGCATCCACACAGGGAATTATTCATATATCAAACATAAAGAACGGGTATGTGACTGAAGTGCAACATGAGTTTAGCTATCTTGATGTGGTGAAGGCGAAAGTGATCGACACAAAGGCATTAAGACTCAGCACAGAAGGGAAAGATTTAGGCGTGATAAAAGCGATATGTGCGAGATGCAAAGGTGATCTGAAAAGAAAGGGCAATGTGCTGACATGTGAGCGATGCAAACGAGTGGAAGCGAGAAAAATATCTGAGGATTATGGTAGAGGACTAGTGTAAGTAAGCTTTTTTCTGATATAAAAGTCGGTGATATACGCATGCAAGAGGAAGATAAAAAGATAAAGATCCTCGAGAGGAAGGAAAAAGAAGTGAGGATAGAGATAAAAGGAGAGGACCATTCTCTTTTAGTGCCGCTCACGTCAAAGCTGCTCGATAATGAAAAGGTGGATATCGTAACCTATAACATTAAATATACCCTGAAGAGCAACCCCGTGTTGTATGTGAAGATGAGGGAGGGTGATCCCTTAGAGGCGGTAATAGCTGCTGTCTCCTCCCTTGCATCAGAGTTTGAGGAGTTTGAGAGAAAGTACAAAGCGGCAATAGTCTAGTGGCAGGACATGGGCTTCCCAAGCCTGTAACCCGGGTTCGAACCCCGGTTGCCGCATCAAACTTTAAAGAAAAGTTTGACCAAATATGGGATATGGAGCAAATAAAGAAATATGATTTCAGGAAGGTACTGGAAGAGCTGAGGAAAAAGAGTGGAAGAGGCACAGAGCTTGTCTCAGTTTATATACCGCCTGATAAACAGCTATCAGATGTTACTTCTCATCTTCGTAGTGAACACGGGCAAGCAATGAACATAAAGAGTAAAACTACCCGTACTAACGTTCAAAGCGCTCTTGAATCCATTTTATCCAAGCTGAAGTATGTGCGTGGAGGAGAGAATGGTCTGGTCATATTCTGTGGTGCGATAGATAAGGGTGGAGACAGGACGGATATAGAAACCGCTATCGTGGAGCCACCCGCGAAATTATTCTCCTATATCTACCATTGTGATTCGAGCTTCTTCCTCGAGCCGCTGGAAGAGATGATAGAGGAGAAGGAGAAATATGGTCTGATCGTGCTTGACCGAAGAGAAGCAACGATAGGCATCTTGAATGGCGAGGTGGTGGAAGCGATGAAACACCTGACCTCTTCAGTTCCTGGAAAGATGAGAAAGGGCGGGCAGTCAGCATCGCGATTTCAACGATTGCGGGAGATCGCCATCGATGATTTTTATAAGCGAATAGGCAAGCATGCATCACAGATCTTGCTTCAAGTCGAGGACCTCAGCGGCATTTTAATAGGTGGTCCAAGTCCAACGAAGGAAGAGTTTGTAAAGGGGTCTTATCTGCATTATGAGTTGCAAAATAAGCTTCTTGGAGAGTTTGATGTTGCATATACCGATGAATCAGGTCTTTATGAGCTCGTTGACGCGGCGGAGGAGGTTTTAGAAGGGCTGGATTTGATGAGGGAGAAGAAGCTCATGGCGAGATTCATGAAACTGGTGGCAAATGACGAGACAATGGTAGCATATGGAGAGAAAGAAGTGAGAAGGAAATTGGAAATAGGTGCAGTGGATACGCTTTTGATTTCCGCGGAGCTCGAGAGTGAGCTTGTACACGAGTTAGTGGAAAAGGCTGAGGTGATCGGCGCTGACGTGGAGTTCATCTCAGTGGAAATTGAGGAAGGGTCGCAGTTAAAGCGTGCGTTTGGCGGTGTTGCTGCGATATTGAGATATAAATATAAAACAAGGTAAGAGCAGACATGAGCGAGCGTGATATCGAGGGTATACTATTGGTAGGGACGGGACACGTGTTAGAGAAGAGCGTGAAGGAAGTGGAAGAGGTGATAGCGAGAGAGAAGCCGGATGTCGTTGCTGTTGAGTTATGTGAAGCGAGATACCACGCATTGAAAGGAGAAATGAGGGATTTCTCTCCAACCGAGTTGCTGAGTGCGGGTAATCCCTTTTTAATACTCACGCATTGGCTGCTCGCATACGTGCAGAGGAGAATAGGCAAGGAGTTTGGTATCGAGCCCGGTGCAGATATGATGGCGGCGATAAAGAAAGCAGAGGAACTGGGTTGTAAGATTGCGCTGATTGACCGACCGATACAGATAACGATGCAGCGATTTTGGAAGAAGATGCGGTTTGTGGAGAAGCTCAGGATGATCTTTTCACTCATTTTCTCGATTGCCAGTCTGGGAGGCAATGGAACGGGAGAAGAGGAAAGGGGAGGAAAGGAGCTGACGATGGGTGGTACGGGCGCGAATAGTAAGCCCTTACAGGGCTTGCGGGGTCGTGGGGCAGAGCCACACATGATAGAGCTTGACAGAATAACGGATGACGATGTTGTCACGCAGTTGGTAAAAGAATTGAGGGAGTTCTCGCCGGGTGCGGCAACCGCACTTTTAGATGAGAGGGATGCATATATCGCGAGCAATTTACTGGAGCTTCAAACTTTAGCAAAGTTTGACCAACAAACTAAGCCCTTACAGGGCTTGCGGGGTCAACGGGGCGGAGCCCCGTTATTTGAAAAAAGTTTGACCAAAAACGCTACGCAAGCTTCGCTGGGAAGAAGGAAAATAGTTGCGGTCGTTGGTGCGGGACATGTAGCAGGGATAAACAAATTCCTCAGCCATCCAGAGTTGATACCCCCTAAGGAGGAGTTATGCGCGCTCCCCACGAAGCGGTTTAGTATAACGATAAGGAACTTGCTGGGGATTGGATTGGGCGTGGCTCTCTTACTTATCCTTTTAGCGTTCATCTTCACGGAGATATCATTCCATCTTCTTCTTAGAGCGTTTTTTTGGTGGTTTATAATAAACGGCGTTTTGTCTGCGGCAGGTGTTGTGGTCGCACGAGGCCACCCGCTTTCAGCACTTACCGCTTTTGCCGCGGCATGGCTCACCTCTTTGAACCCCTTTTTAGCGGCGGGCTGGTTTGCAGGGTTGGTAGAAGCACATCTTCGAAAACCCGGGATGGAAGACGCAAAGAGCATGCTGAATGTGGAATCGTTGCGAGAATTGATGAGAAACAAGCTGTTTAAAGTCATTCTTGTCGCGGCACTGGCAAATATAGGAAGCATCGCAGGGACGTTTATCGGGCTTTATGTTGTAGGTCAGGTAATAGGAATAAATATACACGATATATGGATTGGGTTGAAAGCGTTTTTTTGGGGTTTTTTATAGTTCGGCAAAGAGCACCTTTTGTAACCACAATCTCATACTCTTCCTTTCCCTCTCTTCTCGTTTTTTAGGCAGGCACGAACTTCGTTCCGTAGTAGATTATTCCCCTCTCACCTTCTTCCCCTAATTTCCTGAAGACCGCACGAACACACATCCCGGTGCTTATCTGTGCAGGCTCGCAGATCACCTCAGAGAGCATCCGGGTACCCTCATCGAGCTCGATAATCGCCAGGGTGTACGGCGTTTTTCGGTTATTATTCTTCGGAGCCTGATAAACGGTCGTATAGGTAACCACCTCACCAGTTCCTTCGAATTTATAAGGCACGATGGTTCCTTTTCGCCTGCACTTTGGACAGAGGGAACGTGGGGGGAAGAAGAAACTCCCACAATTCGAGCAGCGTGTGCCTTCCAAATTATACCGGGATTCTTGCTCCCGCCAGAATTTTGCCGTCGAGGCCATTTCTTCCTTTTACACCTCCTACTTTTTTTCTAACTTCTTGGTTATCCACTCAATTTTCCTATCCATCTCCTGAATCGCCCTGTATGTGTAACCGTTGTAAAATATCTGTCCTATAACAACGCCCAACAGAAGCAATTCTATAATCGCAGAGTGAACGATCCCTACAATCATAAGAACCAGATAGACTGCAATTATGCCTAAGATCCCCAAGCCAATCCACCCTACGACCTTAGCTACACTTATGTTTACTTCTATCATAGCCCCACCACCTTTGAGACATCTTCGAGATCATTTCTTCTAAATGTATCATGCTATTTAAAGAATTGCATAGTTTCAAATCCGCCTCGCTTTCGTATACAAATAGCCGTGCGAACAATTTCGATTCATCTTTCCCCATTGCGCTCTTCATCTTCCTTCGCAATGCTTCATGTATCCCCGCGAGGATTTCTTTTCCTCCTCGGCGCTCTTCCCCTATCAAAAATTCTAATTGTGCCCGGATATCTTTATATCGTCCTTCGAATACTAAATCTACCAATTCTTCTGCTCTCTTTCTTTGAAGAAACGCATGTTGCACCGCTTCTTCTATGCCCCCCCTATCAATCGTTTTTCTCCCCGTTGCTGTTGCTTCCAGAATCGTTATAGCAACACCCGCATCCCCCATCGCATAATCCCTGAGCGTTTTTAAACCCCCTTCGGTGAGTTTCAAACCCTCTTCTTCAGCTATTGACCGTACCAATAGCTCCAGTGCACCACTTTTTTCCAACGACCTGAAGTGAAAGTTCAAGCATCGTGACCTTATGGCGGGAATGAGACCGGCAGGTTTCGTGGTGGAGAAGATGAATCTACAGGTCTGGTTGCTCCGTTCCATAACTCTACGCAGCGCTTGCTGTGCATCTCGGGAAAGCAAATCCGCATTACTGAAAAATAGTAGTTTAAACGTGGCATTTATGGGTGACAACGCTGCGTATTCCCGTATCATCTCCTTAAAAACGTCTATCGCTGATTTTTGCTCGTCATAAAAGAATTTGAACGTTTTATTCTCTTTCAACCATTTTTTACCCTGTTCAATGAAATCTGGTGTTTCTATATGCATGAGGTTCTCCTCGTAGAATTCACCGTAGAACGCTTTCGCTAAGGTATAAACCAGAGAAGTCTTACCTGTCCCTTTTGGACCCCAAAGCAAGAGATCAGGTATTGTCTTGCTGTTGATAAATCCTTGTATCCGTTTCACTACCACCTCCTGCCCTACGATCTCATCCAATCTCTTCGGTCTATATTTCTCGATCCACATCGTTCCTCAATTCTCGTAGCCCGGTCTAAGGCTATTCCCAGGGCTTTAAAAATTGCCTCTATCTTGTGGTGTTCGTTCTCGCCCTTTGCATACGCATGAATGGTGAAGTGTGCATGGGTGGCAAAAGAAGTGATGAAATGTGATACGTTCTCAGTGCTAAAATTCTCTACCCGTTCTTTAGCGAACTCCACCTCGAGCACGGTATAGCTCCTTCCTTCTCCTCCTATACCGCCTATGTCCACCGCACATTGTGCGATAGACTCATCCATGGGTATAATCGCATAACCAAATCGCACGGTCTTTCCTCTTCCCTCTGATTCACCACCATCAAGAGCCTTTTTAAACGCCTCACCGAGAACAATGCCGATATCTTCCACGACGTGGTGACTCAAGTCCCCTTCAGCCTTCACCACTATATCAAAAAATCCATGGCGTGAAAACGTAGCGAGCATGTGGTCAAGGAATTTTATCGTGGTGGTTATATCATTCCTTCCAACACCATCGAGGTTCAACTCGACCTCAATATCCGTTTCCTTTGTCCTCCTTTTTACGCGTGCCGTTCTCATTTTTGGTACAAACCTTTACCAAAGAAACATTTTAGATATCTTTCTTTATCTAAATGAAAAGGGGGTTATATTTATAATAGGTGGTGCAATTTTAATCGCATGAACGAGGCTGAGTTCATACGAAGTGGAAAAGCGAAAGACATCTATCGAAGACCGGACGGGGATATCTTTTCGTGTTTACCGACCGAGTTACCGCGTTTGACGGTATAAAGAAGGCGGAATATAAGAATAAAGGCGAGATTTGCTGCAAACTATCCTGTTTCTGGTTTGAGAAGCTACAAGCTGAAGGGATAAAGACGCATTTCAAGGAATATCTGCCTCCAGACATGTTAGTGGCAGAAGAGGTGAGTATTCTACCGGTGGAGGTCATAGCTCGAAACTTCCTCTACGGGTCGTTATGGAAGCGATATAAAAAAGGTGAGCTCGATCTAAGGAGCGAGCTTCTTGGTCAGGAGGAGAGGAGAGAAGGAATGCCCCTTAGCGAGAGCTTCTTGGAATTTACCACCAAATTTGAGCGTGTTGACAGGCCGATAACGGACGAAGAGATATTAGAAAGAGGGTGGATGGATCGAAGTGAACTGGAGCGTATAAAAGAGGAGACGAGACGGATAGGAGCTATACTAAGGTCTTATTTAATCCAAAAGGGGATAATACTGGCTGATTTCAAGCTGGAGTACGGGAGGAGCGAAGAGGGAGGGGATATCATTCTTGCGGATGAAGTTGGGACGCCGGACGTGTGCAGGTTCTGGGATAAAGAGGCATATGAGCGAAGAGGAGAGATACTTAGTCTGGATAAAGACGTTTTTAGGGAAGAAAAAGTGATCTTTCGGAGGTTTACAAGCTAGCCAAAAATTTAGGAATACCAAGAACGTGCCACACAACAATAAACACCTAAAAGTTTTAAAAAACAAAAAAGATAATGTCATGTAGGAATGAGAAAAAAGGATATTTCCTGCAAACTACGGAGTGAATTTCTTAATAATCTTGGGAGAGTCAAGGAATATACTCAAGATATATGGCAGAAAGACACTATATATCACCCGGAGTTTACTCTTCATGGGACACAACACAGTAAAAATGTGATCGCGAATATTTCAAAAGTTATACCTGTGGAATTGCTTAATGTTTTAAGTGAGCGCGATATATATTATCTCCTTTGTGCTTGTTACTTACATGACATTGGTATGCTTTTTGTTCTGGATAAACTTCTGCCTCTCGATACAGTTGGTAAATTTGTAGTAAGAAAAATTCACGGAACTGCATCGAGACTCATGATACATAATATTAAGGAGATATCTTCGATTTTTAATAAGATAGATAGATCGATTATTGGAAAGTTATGTGAACTACACACTGGAGATATTTCTGAGATGACTGAATCTAATTTAAAGCATTTTCCAAAACATTTTCCATTACTTGTATCTATTTTGCGAATTTGTGATGCGTGCGATGTTACCAATAAAAGATCTTCCAAGCTTTTTGATTTAATGAAGTTAGAACAAGAACCAGAGTCCTATCTTCATTGGGCCCCTATGCAGTATATTAATGAGGTGTCCTTGGAGGAAAGAGAAATTGTAGTATATGCTATTGTCCCTGCGATTTCTGAAGAGAGTTTAAAATTTCTATTAGGTCATATGACCTCCTCTTCACAACACACATAAGTGTAGGAGATAAAAAGCATTTCCAATTGAGAGGAGGCGAGATGGATGAA
>DYFG01000024.1:15059-16952 GCA_020725315.1 Nitrosotalea sp.
CTGGTTGTGGAGTATGAGGATTTGATTAAGGAGCTGTATGGTGGCGGAGAGAAAGAAAATGTTAATTAAGTATGGGGTGGATAATAACAGTAGAGGTCATATGGCACTATTTGCATTTACGAAGTCAGATTCTTCTCCAGGCGTAAAAGAACCGTTGTACCGCAGTTGCATTACCGAGCACGGCAACGATAATCAGGCTCCAGCCGAGGAAGGAGAAGCTTAACAGCCCCGATGCGGGAATTGGGTAGGGATAGACGAGTGTGAGCACCGTCGCGCCCAGTATGAGCACGATACGGTCAGCTCTGCCAAGCAACCCTCCGTAGATCCTGCTCAGACCCACTGCCTGTGCCTGAGTGCCCATGTATGAGGCGAGCAGAACGCCAACAATCGCGATGACGCCGATCTCCCAGCTTGCATAGCCGCCAAAGACAATACCTCCGATAATGAAGATGTCTGAATAGCGGTCAATCACGTGGTCAAGGAAATCCCCCTTCTTGCTTGCGTTACCGATTTCACGAGCTAAAACACCATCCAGACCGTCCAAAAGGGCATTCAGGCAGATAAAGATGGCGGCAAGTGATAAAAGGAGGTTAAAAGACGTGCTTGTGCCGGATAAGAAGAAGAAGATGCCGGCGAGTATTGCGAAGGGGAACGAGAGCAGGGATAAGAAATTCGGCGAGATACCTCTGGCGGCGAAAAATCGCGCAGTCGCTTTCACTAACCCCCACTTATCTACAAGGGCACGCAAGAGGGAATCAAGAACCATTTTTTAATCACAACACTTTTTCTTTTTTTACAAAACACTTTCTTTTAAAGAAGAACCTGTGCTAAGCAAAGGTTTATATATTATTAATAAATAATCTTCACGCCCACATCCGATATCTTACTTTCTTTGACCGCTCCGAACTCTTTCAATGCCTCGCTATCGCCGATAACAAAAACTGCCTCTCCAATCATTGCCACACTGGCAACCTTCCCTTCTGCATCCACTGCTTCGATCGCGTCTTTGCAGGTATCACTCATCAATCCGCTCAGCAACGAAAATTCCCGTGACGCACGCATGAAGGTTTCTAACGTCGGCTTCCGCATCAATGCTTCCAGTGCGTTCTTCCCAGCTTCGTTTATCTGCCGTTTCAGCTCCTCACCACCTTCGGCTAATACCGCCTTTGTTAGTTTTGGACCAAAGACGACATAGCTTATCTTCTCGTTTCTATGCGGGATCCTGTCAATTACTCCAATTCCCGGAGGGCCCGGCTTCTTTCTTATTACCACACCACCATAAGTCTCAGCCATGACATCCCCTAAGCCCGTACTGTTTTCAACTTCAGCGCAGTGTGCTACGTGCGCTACCTCGTTTACCGTCATGTTGAGCGATACCAGCTCGTTTAAGCCGAGTGCAGTACTGAGCGCACCGGCACCGCTTGCACCAAATCCACAGCCTACTGGTACCTCAAAGTTCGTCGATACGCATACCACAGTGCTTCCAGCCAGATGCTCGACCACGTACCTCGTGGTGGGTGCCTCTTCCGCTACACCGTTTATTGTTATTCGCGCCTTTACCGGAAGATTCTTACTGAGAAAGACCTCAGTCACACAACCCGCTTCTAGTACAATGCCGCTCCCAATAGAGCCTTTATACAAAGGATCTTTATGATCACAGATTGCAAAGAAGCCCGTGATATGCGAAGGTGAATAGGCCTTGACAACCTTTTCCTTAAGAGGATTCATGGTACCACGAGAAAAATTTTTTGTGCTCAATTCTTTATTAAATATATTTTAAACACATCCGGGGTTTTATAAAGGTAAACGCGCAATAACTTTAGAGGCTTTTGGTGAGCGCAGAGCATAAATATTTATACAACTCGTTGTATACTTATTTTCATGCACCATTCT
>DYFG01000233.1 GCA_020725315.1 Nitrosotalea sp.
TTTGCCCAAGATGTCCTGGTTGCCCACCGCTCTTCTTGCTGCTGGAGGATCTCAAGTATCATCGGCTCTATCATAACTGACCTTTGTATGATTTACAATAGAAAAGTATTAAAACTTTATTATACCTGAGTAGTTACCAAACTTTTAGAAAAAGTTTGACCAAAAACGCTGCGCATGCTTCGCTATCTTCTGGATTATCGCTGCCCGCTTCTACTAGGCAGAAGACGTTGGCATTGGCTCTGTAATTCTTTCTGCCGCAGGGCTTATCGGCATGCTTTCCATCTTAGGGTTCGATATAGCACTTATCCGCTATTTACCCGATGAGAAAGACAAGGGCGGGATGATTAACTCCTGCTTTACAATAACTGCCCTTGCAGCGCTTTTGCTTTCGCTTGTATTTCTATCTCTGCTAAATTTAATTGCTCCTGCACTCGGTATTCTGTTGGAGAATAAAGTCTATGGAACCGCATTCATTCTATTCACGATTGTAGGCTCTTTGTCAGCATTACAGGCGAGTGTCTTCGTTGCATTCAGGCAGGTGAAGTACTCTTTTTTACAGGCGCTTGTGGCAATACTCAGGGTTGGAATACTGCCTTTTCTTATTGCATTGGGTGCTTTTAGGATTTATTCATCCATAGGACTTTCAACTCTTCTGGCGCTCATCACAGGAAATGTGCTTATTCTGAGGGTATTATCTTCGTATAGACCGGGAACCTGCTCAATAAAGAGTGGAAAATCCCAAATCCTAAGCACCAAATCCTAAACTGTGGGGCTCTGCCCCACAACCCCGCATAACGGGGCTCTGCCCCGTTGACCCCGAAAACCCTGTAAGGGTTTACCCTGTAAGGGCTTAATCAAAATCCAAAATCCCAAAAAAAGGTTCGTTTTGAATTTAGAGTTTAGATATTGGAGTTTGTTTAGGATTTAGATTTTAGTGTTTAGAATTTATACCACAAGATATTGAGCAATTACCCTCTTCAGCACATACAAAGCCGCTAAAGGTAGGAAAATATGCGTTAATAAGTCCATATTATTCTTTTCCTTTTTCTGCAAGCGTACTAAGACACAATGAATTGAAAATCGTCTGCAATCCAATTACCAACAGTGTAAATGCCGCAATATCCTGGTCCACCAGCGGCAAATCCTTATATCCACTATCTATCCAGTTCAAAAGCAAACGCAGCGTGAAAATAAATCCCATAAGAAATATCACTAATCCAGCCGTTGCACTCCGTCCCAATGTAATATACCTTGAAATAAATTCCGTTATCCCGTCTCGTTTCTCCAATCCACGATGCACATCGAGTATCTTTACGAACAAGCCCAAAAAGATTATCTGATAACCTGCAATCGCAAGCAGACATCCTGCAATCATTGAATGTATCCCAAGCCTTATTCCCCATAGATTAAAAGGTGCCCATATCAAGAACACCAGTAGCGCCCCCAACAAAAATAAGATGAAGCCTAGTATCAGGAATAGAAGTGTGGGTGCTCTCAAAAGAATATGCTTCAGATGTCTCCCGTTACCGTTTCCCAACTCCTTCTTGAAACTCGTAACAAGA
>DYFG01000025.1 GCA_020725315.1 Nitrosotalea sp.
TATGCGAAATGGAATTCACCACCCACAACAAGCAGTTACGACGCACGCGGATACTCCAGCTGGGCGCAGGAGATAGCAGGTCCTGCATCAGGTTCTGGAAGCTTCCCTAACCACCTTCGAATCCTCTTCAAGGCGCTCTATAAATCTCTCTAACTCTTCTAAGCTGCTCATTATCTTTTTATCATCTATTCTTCTCTACTTTTCTATCATTCATTCTGTAACGCTAAATACCGGGCATGTGCGAAGCCCACCCGAGAACTTATCCCCTCTGGTATATGAGCCATTCAATTTCACCTGCTTACCAAGTAATTCTTGCGTGGCACGCTCAGCATCGTAATCGAGCCGCCCCACAATACAAGGCCCCTCTCTTGTTCTCACCAGACACGGGATATAAGGAACATCGTCTTCAAATCCCTCTGGTGGCACACGGATCACCGTGAATGTTATCAACTCGCCTTCTCTACCTAACTCTGTTCTCTCGAGGTTCATGCTCCCGCACCACTGGCAAACTGGCGTTGGCGGGCATGTTATTTTGTTGCATGTGAGACACCTCAATCCGAGCAATTTCCCTTCCTTTATGCCGTTCTCATAGTCCGCATGGGTTAAAATCATGTATTCACGGGCTCCGCCCGTGCCCCCGGAAACCCCGGAGGGGTTTACTTTCAGTTCGTTCTCCATTCTCCACTCTCCCTCTTTATTTCCTCCTCTTCGATCTGCCAAGTATAAGATGGCACAGCGTCCCGAAGTCGCCGCCGAGTGTATCAGTCATCCCATACTCTGGAACCGGGTCAATTTGATTGCCTTCTGGTGCTTCGCCTCTCATCTGCTTAACGATCCAGTAAACCTGGGACGCGCCCGTTGCTCCTATTGGATGCCCTTTGCCGATTAACCCTCCTGACATATTTACCGGTATTTCCCCACCTAATTCAGTTTGATCCTCTACAGTTGCATCTGCCGCTTCTCCACACTTAAAGAACCCCATACACTCGAGTGCTATCAATTCCGCAATCGTAAAACAGTCGTGAACCTCCACTATGTCAATATCTTCGGGACTGAGGTTTGCATGCTTAAACGCTGCTCGTGCAGAGTTTATCCTCGAAACAGGTTTTGTTAAGTCCTCCATCTTTGCTAATGGAGTCCCCGAACTCTGTCCCGTTCCTACTATGTAAATCGGCTCGTCAGTATACTTCCTCGCCTCCTCTGCGGAGCAGAGCACCAGCGCTGACGCTCCATCCGAAAACGGACAGCAGTCCAAAAGGGTTAATGGATCAGCGACTAATCGCGAATTGATCACCCCTTCTACCGTTAAATCGCCGTACTTCTTATAAAATTGCGCTAAAGGATTTAAAGCGCCATGCCGGTGGTTCTTCACTGAAACATACGCCATTTTCTCTCTCAGGTTATCAATGGGTATATCGTAATTTCTCGAATAGACTCGCGCCGCCATTGCGAATACACCTGGAAAGGTGAGTCCCACCGGTCCTTCGGTTGGCGCATGACAAGCCATCGCAAACGTTCGTGTAGCAAAGTTAACACCCATCGTTGACGCTTTTTCCACTCCCCCCGCTATCACGATATCGTATTCACCAGCACCGACCCACATTGCAGCATCTCGTATCGCAACCGATGCTGATGCACATGCACCTTCACATCCCGTCGCAGGTATAGGTCCCAGGTTGAGGTCAGCGGCTGAGAATACCGCTGGCATTACCTGCCCCTCTTCAAAACCCGGAAGAGCGGAACCTTGAAATAGAGCCTCTATATCCTTCAACTCCACACCTGCATCGTCAATTGCTTGGAGTGCGGCTTCTGAGAATAACTCAATTAATGTCTTCGAAGCTCTCCCGAACTTCGTATGCCCAATTCCTATTATCGCCACATCTCTCATTCGTATCTCCTCTCCTATCTTCGCTCCTCCTTTTTATTTAACTCCAGACTTTTAAATCAGGTATATTTACACAAAAAGTTCTTTATCTCATTTAGTATAAACTCTTCACCCCGTATTTTGACTTCTTCCGCCATTAACACATACCACTTTTCATAATCCACCACATTTCCTCTCGCCCTAACAGACACACCAAAAGAGATACGCTCTTCCGTTTCTCTTTCTCTTAATGCCAGATATACAGCACCTGTACCATCGTCCAATACCAGCACCCTTTTGTCTGCTTCCTCCACGATTGATACGATCTCGCCCTCCACGATAACATCGAACGCGCCTTCACACCTAACGATTTCCGCTATACTCCTCTTCCTCGGCTTTATCAAATCAGCGTAACTGGGAAAGCTGATATCCTCGTCAATTTCGCGTACGTTCGTGTTTTCCCCCGCATACAATGTGGGCAGCCCCTTCCACTTCTTCACGTAGGCATTTTCTATGAGCACGATCCTGTCCTTCACAAGCTCCTCGCGCTCTTCCCATGAGACAAAAGGTAATTTTGCGGTATCGTCAGCAACTATTCCGTGAGTAATACCTTTTTTAGCACCCCCTTTCGTCCTTATCTCCTTTTTTGATAGCTCTAATACTCTACATACAGCATTTATTTCTGCTTCGCCGTGCTTCACGCAACTCAGCTCTCTGACTCCACTCTCCGAAAAACTGAAGAATCCATGTTTGTTATACGCTCGGTGCATAGCACTTTATTTTTAAAAAATAATCGGCGCTAAAAAAAGTATCAGTTTATTTTGCAATGAGGGTAGCGAAAAATGCGAAGCATGCATGAGATATTAAAATTAGTGTGCACGTTTTTAAATGGAGAAGAAGTGGAGTATGTTGTAGTTGGCGGGTTAGCGGTTCTATTTTACGGTATCCCCCGCACGACGATGGATATAGACCTGATAATCGCGGCGGATATGGCAGAGAGAAAGCAATTCGTATGCGTAAAAAAGAGGTAATCGGCTTAGGAGCTTTGAATTATGATGTTTTATACGTTGTGGAGCGAATAGCACGAGGCGGGGAAGAGGTAGGGATTATCGATGTAAAGAAAGCACCTGGTGGCTCTGCAGCAAATACAATCGTTTCGTTAGCGAGATTAGGCGTTGAGGTTGGTTTTGTGGGCATAGTAGGTACCGACGAAGAAGGAGAACTAATTCTGGAAGAATTCAGGAAAGAAGGGGTGGAAACGAGGATCAGAAGAGAAGAGGGTTACACAGGCGCGGCAATCGGGTTCATCGATGCCAGAGGAGAAAGGGCTCTTTATATCTATCCCGGCGTGAATGAGCTGCTTTCCATCGAGGATATTGATAGAGGATTTGTAGATACCGCACAATTCCTGCATATGAGCTCATTTGTGAACAAAGAGCAGTTAGAGATGCAACGCGAATTGGCAAGAAGAGTTAATTCAAAGCTCAGTTTTAGCCCCGGAATGCTCTGTTTCAAATACGAGCTTGAGGATTTAAGTGAAGTAATAGAGCGAAGCGAAGTGGTTTTTCTCAGCCTAAGGGAGTTAACATCACTGATAAAAGGAGCGGATTATGAAGAAGGTGCTGATATTCTTCTGAACAAGGGGGCTCAGATTGTCTGTGTGACGCTTGGCGAGAAAGGCTGTTATGTTGCCAGTCGCACCGGCGCATCGCATTTAATCGATGCATATCCAACTAATGTGGTGGATACAACCGGGGCTGGTGATGCATTCGCCTCAGGATTCCTGTACGGGTTGCTCCACGAGAGAAGCATACATGAAAGTGGTAATCTAGGTAATTTAGTAGCTTCATTCTGCATACGTGAATATGGCTGTAGAAAAGGGTTGCCTTACAAACTATCTTTGCAACCCTTCTTTGAACCTAAAGGTTGACAAAAAAACAGAGAATTCTACACTAAGCAGAGGTTGTAAGAAATCGCGAGACTGCATAAAAAATTATGAAATCCATGAAATCAGGGGCAGAGCATGTGCCGTGCGTGAAAGTGGAGAAGATAAGAGGCGAGGACATCCGGAGCGCGTTAAAGGACCGCAACCTGCTGAGAACTGACGTCAGGATAACCTCCGATGATAAGTTCGTTTATTTACCGCTTATTCGGGCGTTGACCGAAGATGAAATAAGGGGTATAGGCGCTGAGGAACTTTTAAGACGAGATTTTGCCGTTTTAGAAGAGAGAAAGAGCATAGAAGATACCGCTGGATTTAAGCCATCGTATGAGGTGATAGGTGACATTGCGGTGCTCACCGAGGTGCTAAACGAGAGAGAAGAACAGCTTGTAGCACAGGCATTAATGGACCTGCATAAAAACATCAAAGTGGTAGCAAAACGGATTTCACCGGTGGAAGGCGTGTTTAGAACAAGAAAACTGGAGCTAATCGCTGGCGAGAACAGGACGGAAACGATACACAGGGAGCACGGCTGTACGTACAAGCTCGACTTGGAAAAGGTTTATTTCAATCCACGGTTGGCCGGGGAACGGAATCGAGTCGCGGCGCAGCTCGAACGCACCAAAGAGGAGGAGATAATAGATATGTTCGCAGGTGTTGGCGCTTTCTCCATACAACTTGCGAAACGAGCACCTCAAAGTCACGTTACAGCAATTGATATCAATCCCGATGCGATACGGTATTTGGAGGAAAATATACGACTGAATGGTGTACGCAACATAGATGCGGTAGAAGGAGACATAAAAGAAATTTACGTAAAGTTCAGAAACACGGCAGACCGGATAATCATGAACCTCCCGAAGAGTGCGTATCTATTCCTCCACGAAGCATTGAGCATGCTCAAACCCCAAGGTGGAATCATTCATTTTTACGACCTGGAATCCGCTTATCCTGAAGAAGGCGAGGAAAAGCATAAGACAGTTGAAAAAGCAATAACCAAGGCGAAAGAGAAATTTATGGCACAAGTCCAAGAATTGGGCAGAGGAGAATCGGTAGAGATACAAGAAGCGCGAAAAGTGAAGCCTTATGCTCCATACGCATATATAATAGGGATTGATGCTGCAATCACCTGAAGAATTTATGCCACAATCAACTTGATAAAATCCATTTTCCCAGAGGTCTGGAGCGACCTCACCAACTCCTTCACCCGAGCAGCGTCGCCCTCCAGAATGAAGACCTCAAGACATTTATCCTTTCTCAAGTGGTTATGAATCTGTGTGCTTATGATCTCCTCGAATTCATGCTTTATCCCTGTTACGGTATCCTCCATGCTCTGTGTGTGAACGACCAGAAGCACAAAATTCAAGCTGCCTTCTAATCGCTCTTTTTCTTTATAATCCGCAATGAGCATCCGTGCTCCGGCTCGTATCGCCTCCGACCTCCCGGAGAAGCCGAGCTCTCTTTGGAGCTTCGTTATCTCCTCCAATAGCTCGTCATTCAATGAGACGCTGATGATACTCATGTTCATTCATATAACATTAATAAGGTATTATATAGGTAGTCCCCAAAAATTAATAACTATCTATTTAAATATTATTAAATTCTATCTCAGTAGTGGATAGTGAAACATGGAGGCACTAAGATGGATAAAGGTAGATGGATAGTTATCATTGGGGGGTTGATTGTAGCTGTTTGTCTCCTCGCTTGGATTGCTCTTGAAGGAGAAAGAAGAGCGGAGAACGGAGAGATAGGCGTTATAGTAACCATACTGCCCCAGGCGGAATTTGTGGAAAAAGTCGGTGGAGAGCATGTGAAGGTGACGGTGATGGTCCCTCAGGGAGCGAGTCCACATACCTATGAGCCCACAGCAGGGCAGTTAAGGGAGGTCAGTAAGGCAAAGATGTATGCAAAAGTGGGCTCCGGTGTTGAGTTCGAACTGGCATGGTTCGATAAGATAAGGGAAGTGAACAAGGATATGCTGGTCGTTGACTGCTCGAATGGAATACAGCTGATAGGTGGAGACCCCCATATATGGAACTCTCCCCGCAATGCCAGAGTGATGGTGGAAAATATCTGCGCAGGACTCATTCAGATCGACCCAGAGCACGAGGCGGAGTATACCGCAAACAGAGATAGATATCTTCCAGAACTCGAGGAGGTTGATGCATATATCCATGAGCGACTTGATCGCTATACTAAACACCGCGTATTTTCAATCTACCATCCCGCATTTGGCTATTTCGCTGCCGAATACAATCTCACGCAAATCGCGATTGAGCATGAAGGAAAAGCTCCAACACCGAAAGTAATCCAGTATTGCATTGATTTCGCGAGGCAATACAACCTCTCCTATGTCTATGTCGCGCCGCAATTTGCGACACTGGATGCTGAGGTGATCGCACATGAGATTGGCGGTCAAACCGTTTTTATAAACCCGCTCCCTCGTGACTATTGTGCCACTATGCGAAGCGTTGCGGCTTCACTTTCTCTGGAGATGGAATAAATGACGCCACAAGGAGAGGAGATTGTAAGGCTCGAAGATGTCTGGCTCCAGTTCGATGGTGTGCCGGTACTGGAGGGGATCAACCTTTCCATTTATGAGTATGATTTCTTGGGGATAATAGGGCCGAACGGAGGAGGAAAGACCACGCTCTTAAAAGTCATTCTTGGCTTACTGGAGCCGAATCGTGGCAAAGTTACCGTTTTTGGGCTTGCGCCAGAACGAGGTCGGAAATTTGTGGGTTATGTCCCACAATTCAGCCTCTTCGATCGCGAATTCCCGATAAGTGTCTGGGATGTCGTGCTGATGGGGCGCATGAGTCATATGAAACGGTTCAGACGATATAACGAAGGGGACATGAAGCGTGCGGACGGAGCCCTGAAGACAGTTGAGATGTTCGATTGCCGGGATTGCCAGATAGGGGAGCTCTCCGGAGGCCAGCAGCAACGGGTTTTTATCGCACGTGCACTCGTAGCCGAGCCGAAACTGCTTCTCCTCGATGAGCCGATGGCGAGCGTGGATTCACCAATGCAGACAGAGCTTTATGCCCTTCTTGAGCATCTTCGACGGCGAATGGCGATCGTGTTAGTCTCACATGACATCAGTGCGGTAACCATTTACGTGGATAAAATCGCCTGTCTAAGCCGCAAGCTTTTTTATCACGGCACAAAAGAGTTACCTGTGGAAGATCTGGAAGCCGCATACCGATGCCCTGTCGACCTCATAGCTCACGGTTTTCCTCACCGCGTATTGAGGGAGCACGAGTAAGGTGATAGGCATTTTACAGTATGAATTTATGAGAAACGCACTCATTGCAGCGCTTTTAGCCAGTATAGCATGTGGGATTATCGGCGTTTACGTTGTGATAAGGCGAATCGTGTTCATCAGCGGTGGAATCGCGCACGCAGCCTTCGGAGGCATAGGGTTAGGCTATTTCCTTGGCGTCGACCCTATCCTGGGTGTTGTTCCCTTTAGCATTGCTTCTGCACTCTCCATGGGTGTCGTTGGTCGAAGAACAAAGATACCTGAAGATACCTCAATTGGGATCTTGTGGGCAATCGGGATGGCTTTAGGTATCATTTTTATCGGATTCACACCTGGTTATGCCCCGGACCTCTTCGGCTACCTGTTCGGGAGCATTTTAACGGTGTCCACATCGAACATCATCACCATGCTGATTTTGAATGCAGCGATAATCATGATTGTAATTGCACTATACCGTGAATTTCAAGCGATTTCCTTCGATGAGGAGTATGCAAAGGCGATGGGGCTCCCCACCGAGCGGTTATACCTTCTCCTATTATGCCTCATTGCCCTGACCGTGGTATTGTTGATAAGGGTCGTGGGTGTTATCTTGGTCATTTCGCTGTTAACCATACCTGCGGCGCTGAGCAAGCAATTCAGCCATCGCTTGAGTAGCATGATGCTTCTCTCGATCTGCATCTGTGCTTTCTTTACCTTTGGCGGGCTGTGGCTCTCTTATATCTTCGATTTACCGTCTGGTGCGACAATAGTCCTATTTTCTGGAACCATCTTCATTATCACATCACTTTTATACCGCCTACGTTAATCACGTATATAAGTTATAACTACAAGAAATAAAGGAGATGATACGAAATCTTTATATCCCTTTATGGAAGATAGGAATAGGAGGTGAAACAGAAGGATGAAAATAGTGGGGATAATAATTCTGGTGGCGGTTGCACTCTTCCTCCTGCTGCCCATTCTCTCTGGAAATGCCCCCCTTCCGGAAGATATGTCCGCGAGCGAAATAGGGAGTTTTATCGGGGGTTTCGCACGATACTGGATAGGTGTGGTGCGGAATGTGTTTGCATCGCTATAAAGGGGGATGCGATAGAGGAGAGAAGGTGCAAAGAAGAAGGCAAAAAGGATCTGCGAGTTGTAGATTAGCAGAATATTTCTTCCACGTTCACTTCCAGTCTTAAGAGAGTCGAGTAAAGAGATTTATTAAATGCCCCCATACTTTTATATGCTTCTTGTGTGAGGAGTAGCACCTCCACTTCCCTCCTATCCGGGTCCACAAGCCAGTATCAGTTAGTTTTGCCCTGTAAAGCAGCGGCTTCAAACCGTTCCTTTAAGAATCTAGGGTCCAGAGAAGCGAGGAGCCAGCCTGCACGTGGTCCTGACTGCTTTTTTAATAGAACTATATAGACCACTTTGAATATCTCTTTCGCCTCCGTATTGGTAGCGGAGGCTACTTCGTATATTTTATTATGCCAGTCTTCAGCACTCAAGGTCATGCCTCCTCGTGGTTCCTGAGTCAAGAGCTTCAATGCGCTCCTTTGCGCATCCGATAAGCTTTTTACTTCCTCTCTCGGCAACTCCAGTTGCAATTCAAACTTCACGCTCGGAGGTGCATAGGTCCACAGCCAATTTTCCGCATACCCTGCTTTCTTCCTCATCTCCTTTAGTTCTTCTTCGTTCTCCTCACGAATCTCATACCCGCTCCTTTTAAGGACACAGAGAAGTTCCGAAAAATCGCCACGTGCGATTTGGACAAGTGTGACGAGGTGCCTGAATGGGATTTTTCCCGCAGTCCCTTCCCCTATACCACCTATCTCCCTCTCATACTCATCTATCAGATTGATTAGCGGTAAAGAGGGGTCAAATTCAATGTGCTTATCGGGTCTCGCCCTTAAAATGGCATGCTTTAAAATCTCCGGTGGCACCGCCTCCAATATCTCGTGCACAGGGATATTTGTCCCCCTGGATGAGGACATAGCGGTGACTTTCGCCTTCGTTCCTTCTCCCGGCAGCTTTAAGAGGATATGTTCAAAGGGGATGGGATACGGCGCTTCGTAGTGATAAATCTCTGAGGAAATTCGCGTCCCCGTGTCAAAGGACCCGCCAGGCGAAGCGTGGTCTTTGCCAAACGGTTCGATGGTAACGCCGAGGATCTTCCACCTCGCTGCCCAGTCCACTCGCCAGGCTAATTTACCGCCACCTTTAAACGATGCAACACCCTTGTTGCCACATTTACACTCGTAATATACCTTCTCCTTACCTATGTCGTAGCCCTTTACAATTGCCGAGGTAATTCTGCCACAGAGATCACAAAGAGGATTAAAAGGTGCCCATTCGTCTGGCAGTTTCCTACCTGAAACTTCCTCTATTATCATCGCTAACTCGTCCTTTCTTGATAGTGCCTCTTTTATCACGTCCACGTACATCCCTGACGTATACATCGCATCTGCTCTAAAAATCTCCATCTTTATGCCTAAATCATCGAGGGAATCGAGGAAGGGCTGTAGATAGTGGTCGGCATAGGATGAATGGCATCCTTCAGGGTCCGGTATCTCTGATAAAGATTTGCCGACATGCGCTTCGTATCCTTGAGGAAGGAAAGTGTATCTCCTCCTGAGCGGGTCAAAAGTATCGGCGATGTAGATGAGTTTCGCCTCCACGCCCATCGTTATAAGAGCGGAGTGCACCGCATCTCCAATAATGATCTCTCGCAGGTTCCCTACATGGATAGCGCCGGACGGTGTGATGCCGGTAGCAACAACATGCTTTTTCTCTTTCCTCTTTTCTATTATCTCCTGCGCGATTGCAAAAGACCAGTGCATCCTGTTAATAAGGTAGTGCCAAGACGTTTTAAAGATAAGCGATTGACCGTTTGGACTTTTTCCAAAAAAAGTGGGCATAGCAGCGATCCTTAGTTCCCAGGTGCTCGCGCAACTCAGTACAGTAAGGAACGCTGGCGGGCTTATCTGCCGGGTTCGGAATGAGTCCGGGAGTTTCCCCGTCGCTGTGGCCGCTATGCCCAGTTACATATTGTATATTTCTCTTTATAAAAGTTGTTGATCATGGAAGAAACTATAAACCTTTTTATATCGAATGGTATAATTCTGCATATCGGTGGCGGGGATGGAAAGAAGAAAAATATTATTGGCTTTGGGGATTTTGATGGTAGTACTAGCCTGCATACCAGTAGTGGTCTTTTACACCCATCTGGTAGAAGTCCAAGAACCCAAAACAGTCAAAGTCTTCCACGCCGGTAGCTTATCGGTCCCTTTTGAGGAAGCGGAGAGACAATTCGAGGCTTTACACTCAAATGTAAATGTGCAGCGTGAGTCATATGGGAGTGTTGAAGCAATACGGCAGATTACTGAAGTCGGAAAGAGTGGAGATGTGCTTGGGTCCGCAGATTTCGCACTTATACCCAACATGATGTACCCGGAGTTTGCTGATTGGTACGTGAGATTCGCAACGAATGATATCGTACTTGCCTACAATTCAGAGATGAGTCATTATACGGATGAAATAACACCCGAGAACTGGTATGAGATTCTTCGAAGAGATGGCGTAACGTTTGGCTTCTCAAATCCGAATCTCGACCCCTGCGGCTATCGATCGGTGATGGTATGCAAGCTTGCGGAACTGCGCTACAATGACGCTCGGATATTCGAGGATTTGATTCTCAAAAACACGGCTATTACAGTAAGCGAGGAAGATGGAACGTATGTAATACAAACGCCGGAGCAACTGGAGCCAAATACGGGGAAGGTAACGATTAGGCCAAAGGAAGTAGACCTCACCGCATTGATTGAAGCCGGCGGACTTGATTACTACTTTATATACCGGAGTGTCGCGGTCCAACATGGACTCTCCTTCGTCGATTTGCCGGATGAAATAGATCTGAGCAAGGTAGAGTACGCGGATACATACAAAAAAGTCAAATTGCAAACCGCAGAGGGGAACACCAAAACTGGGAAGCCGATTGTGTATGGTATCACGGTACCAACGAATGCAGAAAACCCCAAACTTGGGTTGGAGTTCGTGAGATTTGTTATCGGCGAATCGGGGCAGAAGATCTTTGCTGATAACGGGCAACCGCCAATCGTGCCACCGGTGGGGAGCGGGAATGTGCCTGAAGAACTGAAGAGTTTAGTACAGCTTGAACCGGGGGAATCCACACCAACTCCGGGCACAACGCCACCACCCACATCGACACCAACACCAGAAGAGCCGGGCTTTGAGGTCATATGTGCCATTACGGGCTTAATGGGAGTCGCATATCTAGTACTAAGAGGGAGATGAGGGAAAGGAGAGAAAGAATGAATTTGCTTTTAAGGTGGTCGGTAGAAAAGTTAAAGCGGGAGAAAATCTTTCTCCTTTCACTCTTTTTAGGGCTCTTTCTTGTTGCTTTTGTGGTTATTACGCTCGGGAACATGTTTTATCAACAAGCAGAAGACGTTGATGGACTCATTGCGGTAGCACTGGATCCCGTTGTTCTCAAGGCAATAGGGGTAAGTCTTTCCATGGCATTGGTCTCCACATTAATTGCTTTTCTTTTCGGCGTTCCACTGGCTTATTTCCTCGCACGTAAAGAGCTCTGGGGTAAGAGCATAATAGAGGGTATTGTGGATGTACCGTTGATGATCCCCCACATTGTTGCTGGAATTGCATTGTATGGGGTGTTCATGCGGTATGGATTGATCGGCGCACCGCTTCGACGGTTAGGATTTGTTATTACGGATGCGTATCCAGGAATCGTAATCGCGATGCTCTTCATGAGTTTTCCGTATTTAGTAAATTCCGCGCGAGAAGGGTTTAAAGGGGTTGACCCGCGGTTAGAGAATGTTGCACGCTCATTGGGCGCATCTCACTGGAGAACCTTCAGGGAAATAACGTTCCCGCTTGCTTTTCCTTCCCTATTGAATGGTGCGATTCTGAGCTGGGGACGTGCGATAAGCGAGTTCTCAGCCGTTCTCGTCCTTGCCTACTACCCAATCTCAGCCCCAATTTTAATATACGAGAAGTTTACCTCATTTGGGCTCCGCGCATCACGACCAGTCTCTGTCTTGCTTATCTCGGTCTGTTTGGTTATATTTGTCGTATTGCGGGTGCTCCACCGGAGAAGCAAATGATAGAAGTAAAGGGCTTGTATAAGGATTGGAAAGAATTTGCGCTGAAAGATATCACCTTACAGGTTAAGAAGGAGGAATATTTCGTTATTCTGGGTCCCACCGGTGCCGGGAAGACGTTACTTCTTGAGACAATCGCAGGTTTTTACATCCCGGATAAAGGAGAAGTCAGGATTGAAGGGCGTGATGTAACGAGTGTCCCCCCCGAGAGGAGGAGGATTGGCTTTATTTACCAGGATTATTCCATCTTTCCCCACCTGACCGTTGAGCAGAACATAGTATTCGGTTTGAAGTTGAAGAAGTCCTCATCCCCGGATACGAATAGAAAGCGTGTGAAGGAAATAATGGCTTGGCTGAGTATATCGCACCTCGCGCATCGGTATCCTCCGGCGCTCAGTGGTGGGGAGCAGCAAAAGGTTGCAATTGCCAGAGCCATTGCCATCGAACCCTCAATATTACTCTTGGACGAGCCTTTATCCGCTTTAGACCTCAGAACGAAGGATTACCTGAGAGAAGAATTAAAGCGAGTGAAAGAAGAATTTGGGATTACCATGGTCCATGTAACACATGACCAGACCGAAGCGTTGATCCTCGCGGATAGAATAGCGGTGATGATGCACGGGCGAATAGTGCAGGTAGGGACTCCCTACGAGATCTTTAATAAGCCGCTAACCGATGAGATAGCTGATTTTGTTGGCGTCGAGAATATATTACATGGTGTCGTTCGAAGTAATGAGGAGGGCATTGCAGAGATAGAGGTTGATACCGGTACGATACTTGCCGTTTCGGAGTACCGTGCTGGCGATGTGAAGGTGTGCATAAGGCCTGAAGAGATCATTCTATCCGAAAGCCGAGGAGAGAGCAGTGCCAGGAACGTTATGAGAGGAAGAATAAAAGAGCTGCATGACATGGGCCCGTTAACACGTGTAAAGATGGATACCGGGCTCGTAGCGCTCATTACAAAACAATCTCGTGAAAATCTCCGGCTGAGAAGAGGGGATGAAGTTTATGCAACCTTCAAAGCGACTGCGGTGCATGTGGTGAGATGATATGTAATGCTCCATCAGCACGAGCATATCTCCAAATCTGTCTAACACATGCGCTACCCTCCTCAATTCAGCTTTATTCAGCTTCCTTCTTCCCCTATCCCTCATTGTTACCACCTTAATATTCCGAAACCATCCGCTTCAACTCTCTCACCAACTCCGGCCTTACCCGATCCGCTCGGTTACCACCGCAGACCATGCCTCTAACACCCAGTATATCAGGGTTTATCCCCTTTATCGCTGGGATATCCTCAAATGTAAACGAACCCGCGAGTGCGGTCTCCAGCCCAAGCGCCTTTGATTCCGAAACGAAAGTTTTAAGCTCCGCTTCACGGAGAAACTCCAAGGTTGACCGACCGTCTTTTATGCCTGTGTCCACCATTGCCACATCGATATCCACTTCTTTCCCAATCTCCGTGATTTCAAAAGGTGAAAGTGAATTTATTCGTTTATAATCAGAATAAAAAGCAGCAACAACTTTCTTTGTAGGATCATAGCTTTTCACCGCTTTAGCCACCCCTGCCAGCAAATCTATCGCTTCTTGCCTTGTTTTTAGCTTGAACAACCCGACTTTTATGTATTCCGCACCGGCTGCAGCAGCACCTAACGCTGCTAAAGCAGCAGTGCCTGGCTTATAATCGAAATCTCCTATTGCAGCACTTAATTTTACCCCTTCTCCTTTCTCTTTTTCCACTAACTCTTTGATTGCCTTTATAATCCAGGGGAAATTGGCGCCCAGTGAACCCTCTTTCGGATTCTTTACATCTATTATATCCGCGTTTCCACGAATCACTGCCTTCGCCTCCTCCACATCCCTCGGGCTCACCAACAATTTCATTCTTCTCCAGCCCCTTCTTTATTTCTAATCTCTTTTTAACACCTTAACCCCTTTTTCGTTCCCTACGTATACCTCTGCGGCATTGGTAAATATCCCATGCTCGAGAGCGCCGACCACAGAAGAAAGAACGATGCTTACCTCCTTTGGATTACGTATAACGCCAAAATCCACATCTATTATGAGATTCCCATGCTCTGTTATAAAATATCCGCCTCTACGTCCGGCACTCCTTAAAACAGGCATGCCACCGAGCTCTTTCACTTGCTTCTCGACTATCTTCACCGCGTAGGGTAGAACTTCTAAAGGTACCGGCTTATTAAGCAGCTCTACCACTTTCTCTTCTTCAACACAGATGACAAGTCTCTTCGCCGCATAAGAGACTATTTTCTCCCTCGTATGCGAGCCCCAGCCGCCTTTAATCAAATTGAGGTGAGCATCAACTTGATCTGCTCCATCTATGCAGATGTCCAAAGAGGAATGCTCAGAAAGGGAGGTAAGGGGTATCCCGCATTCTATTGCTATCATCTCGGTTCTCAGCGAGGTAGGAATACCAAAAACCTCGATTCCTTCGTCCTTTATCCTATCGCCTATCTTCCTTATCGCGAATTCTACTGCAGACCCCGTACCGAGACCTACAATCATACCGTCTTCTATCAATGATGACGCAGTTTCTGCAGCCTTTTCCTTTTTGCTTCTCTGTTTATCCTCGCTCATCGTTCCTATTTGGAGCTTTTTCCTTCTTCAATAAGAACTTTTCTTTTTGAAAACATATTAAGAAAAGTGCCCAATGATATAACAACAATGCGAGGAAGCAGCGCAGAATGGACCGAAAAATATCGCCCAAAGAAGTTACGAGATGTTGTTGGCAATGAAGAAGCGATAGAAAAGTTAACCGAGTGGAGTGATGAAGTATTTAAGGCAAAGTCGAAGAAAGCTGCTCTTCTCGTTGGACCGGCAGGCTGTGGCAAGACATCAGCAGCGTATGCACTTGCTTCTGAGAAAGGGTGGGAAGTGATAGAGCTTAACGCATCGGACCAGAGAAGTGAAGGTGTGATAAAGAGGATAGTAGGGCCTGCTTCCACGAGCAATACGTTCAGTCAAACGACGAGATTGATCATTTTGGATGAGGCGGACAACCTCCATGGTAAAGAGGACCGAGGTGGAACAAAGGCAATAACTGAGATAGTGAAAAGGAGCACGCAGCCACTAATCCTCACTGCTAATGACAAATACAAGATGGGTAAAGGTTTACTGAGATATTGTAAGACAATTGAGTTCAAACGATTAGAAGAGAGGATTATCTCTCGTGCACTCAGAAAAATAAGTCGTTCTGAGGGAATAGAAATAGAAGATAATGCACTGCTTACTCTGGCTAAAAATGCGCATGGTGATTTGCGATCAGCGATAAACGACTTGCAGGCTCTCTCAATGTCCGACTTGAAGTTAGAGGGGATAAGTGAAAGAGAGATAGCGACGGGAGAACGAGACGTTGCGGAGGAGATTTTTGAGGTATTGAAGAAAATCTTCGGCGTGGAGGGATACGAGCTGCAAGAAGCGCTTTCATCGCTTTACGCGCTTGACAAGACACCGGAAGAGAGCATACAGTGGATTTATAAGAATTTTTCGTATGGGTATGATGAAGAAAGCTTTTTGCACGGGTTGCGATACCTGAGCCGGGCGGATATCTTCTTAGGGAGGGTACGACGGCGGGAGAATTTCAAGTTCTGGCGATACGCATCCAGTTTGATGGCGTGTGGCGTGCTCTCGGCAGAAGAGATGCAGGTGGGTAAAAGGGCGGGGTGGGAACGGCAAAGACATCGATATTTTCGTTCGCCATGGCAACGAAGTCGAGTGCGAGGCGAGGAAGAGAGGGAGTCCGGACTGATAGGAGAAGAGATAGCGAAAAAAGTGGCGAACTATTGCAAAGTGCCACTAACGTACGCACGATTCTTTATCGTTCCTTTTTTGACGATTCTTTTTGAGGATGAAAAGAAGGCGGTGGATATTACCGCATCGCTGCGGCTGGATGTTCCTCACATAGCCGTTTTAGTGAGCGATACAGATAACGGTGGAGAGGATAAAGCGAACCGGATATACCAGGACGCGCTTGCACTAGCGGTGAGGAAAGGTAGGGAGCACGTAACAGGGACAGAGCGCGTGGTTGAGGCTGCGGTTGGTGAAGAAGTAACAAAACCAAGGAAAGCCGCGAGGAAGGAGGAGGAAGGTGCTGAAGGGGAGGAAGGCGAAGAAGCGAAGAATCAAAAGACGCTGGCTGATTTCTTTTAGGTGCTCTTTAGAAGACGCGATGATGGAACGGTGTTTTAAAGAGCTAAAAAAGAGAACGCCTTTAAGAACGATTCTGACCTTTGTTTTCAGGTTCTGGGCAAAGACTGCGAATTCGCATTCCCTGAGGAATGTTCTCGATGCGTTAATGATTTCAGTATCCACTCAAATACACCTTTCATCTTTTTTAAATTCTCTAACTCCTCGTATGCATTTCTATATTCGATAGATTCCTCCCAATATGGGTGTTCTGGCAGTTCGGCATTTGCTAATTTCGCTTCGAACTCCGCGAGGTCACCATATTTCATTCTGTATTTTGCTAAAACCTCTTCATACAAAACTTTTACATTTATACCTATACTTTTGCACTTTTTATATTTAGGAATAGTCTCCTTCTTTTTAAAAGTGCACATGAGATAAGCGTTATATAAAAGTATATGTTGACGTGCCTGTGGAGAATAGGAGGTGACGATATGGTAAAGAATTTCATTCCTACAATGTTAATAGCTGATAAGCTGATGGTACACGGCGCATTCC
>DYFG01000234.1 GCA_020725315.1 Nitrosotalea sp.
ACTACAAATACAACCACACTCTTTGTATCCTAAATGGAACTATTCTATATTGCCAAGAGATGCACCTACACCAAGAAGGAAAATTCGATAGATTATTTTTCGGCGCCGCCTAAGTAATGTGTCATACCCATACACCTCAATGCCAGATTCCTTGAGCTCCTTCACCATCTCTTTCACTGGACTTTTCCTCATATCTATTCACTGAACGGATTATATATTTCTAAGCCTTTGATACCGTTGAAATCCTTATCATTCCTTGTTACGAGGATTAAATTATTATGCAAGGTTGTTGCGGCAATTACAGCATCAGGCAGTTTTATTTTAGATTCTTTTCTTTTATCTATCGTTAAATCCGCTATTTCATCGGTCAAAGGAATTACATTTGCAAAACTAATGAATTCCCGCGCTTTCTCAAATCCTTCTTCCGTATGCTTTTCCCATCCTAAAAGCTCGATCTTCGTAATGATGGATATGTTAAAAGAAGTTCTGAAAATCTCTTCTATTTTGCTTACCTCCTTCTTTGGTATTGTATCAGCGAAATAGTAAATGAGGATGTTTGTATCTAACAGATATTCCTTCATACTCTTACCCATTCATCTCTTAAATTTCTAATCTCCTCTTCGAGATCAACCCTTAGGTTCTTATAAATCCCTCTGTATTTTGAAGGATTGAAAACTTCTTCCTTCTCCATCTTTTCCACCTCCTCTATCTTAAACCCCTTTTCGTTCCACAGCTCGATAGGGATTATAACGCCTGTTTTCTTACCTCTCACATCATACACATACTGTACGCCCATATGTGCTACCTCCTTTTGTTCTAACTTTATATTTCTTCTCACTAAATTTTATAACCTTTTGTAATAAAATCCTTTCTCCTTAGCTCCTTCTCCAGCAAACATCCCCCGAACATCTATGAGCACGAGTTTATCGTTCATCATCCTCATTAAATCTTCTAATTTCATCTTTTTGAATGCATCATGCGCCACCGCCACAATCACACAATCCACCTTCACCAAATTTTTCCCAAACGTTTGATTTTTACTCGATTTTTTTCTAAAAAATCGGATCATACCCCTACACCTCAATGCCAAACTCCTTAAGTTCTTTCACCATCTCTCTCACTGGACTTTTCCTCATATCTATTCACTGAACGGATTATATATTTATATGCGGTATATACAGTCACAACAATTGTCATAATAACTGCTCCGTAGATCCCAGCGGTAAATCCAAGAACTGTTCCAAGCCCTGATGTAAGATCCGTTTCTGACATGTGATAAGAAGGATATGTAGCAAGAGCTACAGCCTCTGAAAAATGCCCAAACGAAGTAAAAGCAAGAAAGGGAATTGCAAATCCTAAGAATATGGCTAACATCATCTTTGAGAAACGCCGGAGAGCTATCACGATCAGTCCAGAGATTCAGAATAATGAGAATAGGGGTGCGAAATACGAAACCCAGGTTGTGCCGGAACAAAAATCGCTACCTTTTTCGCTTCTTGAACTTGCAGAAATCCAGTACAGTTCTTTACATCAATTGTTTCAAACCCAAAAAC
>DYFG01000235.1 GCA_020725315.1 Nitrosotalea sp.
AATATTATTAATTTTAACACTCACCTTTGTACCATAAAAATCTGGTAATGCACCCATTTGGGCTAGCATTTTCCTCGAGTTCTACCCAATCCCAATCTTCTCCCATTTTTATCACCTCCTTTTTATATTATATCGCATGACAGCGAACTGCATCAACTATAAGTTCCTCCCGCACGATGGTGATCTTCGTCTTGGTTTTGAACCATGAGCTTCTCTTCTTTACAAAAACGTGGTCATGCAACTGGTGGTAATTAATCTCGGTGCACCAGTTCCCGAATAGAGTTCGTGGCATTCCAACTTCAGGTACCAGCGAATAAATGGTCACGAGGAGAGAGGGGTTACCTCCTTGGTCGGCGAAATCAATGTAAATACCTGGTGGACGGCTCACGAGCAAGGCACCAATGGAAAGTTCGCCCATTCCCCTTTGCTTATATTCATCGCCCTCATCCACCGTGATAAGGGAAGGGTCACCGGAAGGGTCCAGCTCGTAGGTCGGGAAGCGAACGGCTTCCTGAGAACGAAGGTTCCGCAGATCCAACTGACTTAGCCGATACTCAAGTGAAACACCTCGTGTTACGGGGTCGCCTCTGGGAAGTGGCGGAAAGTCGTAGGCTGAAACGGTCTGGCAGGGCTCAATTAGATTAAACTTGGAATCGTAACGGCAGACACTGAAACCTGAGGTGAAAATAGTGTGCTGAGTACCTTCGTAGTACTCTTGCACCGTCATGCGCGAAATCTGCACCACAGCATAATTCTCATAGCAGGACTTTATGGTTTTGACGTAGGTGCTCTTCATAATGCTGTGATATTCAGCGGTCTTTATAAAGTGCACAAGCTCACCGTTCTCCATAGGAATCAGCATGGTCATCAGACCCATAATGTCCACGACTTTTTGGACGGTGATCAATGCGAAGAAGTCGAATTGCGCTCCGGAGTTCTGATTCGCGAACTTCCAGCAGCAAGAGAGAACAGGCCACTCGCTCGAAGCTTGCATATGTTGACCAAATTTGCACGTGTGGACAACTGCCAAAACAGGAACCTGTGAGCCGTCAGGCCTTGGCAAAGTGAGAAATTCGGTAAAGGGTTTAAAGTTATCTGGGCACTTCGTAATACCTTCAACGAACATGCCTTGGATTTGCTTTACCAACGCTGTATCATTAGCGATCTTTGCCTCCTGCTCGGTCTGCAAAGCATTGGGATCCCTGGGGGATATTTCTGATAAGATGCGTTTTTTTTCATCCCTGATCTCTTTGCCCCATTCCTCAGCTGCACGCCCGTAGCTGGCAAATTCTCCGCTCCCCAAGAAGACATCCGCCATGCGATTGAACTCTCTCTTAGAGTAAATACGCCAGCCCGTGAAATCACCGCTTGCACTGTAGCCACACAACACCATATGCATGTCATCGCTCAGATCCGAGATGGAGTAGTACACGGTACCACCGGCCAGTGCAGTTCTATCTGATTGCGGTGATTCTTCATTTCTCAAATAACATCTCTGCATTATTTGGTCCTGTCTGGTTCGTAGGCGGAGTTGGCGCT
>DYFG01000026.1:0-7847 GCA_020725315.1 Nitrosotalea sp.
ACAGTAAAGACACCATGAAATCCCTTACTGAATATCCCATAATGGTAGATTTGTCGCATAATCACTAAAAAAACTTTAATCCTAACTTTAACCATTCACGTTGGTTCTTTAAAAGAGATCTACTTGTTCCCAATTTTTATGCGAAATTCAATATTGTCAGCCCCTTTATTATGCAGGAGAGATATATATGGCTTTCGGAGATACTGAAGCTAGAGAGCGGTGTCAGATGGCGCTGGATTTGCTCACCTCTACTAATCACTGTCAGGTTGATATTTTGAAAGCTTCCAACATGGCTTCGGCAGTTGGTCGAGCGGTACTCCTTTTGGGATTGCCGGCATAAAGCCCAGCCAGTTTTTCATCATTAGCCGCCAGGCGACGGCGGACAGTAAACTCAAGCAAGGTCAATACCAGCAAACCGATGGTCAAAAGCCGAATCAATCCGGTAGCACGGTCGTCACTCTGCAAGTACATCGGGGTCAGCGAGAGTGGCTTGCCCTTCAAGCGGCAAAAGGCGCGCTCAATCACATATTCATTGCGGTATGCCAGAACTGCCTGAATGAGGGGAATTTGTTCCTCCGGCTGATTGGTAGCATAAACTCGCCAGCCAAGGCGTCTTTTCGCTCTGTTCACCGCCTCCTCATCAACTTCAACGTTGAGGCGAACTTCTTCTTCAACTATTCCCAATCCTGGTCTTAAGTCCTGCTCCAGAGAGCGAATGACCAATCTCCTTTCTGTCCAATTTATCTCCTTCCCATCCACCACCGCGCTCAGCGGTTCTCTCAGTTCATACCCTTCAGCAATCTGCTCTTTGGTACCATCTGGTCTCTCCCGGTAAATTGGGATGAGAGCTTGCTCTCCAGACCAAACTGGGTTAAGATAGGCTTCCTGTTCATCATCCGGCAGTTGAACTTTCGACAGAGGACAGAGGTAAAAATCACCACCAGCTTGGGTGAAGGCACGGGTCTGAAGGGCGGCCATCTTAGAGTCGCCAACATAGAGCAACCCACGCCGTTTCACACCCTCCCTGACCTGGGTAATGGCTGGGATATACAATGGATCATCGGCACTCTTCCCCGGCAGAACTTGAGTTGCCACAGGCATCCCCAGCGGGTCCAGAGCGGAAAGCATCACCTTTACTTGTGGCAAGTCCGGCCGATGATCTTTACTGTGCCCAAATTGAAACAGCCCATCTTCCGTTACCGACCAGTAGCCGCTAGCGGAGGTACTGTCCAGGCGCACCATGTGTGGATCCAGGTCATATACTCGTATTACGTGTTGGTTCAGCACTGCCTCAAATCCCAGCCAACGCTGATCATCGCTCAGAGCATCCAAAATCTCTTCCAGGCGATCATCGCTGAAGTCCAGATCCCTTACCTCCTGACCGGTGCAGCCTCTAAGTGTCTCCAAATGCTTCACCGCCCAATCTTGAACATGGTTCAGTCGGTGGTCACCGAGAGAGAGGATGTGACTCAGCCAGATTACGCTCGTCCAACCGAGGCTAATCCCATGCCAGTTGCCATGTGTAGGGAAGCATTCATCCAGCATAGGCTGAATGCCCATCCTTTCCATCTGTGCCAACAAGAGAGGAATATCATCCACTCGTTCGTTTGTTATGGTAAGCTTCTTCTCCATAGTACTAAAGAACACCACAATTTTTAAAATCTTGCTATAATTTGAGCGAAACATGAGCTTTATGTTTTGGACATTTGAATTTTGGTATTTGGTTAAGCCCTTACAGGGTAAACCCTTACAGGGTTTTCGGGGTCAACGGGGCAGAGCCCCGTTATGCGGGGTCGTGGGGCAGAGCCCCACATGTTCAGGATTTCGGATTTAGTGTTTGGGATTTTGCAGCTAAACAATTACGATAAAATATTTAACCCCCTCCATAACCCAACTTATAGTATACAAACCTAAACGGGTCTTTTGCGTATTTACAGTCATTCTTTTCTCGGATAATAAAAGTACATTCTAAAAATCCATAAAATCTAATTCTAACCGAAATATAGCCGAAAAATTTATATTGGGGTCTGCACAAATCTTTTCTGGTGAAAAAAATGGATACGCCGTTGGTTTTACCGATTTTTGAGCAGATTCAGTGAAGAACAGTTTGTTGGGTTTGTTTCCGGAGTTTTGAGTTCAAACTCACCTTAGCCATAGAATATCCTTCTTTGAAGCCAGTCGCTTTTCTGCTTCTCTAGTAGGCGTGATTGTATCGCTCGGCTTTAACCCAAAGGAGGAATTACAGAGGATTGCTGAACGGTAGCTGGTGGAGGGGGTTAAAAGGTTTTTAGAAATGCTGGTAGCCTTTCAGTTCTATCATTTCCTTCTCTTCTCCACATTTAAAATAGATTCCTTCTTCCGGGGACACTATTTTACCGATAATGCTCATTTTTACTTCTTTTTTCTGCCTGTTCATCAGGTCTTCATTTTTTAGCGCTCGTTGATCAATCGTGAAGAGTAACTCGTAATCGCCACCGTAATAAAACGCAAGCTCTCTGCGTTCATGCTGTGATAACTCTAACCCACCTCCGCGCCTTATCTCCTCGCTCAGAATTGGTATGTCATTCTCATACAGTTCCGCACCGATGTTGCTCCTCTTTGCAATCTCCGCTATTGAAAGAGCGAGCCCATCACTTATATCAATCATTGCGGTTGCCACGCCTGAGTTCGCGATGAGGATACCTTCCTTCACCCTCGGCACTGGCTGAAAGAGCGCTCTTTTCGTTACTGCTTCGACACGATCAGGCACCTTCATCTCTCCTTTTATCACCTTCACGGCGAGCGCAGCGTTACCGAGCGAACCGGTCACACATAGCAGGTCTCCAACTTTAGCACCTAATCTCCTGATGGGATTATCTGCGAACCCGATACAGGTCCCGGTTAAGATAAGCTCTTTGCTCCTCGTTATCCCTCCACCAACTACTACCGTGTTATAGGAGGAGGCGCATTTCTCGATTCCCGCTACGAGTTCGTCCACAAATGGGGTCTCGGTCTGTGCCGGGATGCCCATTGCAATGGTAAACGCAAAGGGGTGTGCGCCCATCGCTGCGATATCACTCAAATTCACCGCAACGATGCTCCACCCCATCTGGAAGGGTGAAATGCCGGCAGGGAAATGAGTTGATTCTTGCAGCGTATCAGTGGTTACTATGAGATATTTATATCCTGCTTTCGCCTTTTCTATATCGATAACAGCGCAATCGTCCTCGCCAGCTCCTATCGGTACGATTTGTTTGTCAACATGAAATTCCTTCACTATCCGTTCTATTAACCCGATCTCGCCGAGGTCTTCTATTTTCACTTCTTACTTATCTTTTAAGTAGAACCCTCCCTATAGTTATAACTCAAGAATGATTAACCATATGAGTAAAACAGGGAGATGATTCCTTTAGACAGCAACGAGATGCTGCTCGTGCATGGAAATACCGGTACCTTAGCGGTGGTTAAAGTAGGCAAACAACGGCAGTTCTTTGTTGATAATCCTGATGGTGAGATTGTACTGGCGATGGGGCCTGAGGAGTTACTCGTCGCCTCGGGGTTTGGCACTGATGAACAAATAACGAATGGGTTACGGTGTGTGCTCTATATGATTAGAGAGGTAAACTCGCCACTGATTGTGCTGCCAAAAAATCATCCCGCATTGGCTCGGCTCAAAATTGTGGTATCAGCAGGCAAGAGAATCGTGTTGAGCTGTGATATTACACCGGGCACGCATCCCGAGCAGCATTTACTCTGTGGCATGGAAGAATTCAGTGGTGCTGAAATTCTGGGTGTAGAAGATGGCGTGGAGTTAAAGGGGCTGGAGAGCGCGAAGTTTGAGAAAAAACACTTTTTATAAAGAGAACGGCTTTAAGCAACAAACTTTAGGAAAGTTTGATCAAAACGCTTCGCGGAACTGATAAGTTCTTTGGTCAAAGAGCTTTCTTTTAAAGAAAGTTTGTTGATAATTATAAGAGGCTGGGCTGGATATGACAGGTGAAGCGGCAGTGAACTCTAAAGAAAGGAGAGAGATGGATCTCTCGAAAGCGAAAAGAATCGTCATAAAGGTTGGCACCAGCAACCTCACTGATAAGAACTACCGGCTTGAGCCTCGGAAAGTTGAAAAACTCGCTAAAGAGATAATCGAATTGAAAGATAAGGGTAAAGAAGTCATTCTCGTGACATCAGGCGCTATCGGTGCCGGCATTGGCAAGCTTGACCTCAAGCAGCGACCCCGGGACATCAAGGTATTACAGGCTACAGCAGCCGTTGGTCAGAATATCCTGATGAGCACGTATGATCAATACTTTACCACGTACGAGCAGACCATTGCACAGGTCTTATTAACACATGAGGACTTCTTTGACCGCCAGCGGTATCTCAACTTGAGGAATACCTTGAGTATCCTCCTTAAGTCCGGTGTAATCCCCATAATCAACGAGAACGACACGGTAGCCGTGGACGAAATAAAAGTGGGTGATAACGATAATTTATCCGCTCTGGTAGCAAGCAATCTCGGTGCTGATTTACTTATTATGCTCACCGACACCGATGGCCTGTTCACGTATGACCCGAAAAGGAGCAAGAACGCTGCACTGATTTCGGTTGTGGACGAGATAACCCCTGAGATTGAGCGTATTGCAGAAACAAGAGGGAAAACGGGCGTGGGCGGTATGAAGACGAAAATTCAAGCTGCTAAAGTCACTATGAAGGCAGGCATTCCTCTGGTCATCGCAAACGGTGGTGAAGAGAATATCATTATGCGGATCATAGAAGGAGAGCCGCTTGGAACACTCTTCATGCCGAAGAAGAAAAAGATGTACAGTAGAGAGCACTGGATTCTCTTCGTATCCCAGCCAAAGGGCAGAATTAAAGTGGACGAGGGTGCAAAAACAGCACTGATCAAAAATAGCGGTAGTTTGCTTCCTTCTGGAATCATCGGTGTTGAAAAGGAGTTTAAAAGTGGCGACACGATAAGCATTGTCGATGCGAACGGTGTGGAATTTGCTAAAGGCATCTCAAACTACTCGAGCAGTGATATCGAAAAGATTAAAGGCATGCAATCGAAAGAGATCGAACACGTTTTGGGTCGGAAAGATTATGCTGAAGTAGTGTATAGAGGCAATCTGGTGTTGCTATAAAGCAACACTTTTTCTTTTGTATTTGTATAGCTCTTTGGAAATACTAAATCCTAAGCACCAAATTAAGCCCTTACAGGGCTTACGGGGTCGTGGGGCAGAGCCCCACATGTTTAGGATTTCGGATTTAGTGTTTGGGATTTTGCAGCTAAACAATTACAAATCACTATTTTCTGATTTTAATGCCTATTGCGAATTTTCAAGTTCAATCTCTTCTATGAGGTTTCGTTTTCTCAACTTCTCAGGCATGAGCATACAAATGCCCAAAAGAAATGAAAGGTAAAAAAGATGAAGGATTAGATCCAAAATTTAACAAAAAAATTGTATTATTAATAGCTTTCTTTATTTTATGTAGGAACAGCTTTTGTTCAAAGCGATCTAGACGGTGATGGAATTCCAGATTCAGAAGACCCAGAAACAATTGTTTCAACAAATAAAACTTTAGAAGCAGGAGAATATACTTTTAACCTTAACTCCGTCAAGTCATAGGGAACATATAATTTCTAACTGTCCTATAAAGTCAGATCTTAGCATTTAACGAAAGGATAAAGCCAAAAAGGTTTTTATTAATTAGGTATTGTTGATGCTATCTTAGATGAAACAAAAACACCAAGAACTTTATTGACAAGTGTTTCCGTGCTTGCAGGAAGTTCTGAGGATATTACGTTGGAATTTACGCCACCAGAAGACTTTTCACTCATGGAGGATACGACATACAATTTCAATGTACAAGCAACGTGCATCCATACTGCTGCTGAGCCCAGCACACACCCAAACGGATACCCCAGGTGGAGTGGCCGGGGCTTAACTATTTAACCAAGCACAACCATGGTCTTTTAGGAGGTTTTATAAAAAATGACCATGAGCAGGGGTGCAGGCGCAAGCGTAGTGGAAAAAGCAAAGCTGGCGCGAGAGGCAGCACTTAAATTGGCTAGCGCTCCAACCGCTGAGAAGGATAACGCTCTGCTGCGAATCGCTGACGCCCTTGATAAAAATCGAGCGCAGATACTGGCGGCTAATAAAAAGGATATTGAACTCGCTTCGAGCTTGGTAAGGGACGGAAAGATGTCCAAAGCCCTTTTCTATCGATTAATTCTGGACGATGCAAAGATAGACGAGATGATAAAGAGTGTAAAGGACGTGGCGAAATTAGAGGACCCGGTTGGTAAAACGCTCTCAGCAATTGAGATGGATAAAGACTTAGAGCTCTTTCAGGTATCCTGCCCAATTGGGGTGATCGGCGTGATCTTCGAGGCTCGCCCTGATGCACTCGTGCAAATTTCCGCACTCTGCCTGAAAACCGGCAATGCCGTACTGCTCAAAGGAGGATCTGAAGCACGCAACTCAAATGAAGCGCTCTTCGAGGTAATATCAAAAGCATCATCCGAAGGCGATGGAATCCCCGAAGGCTGGATTCAATTACTTGAAACGAGGGAAGAGGTAAGCGAGATGTTAACATTGAATGAGTATATAGACCTCATCGTGCCGCGGGGAAGCAACCAACTGGTGAAGTTTATACAGGACAACACCAGTATCATGGTTTTGGGACATTCCGAGGGTATATGCCACGTTTATGTTGACCAGGATGCTGACGTGGATATGGCGCTGGATATAAGTTACGATGCTAAGGTTCAATATCCCGCAGTTTGTAATGCTGCGGAGACGTTGCTCGTGGATTCTGCAATTGCACGCGAGTTTCTACCGCGAATGGTCGAATGGTATCTCAAAGCAGGTGTTGAGATCCGAGCATGTCCAAAAACACTGGAACTCTTGAAAGGTAAAAAGGAGATAAAGCCTGCATCGGAAGAGGATTGGCATACCGAATATAACGATTTAATCATCTCCATCAAAGTGGTTGACGGCGTTGACGATGCCATCAAACATATCAATCATTATGGATCGGGGCATACCGATGCAATCATCACGGAGAATAAAAAAACCGCGCTTAAGTTCATGCAGTTTGTTGATTCCTCCTCGGTGATGCATAACGCATCAACACGGTTCAGTGATGGGTTCAGGTATGGTAAGGGCGCCGAAGTAGGTATAAGCACGTATAAGGTGCATGCACGGGGACCGGTTGGACTGGAGGGATTGGTCATTTACAAATATCTCCTGGTCGGCAAGGGGCATATAGTAGCTCCCTATATAGGCCCTGGTGCGAAGGAATTCACCCATCGGAGGTTGCCAAAACACTTTTTCTTTTAACAAAAGAAAACTAAGCCCTTACAGGGCTTGCGGGGTCGTGGGGCGGAGCCCCACTGTGCTAAAAGAAAAAAGAAGTATTTTCAGAAGCCCTGCCCTGTCATCATCAGGAGCTGCTTTGCTCGTTTCTGGAACATTCACAGATGGAATATGTTCTTGTGTATCAGCATCTTGCACCTGTAACGCCGATTCCAAACCTGCCTCACCGGGTTCCACTTCATATTTAGCTCCCTCCTTTTCGGGCATCCTGAACCCGGCGAAGAGCAGATAGAAAGCGCTGACGCCGAGCATAAATGAAGAAATAGCGATTATCACGCAATCCAAAGCAGTATACACATTTGGGATTTCCTTCACGTAGGTTGATTACCCTCCGATGATCACCTGAATGTTCGTAGGAAGCATGAATTTTGATGCGAGCATGAACACCGCGACGACGAATAGAGCCATAGCGAGTGCGGTCTTCCCCTCTATTTTCATTGTTATCGCGGTTTCACCATCTGATATATTGCTAAAAATTGAACTTATACC
>DYFG01000026.1:7947-16461 GCA_020725315.1 Nitrosotalea sp.
TAGATAGTTCCAGGCGCATGCTCTACTCTATGATATATTTGTGCCGGTGACTGGGTATCTGTTACGTTGCAAGTAGTGCATTCTATAACATTATGCCTGCCTTCCCTCAACTCTTCCAACTCCTCCTCGGTCAGGGCTTTCTCAATCACAGTGCCGTTTGCATATTCGCTTATCATATATCCGGCGTAGCCGCCCATCGTGAGATCAGTAAAGTTGACAATCTTTGTTACTTCCTTCGTGCCGTTAGGGTTTATTTCGTAGAATATCGCAGCGTTATTTGCAATTACCTCCTTATCTGTGTCGAGCGCCCCTCCCCCCTTCGCTGTGTAAACTACCTCACCCCATCCCTTCTCCGAATTGTATATCTTCTCCGCTGCCATGGCCACTCCAATACTACTCACTAACAGTACCGCTATTATGCCCATCGCACATATCTTTTTCATCTTTTTTCGCATCACCTCCTAAAGAGCGCTACGCACTTCGGCGTTAAGGCGCGGTATCTCTTCTTCCCCCATCGCTCGCGCTACGCCCGTAGGCGTTAAAGCACCCATACGAATCTCGGCTGGAACAGCATAAAATAGCGAGGTGGAACAGGCGTTCCAGAAAATGGAATAAGCGTTCCAAAAAGTGGAATGATACTTCAAATTCGCTCAATCTCTTCTCGATCTTAAGCTAATTTTATAAAAATAATTTCAGAATAGTGCTTCTATGAGCGGAGAAGAACCTGTGGAGAGATACGATGTGGTGGTGATCGGCGATGTGTTCTGGGACATAGCCACGATGCCAATCGAGGATTTTCCGGAGCGTGACAGGCAGATAGGCTGTGAATTTATGCTTACTATAGGAGGACAAGCGGGGAACTGCGCCGCTGCATGTGCCTCCCTGGGGTTAAGAACTGCTCTCATCTGCAAAACAGGAGATGATATGCTTTCGGGATGGGTACTAGCCGAGTTACAAAAATTGGGTGCTGACTGCTTTGCCGGGGTGACAGAGAAAGAAGAGCTGCGGCGTCCGGGTATAACGGTGAGTATAGCCTTTGAAGATGGGAGCAGGTCAATGCTCTCAGACCGGGGAGCTAATTTAGAACTTGAGGAAGAAGATGTGAACTTCGAACTACTAAGAAAAACACGGTTCGTGATGCGGGCGGGTCACTGGAACACTGAAGGGCTTTTCCAGGCAAACGAGAAGATACTCAGGTTCGCTCAATCTGCAGGTGTGTATACCGGTGTAGATATCGGATGGAGTGCGTATCTCGGGTGGACAGCTCATGCAAGACAAACCGTTTTTGATCTCCTCTCTTCTACTGATTTCCTTTTTGTTAATGAAGCGGAGATAAAGGGACTGAGTGGAAAGGCGGAAAGAGGAGGAGCGCATGATTTGTTGGATGCTGGCTGCAAAAACGTGATTGTTCACAGAGGTGCTGATGGCTCCGCTTGGGTAACTAAGGATTTCAAGATTAGCTGCCCAGCATTTGACGTGGAGCCGATAAGCCCAACGGGCGTAGGGGATGTCTTCAACGCAGGGTTTATATACGCCTTTTTGACGGGTCAAGATGCTAAAGAATGCCTTAGATTTGCTAATGCCTGCGCGGCAACACATATAAGCAGAAAGAGGAGGAGAAATGTATTTCCTACACTAACCGAGGTGGAGAAGTTGTATAAGAAGAAGTGAGCATAAAGATAAGAAAGGAATAAAATGAATGGAGCGATGGTACCAAAGGCGTTCTTCGTTACGTCCGGTGTGGGCATGGATCTCGAGCAAGCGGGGGCTTTTGACCTCGCTTTACGGAATGCGGGGATAAGCGAATGCAATTTGGTAGCGGTCTCTTCTATACTTCCTGCGAACGCAATGGAAATGGAACGGAGTACCGTGAAGGTAACACCGGGAAAAATATACTTCTGTGTGATGTCACGAGCTGATGGCAAATCGGGCGAGATCATTGGCGCTGGTATAGGATATGCCTGGATGGGGAAAGGAAACGAGAAGGGGGAAGAGGAAAGAGAGTTTGGTATCATCTGCGAGCATCATGGGCATTATTCAAGAGAATATCTGGCTGAGAAGATGCAAGAGAAGTTATACAAGATGGCTGAGATTCGTGATAAGAGAATAGTTAAAAAGAAATTCGTAGTGGAGTCTGTAGAGGTGGAAAGTGGGAAATTCGGCTCGGTCGTAGCAGCACTCGTGTTTGGATTTTGAGCAAAGTTTAAATGTTAAAATAACAAATTAGGTTACTATCACCTTTAGAGGTAGAGAGAGAAAATGGACTTAGAGGACTTACCTGGTGTTGGACCTGCAATAGCCGAGAAATTACGTGAAGGCGGTTTTAATTCGTTAGAGGTGATCGCTGTAGCCTCTCCAGCGGAGTTGGTAGCAGCCGCAGAGATTGGAGAAGCCACAGCTGCAAAAATAATAAATTCTGCGCGGGCTGCCGCGGATATCGGTGGGTTTGAGACCGGTGATAAGATATTGGAAAGGCGCCAGAGCGTAAGCAAGCTAACTATTGGGTCTCAAGCTCTGGATTCGTTATTAGGTGGGGGTCTCGAGACACAAGCGATAACCGAGTTTTATGGTGAATTTGGCAGTGGTAAGACACAAATAGCACATCAACTCGCAGTAAACGTGCAGTTACCGGTGGAGAAGGGTGGATTAAACGGCTCGGTTATAATAATAGATACTGAGAACACCTTTAGACCAGAACGAATAAAGAATATGGCTGAAGGTGTCGCACTTGATTCCGCAGACGTTCTTAAAAATATACATGTTGCTCGTGCATATAACTCAAATCATCAGATACTGCTGGTAGATAGGGCAGGAAAGCTTGCAGAGGAGTTGAAAGAGACGGAAAAGCCCGTGCGGTTACTGGTAATAGACTCTGCAACTGCTCATTTCAGAAGTGAGTATATAGGAAGAGGAACGTTAGCTGACCGGCAGCAGAAGATAAATAAGCATCTCCACGACGCTCTGAGGTTTGGAGACCTCAATAAGGCAGTGGTGATGATCACCAACCAGGTGCAAGTGAGACCTGATGCCTTCTTCGGCGACCCTACACGACCCATAGGTGGTCATATAGTGGGACACACCGCTACCTTTAGATTATACCTGCGTAAGTCAAAAGGTGAGAAAAGAATAGCTCGGTTAGTTGATTCACCAAACCTCCCGGAAGCAGAGGCTGTATTCTCTGTTTCATTGGTAGGAATTCGGGATTAGTCAGTCCACACCCTCCATTTCCAGCTCTTCTTTACAACTCTCACATACCATAAACCCGGCTTTCATCTCCAGGTAATGTGAGAAGCTGCCGCATTTCTCGCAGATACCCTGCCCTACACTTTCACCCTCACTCTCGATCTCCACTATTTCTCTGTCCACATTCATCTCTATTAACTCCGCAAGTATCGAATTCATCTCTGACGATACTGATAGTATATCGACATCCGCAACGATCCCAACCAACTTGCCATTCTCAATTATTGGGATCTTTCTTATCCGTTCCCTCGCCATCTTCTTCGCTATATCTGAGAGGCGGTCACCAGGAGATGCAGTTATTAAGGGTGTGGTCATTATGTCCTTTAGTTTCACCTCGCTCGGCTTTACGTCCTTACTTACCAGTTCGCTGATTATATCACCCTCCGTAACGATTCCCACCGGGTCTCCGTGATCAAGCACTACAATACTATCCACATCATATCTCCTCATCAGCTTCGCCGCTTCCAGTACGGTTAGATCGAGATCACCTTTCACTACCTCTCGTACCATTACATCCCTTAGCGGTATATCTGTCTCCATGTACCCTCAACAATTATAATTGTGAAAGTATGATTTAAATACTGTTGCGGTATGGGAATGAAGTACGTGATTTTAATAGGGGACGGGATGGCCGATTATCCGATTCCAGAGCGTGGTAACAGGACAGCTCTCCAAATCGCATCCACGCCAAACCTCGATTTCATCGCTACGGAGGGGATTTGTGGTTTGGTAAAAACGATACCGGAAGGAATGGGTGCCGGCAGTGATATCGCCATCCTCTCTACTCTTGGCTATTGCCCTGCACAATATTATACGGGCAGGGGTCCGTTAGAAGCGATGGGAATGCAGATACCCCTCGATGAGGAGGATAGAGCTCTTAGATGTAATCTTATAACAGAGCACGAAGGAAGAATAGTGGACTACAGTGGGGGGCATCTAACAACCGAAGAAGCAAGCGCCTTAATGGAAGCGCTTAATGAAGAATTTAGAGATAAATGGGCAAGTAAGGGGTGGGAACTTACCTTTCATCCCGGAGTGAGCTATCGAAATGTTCTGGTTATCAAACCCAAATCAGAGTATTATGATCTCTGGGAGGGAAAGGAGATGGGGTCTGTGCCACCTCATGACGTAATTGGTGCCCTGATAGAGGAGAACCTTCCAAAAGAGGAGATTGTTAGGGATGTCATGATCTCCTCCAAGCGGATATTGGAGGGGCATGAAGTAAATGCGAGGAGGATGGCACGTAACGCAAGGAAGGCGAATATGGTATGGCTGTGGGGCGGTGGTAAGAAGCCGGTACTGCCAGCGTTTAGCGCGCTGTATGGCGTACATGGTTCAGTAATCTCGGGGGTTAATCTGATAAAAGGAATTGGAAGGTGCGTGGGTTTGGATATCATAGATGTGCCTGGCGCTACCGGATATATTGACACGAATTATGAGGGCAAGGCGGACTATGCGCTGCGCAGTTTGGAGGAGAAAAATTTTGTACTGGTTCATGTAGAAGCGCCGGATGAAGCTGCGCATCTCGGTGATATCGATATGAAAGTGAAAGCGATTGAAGATTTCGATGCGCTGGTCGTAGGCACTGTGCTGAAAGGGTTGGAGCAGAAATTTGCAGATACTCAGGATGGCTACCGAGTATTAGTTATGCCCGATCACTACACGCCGGTGTCGGTGGGAACGCACACAAAAGAGGCAGTACCATTTGCAATATATGATTCGCAGGCTCAAAGGGAAACGGAGGTGGGTGTAAGAGAGAAGGGGAAGGAAAAGGAGGGCGGCTTTGACGAACTGTCCGCACTGAAGAGTGGTTTAGGAGTACTGGATGCAGGAGCACAAGAGTTGATGCGGTTATTCTTTAAAGGAAGTAAAAGCGGATAAAGTCCTTGTTCTGATTCTATGCCATGCTGCACGATCGTGTTAAAAAGGGTTTAACGTTAACGAGGCCCGGAAGAATTGAAGATATTGACCATCGGGACGAGTACCAGGAGCATAGATGAGTTTTTACACGTGCTCGACGTATACCAAATAGAAGTGATTATCGATGTGAGACGATTTCCCACGTCCAAACATAACCACTTCAAGCAAGAGAATCTGGAAGCGAGTTTGAATCAGAGCGGCATAGCATATCATCACGTTACAGAGCTCGGTGGCTACCGAAAAGGAGGCTACCGGGATTATATGACCACCGCGGAATTTGAAAACGGTTTGATTAAAGTTGAAGAACTCGCCTCGTCACAACGAGTGGCACTCATGTGCGCTGAACTGCTCTTCTTCAGATGCCATCGGCGGTTCATAGCAGATGCGCTTAAAGAGCGTGGGCACACCGTACTGCACATAATAGACGAGAAGAGGAGCTATGAGCACAAAGGGAGAGAGGATAAGCACGAACGTATGACACTGGATGCATTTTTAGATGAGGACTAGTCTAATGCTCCGCCGGGGATTTGAACCCCGGTCGTGGGCTCGAGAGGCCCGCATGCTTGGCCGAACTACACCAGCGGAGCAAAACCTTTCTTTTAAGCCCTTACAGGGCTTGCAGGTAAACCCTTACAGGGTTTTCGGGGTAGTAGGGGCGGAGCCCCACAAAAGAACGGTTTACTAAAGATTTTGAAAGAACGTGTTATTCAAGCTCTTTAAACCTCAGATCGATGAAGGCATCACAGACCTCATCCGGATTGCCACGCATCACCACTCTTCCCTCGTCTATGAGTATCGCTTCGTGTACAAGCTCTCTAATTACGTCAAGCTGATGGCTCACCACTAAGATGGTCGTATTGAACTCACGGTTCAAATCCTTGAGCGAATTGGTTACAATACGCAATGAAATCTGATCGACGTCACCAAAAGGCTCGTCTAATAGCAGAATTTCACAGTTTGAAGCCATGAGAGCAGCAATTGCAAGCCTTATCTCCTCACCCATACTCATCTCAGAGATATAACGCGTGAATATCTCTTCAGGTAGATTAACTGCGTTGAGGTACGGTTTAGCAACTCGTGAGGTCTCCTCGGCTGGTAATCTCGGGAACAGTTCATCCAATATATCCATATCGAGCCCTAACTCCCTGAGCCTTCCCTTCGCTTCCTCCTCCGGCATGTCTGCAAGTCGTAAAAGAATATCAAGGGTGACGTCACTTATACCAGCTTCTCTCGCCCTTTCCATCGCCTCTTGTACCATCTCGAACTTCTTCAACCCAATCCTTTGAGCAAAGACGTCCTGAACGAGCTGGTGAGGGGGAAGTGCGAACTCTTGATGAACAATGCCCAATTTACTACGTGCCTCTATTGACCTTCCCCCATATTCCGCGATATTAGCATAGTCCACCGTCCCTATTCTGATCAGAATATAGCCATTATCAGGCTTCTCAAAGCCGCTCAATAGCCGCATGAGTACCGTCTTTCCCATTGCTGATGGACCAATTATCCCGAGTATATCCCCCCGTGGTACCTTGATATTAAGATCCTGCATTTCAATCGTTCGTATCAATGTACGACTGGTGACCAAATCATACTTCTTCCAGGCGCCGTCAACCCAGAGCACCATGTCCTTCCCATCCCTTACCGGAGCTAAAGGTCTTACCGGCTCAAGTGGCGCTAAGAACTTCTCAATCACACGCTCCGTATCGCCTTCCTTTACAACCTTCCCTTTATCCAGCATGAGCATCCTCTCGCAAAGATATCTATGCACCTGGGGCATGTGCGAGACGAGCAAAATACTCAGTTCTGTTCGCTCTTTCACCCTTTTCACACTGTCGAGTAGATATCTCCTCGTCAGGGGGTCTGACATCGTGCCAGGCTCGTCGAGCAGTAATAAAGAGGGGTTTTTCGCAAGCTGGCGGGCAAGCAAAACCCGTTGCTTGTCACCACCACTCAAAATCGTGAAGAGATGATTCCATTTGTCACGCAGCCCAACGAGGTCAAGTATTTTAAATGCTTCTTGCTTTAACTCCTCGTAATCAGCCTCAAACTCCGGTATCTCTTCATAGCCTACTTGCTTTGCTCGTAACCGTTTTATTACATTGTCTATCACCGAGATATTATAGAGTGCGAAAGAGCGCTGGAGATGAAAAGCAGTCATCTCGCGAAGCTTTCTAAACTCCGCATAGGATGAGTCAGGCGTTACCCGAACACCATCCAGTTCGATGACCCCTTCGTCGAACTTCTCATAACCACGAAGCATGCGAAGCAATGTTGTCTTACCTGCTCCACTTCTTCCAATTATCCCCAGCGTCTCGCCCTTTGCTACCTCGAAGGATACATCATCCAGCGCTACCAATTTCTTACCTATCGTTGATAATTCATACCGCTTACAGAGCCCCTGAACACGCAATATCGCCCCCATTTTTATCGCCTTTTGTTATTATTGATTAGATATAACTATAAATCATAAAGTATTTTGATTCATCGTAGGATGGTCAAAGTTAAAGTGGGCGTTTGTGGCTTCACACGGTCTCAAGATATTGTATTTACCAATCTGCGGTTATTAGAGGTGCAAACGACTTTTTACAGGCCCATGAAGAAAATCACTGCGGAAAATTGGCGACTATGTGCACCAGAAGAGTTTGAATTCACCGTTAAAGCATGGCAGTTGATTACACACGAGCCCACCAGCCCCACGTATCGAAAGGCGAGAATAGAAGTAGCTGAGAACGAAGTGGACAGGTATGGGTTCTTCAGACCGACGGATAACGTGTTTGAGGCATGGGTCGTTACAAATGAGATACGAAAAGCGCTGGATGCAAAAATAGTCGTTTTTCAATCTCCCGCAAGCTTCAAAGAGAAGGATGCGAATATAACGAATATGCGGGATTTTTTTCGCGCCATAGACAGAGACAGGAAAGATGTAACGATGGTATGGGAGCAACGAGGGAAGTGGGATAGGAAGACCATAGCGAATTTATGCAACGCGCTCGATCTTATTCATTGCGTGGATCCATTTGCAGAAGCCCCTGTTACTTCTGTTTTTGCTTATTTCAGGTTACACGGATCCCCGCCTGGCAAAAGGATGTGTCGGTATACTTACACGGATGATGACTTAAAGAGGTTATATGAGAAATGTTTGGAGGCGAGGAGCTCCCAGGTCTATGTGCTCTTTAATAACGATACGATGTATGACGATGCGTTACGATTTATGGAATTGGTGAGTGGTTGATATTATGGATCGACGTATTCCTTAGAACCATGATATTTCAAGATTTGACTGATTTATCTTTTCACATTCTCTTTCAGGAGCAAAACAGTGCGAGCAGGCTCTTTGCAGCCCCTTATTTT
>DYFG01000236.1 GCA_020725315.1 Nitrosotalea sp.
AGATTGTCCTTAGTTAGGAACAATAAAATGGAAGGAAGTTATACTTTATATACAAAAAAAGAAGCGGAAAGCTTGAACCCCATACTTCTGGAGAAAAGCGACTCGAATAGCCAGAGAAATGAGAGGTCAAAATACAACCGGAATCCAGATGAAATAAAAAGGGAGCTTGATAAAGCCTTGAAAGACGGTTTTCACACATTCTATGGTGGAAGCTTTCTCCTTGTCCCTTATCTTCTCCATTTGGGGATCATGGAGAAGATCAACGCCCTAAGAGTGGAGAAGCAGAGCGGCATTCCTGTCGAGAAAGCGGTTTTAGCATTGCTCCATCTGGGAATTGTGGGCAAGAAGCGGATAAGCCGGGTTGAGAATGTGACGGACCAAGGTCTCGCAGTTTTCGCAGGATTGGGCAAACTGCCGGATCCCAGCTTTTTCCACGATTTCTTGGATAAAGTGAAGACATTAGATGCGGAACAATTCTGTGGGCTCCCTTTTGGACTATATCGACAAAGAGATGGGGATAAAATACGTGACTCTTCTCAAACTCTTTCAAAATCGTGTAGAAGAGATGAAGTCAATACCCGTGGAACAATTCCGGGAAATGGCTGATGGAAGAAAAATCACCTTTATACACACCTCGCTAAGAAACTATCAGGGAGAAGCAAGACTAATTGTGATCTGGTTCCGGGAGGATGGGGAAGAGAAATACCACGGCTACTTGACAAATGACGAGGAAAGCCCAGAAGAGAGTACGGTGACTATCTACGGAAAACGATGGGGAATAGAGAACTTTCTCAAAGAAGTTATCTTCCTGGATGTAGACAAACTGCCAGGAACCGAGCTCGAGAACAAAATCGCAGCAATGCTTGCGATAAAACTCGTGGGCTACTGCACTGTAAGCTGCTTAAGAAGAGATATTGGCGGAGATTACGCTAAAATGGAGATAGAGGGGATATTCGAGAAATTCATGAATATCGAAGCCTTTGTACGGTCAAAAGGTGAAAAGATCCACGTCACTTACTACCGATACCCGGCTGAACTCGTGCCCCTGTTCAAAGACCTGAACGAGAAACTCAAAAGCAAAGGAATTAATCCAAAGGTACCGTGGTTGAACAATAAAATTCTTGAATTTCATTTTAAATGAGGTGAAAAATGTTAAATAAATAGGGGTAACAATATCCCTGATCTAACGATTTTGTATCTCCTATCTCTCCTAATGCCTGAATAGCATATTCACGAACAAAACTTGAAGAATCGTATTGGGCAGACAACAAAAGAGCCTCAATAGCTCTACTATCACCAATCTTTCCTAGTGCTTCTGCCGCGAATTTTCGGACACCTATATCATTATCCTCTAAAAGCATTATTAATGAATCAACTGCAGTTTGTGCTTTAAGATCCCCCAAAGCATATGCCGCTTTATATTGAATTTCCGGGTTGTTATCTTTCAGACAGGTTAAAAGTTGGTTAATTACTTTCTCATTTTGAATTACACCTAAT